>DASULB010000099.1:0-3049 GCA_036278455.1 Chitinophagaceae bacterium | reverse complement strand
ATGAGCAGGGAAAATGTTTCGAGCTTGCCAAAACTCCACCGGTAAGCGTAATCGATGTTCAGGCCGCCTTTTTCCAGTTGATTATCTGTTTTGTTTTCCAGGGTAATCTTGGAATGACTGCCACGGATCGAGTACTGGGTGAACTCCCGGGTGATCATCAGGTGGCTTGCCGAGGGCAATGCGGCAACAATTCCGCAACCAAGACAGATCAAAGAAGCGATGACAAATTTCCGTAACTGCTTTTTCTGCAGGGAGATGATGAACCTGCTTACCACCAGAAAGACCAGCATGATCAGCATGTAGTAAATCACCTGGAAATGGTTGTTATAAATAAGCAGCGCGGCCGAGAAGGCCGTCACCACTGCCCCCAACAGGTATTTACCGCGGTATATCAGGATCACGCCCGCCAGCACAGGGGCCATCCATGCCATGGTCAGTAATTTGGTAATGTGTCCGGCGGAGATCAGGATCACATTATAAGAAGAAAAGCCGTATCCGACGGCGCCGAACAGGCGGATCCAATAACGGAATCCAAAGACCCATAACAAAAAATACATGCCCAGCATCGCAATAAAAAGCATGTTTACGGGCGATGGCAGCCAAAGGGTGGAAAGCGAATTGAGAAAGGAAACCTTGTTCGGTGACGGCCCGGTGTAAATCAAATACGAAGGCATGCCACCGAACATGCTGTTGGTCCATAGCGGTCGCTCGTGTGTTTTCTGATAATATACCATGCTTTCATGCGCCATCCCTTTCACCTGGGTCATGTCCGATTGGTTGACCTTGTCTCCCTGCAGGACCGGGTTGCAATAAACGAAGCCGAGAATGATAAAAATGACAACGGCCACTGCATGAGGCAACACGTCTTTTTTCCAGTTGATTTTCATGGTGTGAAATTTGGGCTTATTTTGCCTGCCCTCCGCCGGGCAGGGCAACAAACCTACGCAAGATAAATTATTCGGCAAAGAAGGGGTATTTTTTTCTAAAAATTATTTTACCCTAACTTTAGGCGGTGTATCTGCTACGAATATCCCAAAAATTATTGTTTATCTGTAATCTGTGCTGGCTCACCGGACTCATCTTCCGGGTGATCACCCTGGAGCGGTGGCCGGACTTCCTGGTAAAAAGCATCCTGGTAATGGGTTGGCTTGTAGCGCTGCCCCTGGGAGTGATCTGGTATGGAGTGGTTGCCTTTCTGCTGGCCCGGCGAAAAATAGCCTTTAATGATGTGCAGTGTTGGTTGTTTATCCTGAACCTGTTATTCATTCCCGCCATGATCATTTACCGTTTGGTGGCCTAAAGAGCGGGAGGGAAGGAGCCACCCTCAGGCTTCGTTCACCAATCTTACCACTACTTTATCGATCGGCAAAGTGACTGTATCCTCGGAAAATGCTCCCGGGGCTATCCACCGGAATGATTGTGCCTGGTCCTCGAGTTTATCAAATTCGAAAGGGGTTGTTTTGATCATGACGGTGAGGGGGGAGAGGGCCTTTACATAATAATAGATGGAGATGATCTGCCTCCCGTCTCCAAAAGCGGAAACCTGGAAAAACTCGGTGGTGTAAAGATGCCGGCCCACTTCTATCTCCTGGCCAAGCTCCTCTCTCCATTCCCGCTTTAAGCAATCCAGAATACCTTCACCATATTCCAGGCCACCACCGGGAAATTTTGTAATAAAGGAGCCTTTGATGTATTCGTCACTGACCAGGATGCTACCGGCGTCACTGATCAGAACACCATAGACCCTGACATTGAAGGAATGATCCATGAATGAGAATATAAAAATAAAGCGTTGGAATGAATAAATAGTATTATCGCTCAGGTCCGGTTTCTAAACGCAGATAACCGGTCAGCGGATATCCTGGCTGTTTACTTGGGTATCTCAATATCTCCTTCAAAAGAAAAGGTCGCCGGACCACAGAGCCAGATGTTTTCAAAATGCTGATCGTCTTTTTTGTCATAGCGCACTTCCAGTTTTCCGCCATTGGCCTTAATGGGAATGACATAGGAGGTATTCTGGTTTCCGGCGGCTACGATGGCGGCGGCCGTAATCCCCGTACCGCAGGCCATGGTTTCATCTTCCACACCCCGCTCGTAGGTGCGGATATGCAGCGCGTCCGCCCCGTATTGAATGAAATTCACGTTGATTCCCTGTTTTGAAAACCGCTCATTATACCGGACTGCCTTCCCCTCGCTTACAACGTCAAGCTCGTCCAGGCCATCGGTATATTTCACATAGTGCGGTGAGCCGGTATCCAGTATGGCGAAGTCGTATCCACGCTCAATACTGGTAATGTCATGCATTTTCAGCTCTACCCAGCTATCGGTGATCAGGGTTGCCTCATGCAGCCCATCAACGGCCATAAAATTTGTTTTATCCCCAATGATGCCAAGTCTCTTCGCAAAAGCGGCGATACATCTTCCGCCATTTCCGCACATGGAGCCTTCCCTGCCATTGGAATTAAAGTATTTCATCTCAAAATCGGCCTCCGGATGGTCCTGGAGCATCATCAGCCCGTCTCCGCCGATCCCGAAATGGCGATGGCAAAGGAACCTGAGTTGCAGAATGCTTAAGGTATTAAATTCCCCGGATCGGTTATCAAAAATAACAAAATCATTTCCTGCACCGTGATATTTCCAAAAATGAGCTTTCATGTAAAAAATTAATTTTCGCAAAGGTACATATAAGCGGCTGTTTTTCCCCTATGACAGCCAATGGCATCGCTGGAAAGGAGATTTGCTCTTTCTGATACCTCCTTTCTCTCCTTATACCAGTGTCCCGAGAACATCCTTTGCTCTATGCTATCGATCACCGCTGTTTTTGCCCTTCCATCAGGTTTTTCTCATGGGAAGGCTCATGAATCTTTCATGAGCACTTCCAGGGATTTTTCGATCATCACTTCAATAGCCCTTTTATTGTCCGGGCTGAACCTACGGGTAACGCGGTTGGCTACCATGGTATTAATGGAAAGACAATGATGCCCCATCAGCCTGCCAAGGCCATAGATGGCCGAGGTCTCCATTTCAAAATTGGTGATGCGCAGGTTCC
>DASULB010000098.1:0-17179 GCA_036278455.1 Chitinophagaceae bacterium | reverse complement strand
ACTGACCGTAAAAGTGAAGGGAAGAAGTTCTATTCCCCTTAGGAAGTACAGATTCGCTTATAACGAGCACCAATTCGACCTGCACACCTGGATCCATCTGAAGGCGTAAGTACGGGGTGAAAATGGCGGGCTACCGGATTTTTAAGGGATTGCATATTAAAATATTTTTTTTAATTTGTGGACATAATGGGATCACCATCAAGCGATTTTGACTGATTTAAGTCTGATTCCTTTCATCATTCAATATTTTCCGCCGAGAATCAAGGGCTTCTCAGGGGGGGGGTTATGGATAACCAGGCTGTAGTATTTATGAACACGCGCTCCGATAAACCTTAAAACTGATTAAAAATGCAAAGTAGAAATACTATATTTATGTGAATGAAGCTGAATAACCAACGATTCCAGTGCTTAACGAAACAGCTTACAGGCCTGGAGTACAATGGTCACGCTTTTTTCAAGTTGTAATGCCTGGTTAATCTCAACAGGCAATATTTTGGAAATTAATGATTGCATCCTATGAGCCGGAATCACCCTATTGGTGTATCAGATATCGTCATTGGTCCCGGAGGTGCCACATCGCTTAAAAGATTCTGGTCTTGTTGTCTCAGCAATGATCATTCTTATGATGGTGCAGCGGTTATGGAGGCAGCTGATTTGGACAGTTGGGTGAATAATCTCGTAAAAAAGGCGGAAGTTGAACACCCCCAGGTCTGGTATATAGGTCCGGGCCTGGCTATTCCTGCATTGCATCATGAGCACATTAATATTGAACATACCACTGCAAATTTTCTTAAAAAAACAGAGGCTGGTGTTAAAAATCTCCAGGGTAATCGGATCGATGATCTCATTGTCGGCGCTTTAGAGAGGTCTTCCAGTGGAAATTTCGAGATGGCTTATATAGCGTTTTCTCGGAATGATAAAAATCCCGATAACTGCTTTTATGCAGAACTGGAAAGCATCTGCGGTCTGGATGTATCTCTGGACAGTCTGGAACCTTATCACAAAGACAACCTCCATGAATGGACCGTTGCAGCCGGATGTGAGCGCAGCGGTGAAGCGCTTCTTACCCAGGCCCGGCCTGGGCGGTCGTTTGATTCATACTGCGCTCTTGGTTTCAACGTAGTCGGACACGAGGCTTTTCACTGGCTGTTATCTATAGCGAGAACAGTACTGGCACTCCATCACCGGATTTACCCCCCAGGCAATTCATCTGTGGCCGAAGGTCTGATACCGCCCGGGGATTACATCATCTATGGCGAAGGAAGTCCATGGATCTGTCCACCTGAGGTTACACCATCGGCTTCCTGTTTTATTTATGAGGAGTCCTCTTTTTCCGCCATCCAGCTCTGCGAAACAACAACATCAGGTAAGCCCCGGCTATTCAGCAGCCCCTTTGGTCTTTTTGTTTTTTCTGCCGGGGAAAAGAAAGATTTAGCCGTTTTAATGAGTGAATTCCTCACCCGAATAAATGAACTTGACTACGCATCCATCCAGGATTTTTCGGTGGAGCTGAATAGGAGGCCTCCGGGCAGATTAAGGGTGGCAGTAGTCGCCTCAGGGAAACAAGACCTTATTGAAAAACTGGAAAAAGCGCTGAACGGCAGTTTAAAGAACGATCGGTCGCCGGCCAGGATAAAAAAGGGCGTTGTTTGGAATACGAGTGGTGTTTTGGAGCCAAAAATTGCAGCCGTCTACCCGGGACAGGGCGGACAGCGGGTCAACATGTTAAAAGTGCTTTGCCTTCGGTTCCCAAACGTCAGGGAATGGTTCGATAACCTGGAAGATGTATTGGTGAAGGTGAATGGAATTCTGCCAAGCCTTACCCTCTTTCCTCCAGCGGGCGGATTAACCGCTGATGACCGCGAAAAGTTAATGGCGAATTTAAATAGCCAGGAGGGTGGCAATGTGGCGGTGATCATTGCAAGTATCGCACTTGATGAACTATTACGGTCCCTGGACTGCGGCATCAATGTGATGATGGGCCATTCCAGCGGAGAAATCTCTGCGATGATCATTAGCGGGGTTTTAAAGTTCACCAGCAAAGCGGATCTCTTTAAAACCATTTTGCTTGTCACCCAAAAAGGCGCGCAGGGTAATTCCAGGGGGGAGATCCCTAAAGGAAAGTTTCTGGCGGTTACCACCTCAAACGAGCACACACTCGATGCCTTTATAGAGAAATATAAAGGTATTGTATATCTGGCGATGGATAACTGTCATCATCAGAAGATCCTGTTTTTCCCAGATGATCGTTTCGAGGCGTTGCAGGCTGAATTGAATGAGCTCGGTGTCATTTGCTTCACACTCAGCTTTGACCGCGCCTATCACACGCCGCTGTTCGAAAGCGAGATGGATTCCATCCGTGGCATTTACAATTCCTTCACCTTCCATCCCCCTCAAATACCCCTTTACAGTTGTATTGGACTTGATTATTTTCCACCTGAACCCGGCATCATAAAAGAGTGGGCTGAATTGAACTGGACAAATTGCGTCAGGTTTAAACAGGCGTGCGAACAATTATATGAAGACGGGGTGAAGATATTCCTGGAAATGGGTCCTGGAGCTGTTCTAAGCGGATTTATTGCCGACACCTTGCAAAGCAAACAGCACAAAGTACTACCGATCGAACAGGAAGGGACCGACTCCTATTATCAATTACTCAACGTGCTCGCAAATCTCTTTGTGGAAGGAGTAAATATCGACTTTGCCAAATTATTTGCAGGTGAATTACAAGCAACAACGACTGATGATCGCGTCGATAGGGTTGTGGAGCAGAAGATGGAAGTTCACCGCAATAAAATGGCCCGGATAACTCCCGCAGTTGATCATTTACCGCCCCCTACGGACAAAAATAATGTAATAAAGCATACCCATCTAAGCCGGCAGTCAAAGTCTGCGTTGATGCAGGATCATTTTGCATTGATGAATGCGTTTCTGGAGACCGAAAAAAATGTACTGGGTCGCCTTTTTAAAGCAAATGGACGGACCATGATGCACCAAAGGCCCCAACCACCGTCTTTTTATTCAAACGGTGTTTCAAAAACGAACAGAGACCAGGCAAAATCTTTGTTGTCTTTACCACTGATTGATGCGGTTGTCATGGAAGAAGGAGACGCCTGCATCTGCCAGCGAACGATTGACCGAAAGCACGATCTGTTTTTACAGCACCATACCTTCGGACGTTTTATTTTAAAAAAACCCATTGACGCCGAGCCTTTACCCATCGTCCCGCTGGCAATGACAATAGAAATGATGGCTGAAGCCGCAAGCCTCCTGGCCCCCGATGGCTTTGTGGTGACGGAAATCCTCAACATTCATGCGCTGAAATGGATCGCTGTGGAGCGTGAATCCCTGGTATTGTTGTCTGAAGCAAAAGTCATGACCTCATCGACGGAAAAAGAACGGCGGATTTTTGTAAAGATTGTCGAAAAGGGGAAAAGCAATCAACCCTTATGCACCGCTACAGTGGTACTCAGTGCCCGTCATTCTTCTTCGCCGAAGCCCATGCCCTTTACGGCTTCAAATCCGGAATCAGTCCTTTGGGACGCCGAAAGTTTTTTTGAACAATGTTTATTTCATGGTGAGGCGTTCTCCTGTATGGATGAATTATTAAGGACCGGACAGGAGGAGATTGAAGTAAGACTCTCCGTACCCCCGAAGGATAATTTATTTCTCGATGAAGTTTCCCCGCAATTCATGACCCCGGCACAATTGCTGGATGTGCCGGGGCATGCAGTAGCCTATTGGCTGGTCGAAGGGGGTGATAAATTTTTTGGCGTGTATCCGGTCTCCATCGCCAGCATCCGATTTTATGGAAAGCCCAAAGAGCCCTTTTCCAAACTTACAGGCAGGGCAAAAAGCAAAAAAGATGGTGTATTTTTCGACGTTGATTTTGAGGCGCTGGATCAGGACGAAACCGTTTGTATGAAAATATCCGGCTTTAAGTTAATTTACTACAGGATGGAACAGTCTTTCCTGAGAAGCCATTATTGGACCGGGCCCAATACTTTCTACTGCAATGAATTATCAATCAGTAACCCTGATATCATAGGATTTGAGGCTAACAAGCTTACACAGCGCGGGATGGAGCAAAGTAATAGCATATGGACACGCACGTTGGTCCACATGTACTGCAATTCCAAAGAAAAGAACGCCTGGAATTTGCTTCCTGCAAATGAAAAAAGGAAGACGGAGTGGCTTTTGGGAAGAATTGCAGCAAAAGAGATTGTACGGAAATGGGCCCTGAATTACCATTCAGTTTACATTTTATGCCCGGATATAGAAATTGATTATGATACCGATGGGCGGCCTCACGTGATCTCCCCTGAACTGATGCACTACGGACCCTTACCCGATATTTCTATCTCTCATAGCGGAGGTCAGGCCGTCGCCGTTGCCGCAAGTCCGGGATACAGGGTAGGTGTTGATCTGGAACGTTTTGACCACCATAAACATCAGGAACTGGAGCGCTTAAATAAACACTTGCAGATCGCTTTCGGCGAGGAAGAACTGGAACAACTGACAGAAAACGGGGATGCAGACCTGTACCCGCTTGTTTGCGCAAAGGAAGCAGCTGCCAAGGTGGTTGGTAAGGGCTTTTTAGGCCGGATGAAATCGTGGAAAATAAAGGAAAACAGCGCTCACATGGTAAGAATTGGCGTGATGGAGGAGCACGTAAACGTTCATATTGACCAGTCCGAAGGCCGCATTATGGCCTACTGCATTATTCCCCTTCAAAAAGCTGAAGACATTCATACTAAGATAGAAATGGCCGAATTAAATACGGAGAACCTATGATGACACAGAACGAAGTAACTGAACAAGTTATAATTTTACTCAAGGACTTTATTAAAGACTGGGGGCTTGATGAGGTCCTTACTGCTGAAACAAAGTTTAATGATGACCTATGTTTTTCTTCCATAGACATGCTTCATTTTCTGGCAGTAATTGACATGAACTTTCAGAAGAAACACCCGTTTGAAAAACTGATTCTTGCCAATGGAAGCTACCGGAATGAATTGACGGTCTCGGAGCTGACGGAATTTATTTTTGCAGACCGGGATGCGGTTGCACAGGGGCCTAAACCATTATAAGCTCCATGGATCGCATTATTGATCAGAACAACCGTTTTAAGATAGTACTTTACTGTCACAACAGGGATGGTCTGGGTCATATTATTCGCTCTGTCCGCATTGCCGAACAGTTGGTCGAAACAGGCGTTTTTACACCCGTTATTTTAACAGGCTGCAGTGCACTGGATCTGATTCGGATACCTGATGGTGTGATGGTGAAGCGCTTGACGCCGCTTTCCACTGATCCCTATTCCGGCGGAGAATTCCGGATCATTGCAGAAAGGATAGCACAAATTCGCGATTTTATCCTGTCGTTTAAACCCGATGTTTTAGTGGTGGATACACTGCCACTCGGGTATAAAAAAGAACTGAAAGAAATACTGGCCTATGCGGGTAGAGACTGTTCAGGTCCGCAATGTGTCTTAGGGCTGCCCTACCCGACCAATGCACTGAGAAATGCCCTTAAAAACACCAATGATGATGATGCCATGTCCGCATTCAGGCTTGGGTTGAATTACAGCAATGCGGAGGAGGAATTATATCATGCCCTGCCCTTCCCGGTACAAAAAACAGGGATAGTAGCAGGGCCGCAGCCTACCCTGAACCCATCGTCCCGCGTGATATTAGTCCTGGTAGGCGGCGGTGGCGTGAGTGCCGAACTACCCGAACTATTGATCAAAGCGACACAACCGGTTCGTGAACAAGGCTTTTTAGTCAGATTCGTAGTAGGGCCACTGTCAGATATTGCTCAAATGGCGCTCCGCATCGGGGATGCAAAAAACTTTGAACTGGTTTCGGTTGCCACCGTTGAAGAAGCATTGACGGATGCTAAACTTGTCATTGCACGGTGCGGCTACAATACCGCAGCCACCCTATCCCGCAGCATGCTGCCTGTTATTTTCATTCCTTATTGCAACACCCGGTCTGATGAGCAATTTATCAGGGCGAAAAATCTTTCAAAACTGAAAAACATAGTCATGGTTGATCCCTTAGAAGAGAATATCGCCTCAGCTCTGGAAAGCGGCATACGAAGACTCATTAACTGCAAGCCCGAAGAGCGCGATGTGGAAGGTAGCTTTGCAGGAGGCCCCAATGCCGCTAACTTACTGACGCAATTTATCAGGCTTCATCAAAAAAAGATTTCGTTGATGTAATTGTGTCCCTGCAAATACCCTTAAATACTTGTACGATGGCCTATCTTACAGTAAATGCAGATGATTTCGGGATGACAGGCGGTGTGACCCGGGGGATTCTCACTGCGATGGCTGGCGGAATTGTCACGAGCGCAGCTGCCATGACCTGTGTGGAGGACTCAGAAAAGAACATCCGGACCTATAAAAATATTACTTCAGGGGTAATAGGGCTACACCTTCAGCTTACAGACGGGCGCCCGGTTTTGCCACCCGAAGAAATTCCTTCGTTGGTAGATGACACAGGGAATTTTTTTCCGTCGGCCCGATCGCTTCCGTGGGACATCAATCCCGCAGAGGTATATCTGGAATGGAGCGCCCAGGTTTTGCGGCTGCAAACTTGGGGGATATTCCCCCGGTATCTGGACTCCCATCACCATGTTCACCTGACGGGACGCCTGTTACCGGTGATCGCAAGACTGGGAAATGAATTGCATTTGCCGGTCAGGTCTGGTCCACCGGGAACAAGTAAAAAATTGCGCTATTTCGGTGTTTCTACCCCCGATGTGACGATTATTGATTTTTTCGGAGAGCACCTGAACCGGGAGAAATTAGAACAAGCCTTGGCGGCGGCCCTTAAAGCTTTTGGCCATGATGCCGTGATTGAGCTGTCCTGTCACCCCGGGCTATCCTGCCACAAACTTGAAAAAATGAGCCGGTATAACCGGCAGCGGGAAATTGAATTGCAAATATTGACTGCCGGGGAGACCATTGAGAACATAACTAATTTAGGATTAAATCTGATCGGAATGAACGAGGTGAGCCATTACCGCCCCGCCGATTTAAAAAAGCATTCATCATGATCCATCACGCAATTGTTGGCTGCGGACGCGTAGCAGAAAATCACGCAGATGCATTTTCCCTGCTGCACGACGTGCAAATTAAGTATGCCGTAGATATCATCGGGCAAAAGGCACAAGCGCTTGCCGAAAAGTTTGGGATCTCCCTTTCGGCCACCAGCCTGGAGCGTATACTGGATGATCCGGAACTGGATACTGTGTCGCTTGCCGTTCCGCATTATCTTCACGGACCGATGGCTATTCAGGCAGCACAGGCTGGTAAGCATGTATTAATTGAGAAGCCGCTGGTGACGTCACTGGCAGACGGGAAGAAATTAATGGAGATGGCTGCACATTCGGACCTTGTAATTTCACCTGTTGCACAGCACCGGTTCGACCGAATAGTTTGCGAAATAAAGGCCCTCATGGACTCCGGCGAAATGGGGAATATCCGTCTGGCGCGTGGTCATCTGGAATGCTACCGGCCTCCCGGGTACTACAGTGACAGCGATTGGCGCGGCTTGTGGGAAAAAGAAGGCGGTTCTGTTTTAATCAATCAGGCATATCATATCGTCGATCTCCTCCTTCACGTCGGGGGACCTGTTTCAGAAGTTTCAGCAACGATGAACACCTTTCAGAAGGATATCATGGAAACGGAAGATACGCTCTGCGCCTGGCTGCGGTTCCGGAACCAGGCCGTCGGATCGATCAGCATCTGTGGCTCGGGGGGCAGTTCCTGGTCTTCCTATATTGAATTCATCTGTGAAAAAGGGCTGGTCGCGTTTGACATCAACTTCCCCAACCAACTCCATCGATTTGAGGTGGCTTCTAAAAAAGGGATGAAATACTGGCGCGATCGCCTTCGTGGTGCGCTCCCCGACCCCGGTACCTTATCGCCGGGCATCGGATACTATGGTATTTCGCACCGTGACCAGGCTGCGGATTTTATCGCAGCGGTCAAAAAAGAAAAACCTACCTCCGGCGCGAGTTTAGAGCAGGCGCTGGACGTCGTAGAAGTGATCAATAACCTATATGATTCCGCTAAAAGGCAGCAAAAATAACCCCACGTACCCTATGGAACTGAATGCACACGCATGGAAAGACAACTGGAAGACCCTTCTTCCTGAAGATACCGAGAGCATATGCCGGCAAATGGAGACCCAGCCGCTTTCAATTGCCAGCGGTGGTATCCTGAAAAGATTTGAAAA
This sequence comes from Chitinophagaceae bacterium, assembly GCA_036278455.1. Classification (GTDB taxonomy): domain Bacteria; phylum Bacteroidota; class Bacteroidia; order Chitinophagales; family Chitinophagaceae; genus FW021-bin31. The sequence continues at coordinate 8,933 of DASULB010000098.1, read as the reverse complement.
AATTTATGCGGCATTTGCAGGGACCACTTATGCGGTAGCTACTAATAACGGAACCGCTGCCCTTTATGCGGCGCTGTGGGCTGCAGGCATTCGTGCCGGGGATGAAGTACTCGTTTGTGATTACGGGTTTATTGCGATGGCGGGTGCAATTGTTACTTTGGGGGCGATCATGGTACCGGTTGACATGGAAGCCGGTACATTCACCATGGACCCTGTGGACTTAAGCCGTAAAATAACGGAAAAGAGCAAAGCTGTACTCGTCCATAATCCCTGGGGAGTGCCGGCCCGTTTGGATGCGATCAGGGCAGTGACCGGTTTGCCGGTGATCCTCGATGCCTCACACGCTCACGGAGCAACCTATCAGGACAAACCCTTAGCTTCCTGGGCTGATATTACCTGCTTTTCCCTGGGTATGGGAAAACTGATTACCGGCGGCGAGCTCGGTTGCGCGGTGACCGACAATGCTGAGTATCGTGACAGGATGATCTTGTTGGGCCATACGCACCGGTCCCCTGCTGACCTGGTGACCAAAATATGGGATGGTAATACCGTCGGCCTTAAATTCAGGCCTCATGTGATCGCCCTTCAAATCGCGCTCTGTCAAATGAAGCGTTTTGCACAAAAAAAAACCTTGCTCATCAACACTTGCCGGCGTATTGAAGACATCTTCGCTGGATCCGGTTTTACACCGCAAGCGGTTCCACCCGGCGGCAGCCGGGTATACTGGCGCCTTGTTTTTCGCCTGGATGATTCCTTGTGGGGTGATTTGCCCCCCGCAGATGTCGAATCCTTATTGAGAAAAGTGAATTTACCCATCGAGTCAAACCCATACCTGCCTTTGCTGCAGCATCAATCGCCGTTTTTATGGGCGGAAAATACAAGTCTTGTCAGGCATGAGGCCTGCCCGGTGGCGGCTGCTGTAACGCCCAGATTAGTGACCTTCCCGGCGCCGGTAGACATTGATGAGGGGGTCTTCTCTCAGATCAGCGCCTCGCTGGACAACGCCCAAAAATCAGCTGCGAAGGCGGCAAATTAAAATAAGCCCGGCATTCGCATATTGGCTTCTGCTACCTCTTCGTAAAGAAAACCTCAAATCCCAAAGATCCTATACCCGAGTCTTGGGTAACCAGCCTGGCGATCCCGGTTAAGCCTGCCTTTTCAATGAAATGCTCCATCTCAGGCATGGTGAACTTCTCTTCTATAATCGTCGGAGGCATGTTGAGTTTTGCCCTGAATTCCGTAAACTTCTCCAGTGTTTCGGCGGGCGCATCACGGCGAATATCGTGTATCAGACAAATGCCACCGGGCTTTAATACGCGATATTTTTCCCGCAAGGCATCGCTGGGGTCTGCGAGATGATGAAGCGTGGCGCGGCTCATGACGACGTCAAAGTAACGATCAGGAAAATCCATTTTGGCTGCATCACCTTGCACCACTTCAATTCTGTCTCCGAGTCCGTCGTTATTTACCTTCTCAAGACAGGTTTGTACCATGTCCGGGTAATAATCAAGCCCTACAAATCTGTAACCGGCATACTCCGGCATCCTGGCCATTTCTCTTACGATCAGACCGGTTCCGATGCCAACGTCCAGCATGATACCTGTTTTGCCCGCAGGACTGAGCTCGGTTCCCAAACGCTCCAAATACAGATCGTCCCAGGGTCTGCCAAGTTTCTCAATAAGGAAATCGTAATCCTCCGGGCTTTGTCTTACTTTAATATTGTCTTCTACCTTCATAAATCTGGATTTTTTGCTTTTTAAGGTTATAGCCACTCCATGGGCACTTTATCAAAAAAGTTACGGGCCACATTATTTTTTACACCGAATGCGGGCTTTGACAGCCTCTCTTCCATGTGGGCGACCATTCCTGCCGAACGCCCTATAAGTGCAATAGAAGGTCCGAAAAACGGGATGTCAAATCCCATAGAAAGCATGATTGCCCCATGGCCGGTTTCAAGGTTAGGATAGATATTCTTCATTTCTGCTACCGCAGCAGAAAGGACGGTGAACACTTCGATAATTTCATGATGAAAGCCCTCTTCCCCGATGATTTGGACTAAACGGCGGACCCTTGGATCTTTCTTAAAAAACGGGTGCCCAAATCCAAGCAATTTCCTGCCTCCCGCAAACCTTTCTTTTAGAAACCCGTCTACATATGCTTCGAGTGGCTGGCCGTTTCTTTCCTGCTGTATTTGCCGGAACATGGCCATCACATCCTTGCTTGTTCCAAGGTGCCAGGGTCCGGCGGTGGTGCAACCCGCTATTATAGCGATGCCTACCGACACTCCGGATCCGATACTGATCCTGGGTGTCATGATGGAAGGTGTCAGGTAACCAAAGCCGGCACAGAAGGCGACCAGCAGGGACTCCATGAGCCTTCTTTCTCCCGGGGTATCAAAGGGCCGCCCTCTGAAAAAACAAGCTATCCTGTCTGCGTAGTTGCCTTCCAATTGCTGCGCTTCAGCAAGTCGTCCGAGGATAGGCGCTAAGTCTTTGCCTTTAGGATACAGGGCGGCGGCGCCTGAAATAATGGGGAGGATCGACATGAAGTAGAAGCCGCTCAGTGCATTTTCCGATACGGCAATGTCACCCAGGTCGGGTGGGGTGAGGCGCTTGATCTCTTCTTTCCGGTCAATGGCCAAACCCGCTATAAGGCCGTTAAGGGATTCATCTTCAGACCGGGCAACTTCGGCAATAATGCGAAAAAGCGGATCTTCCCGGTCGATTGACCGGAAGCCGTCATTAAAAAAACGGTTTAATTCCGACAACTGTTTTTCCGACGGAAATTTACTGTACATCGCCAGAAAAAAGCACTCCAGAAAACTTTTGCTCCCTATGAGTTCATTCAGATCAATACCTCTTACCCCTAGTCCGTCCGGATCCGTGCAGGGGCCATCTATATCAGTACCTTGATAGCGCATAATCATTCAATTAATTAATAAAATAATAGAATTATCCATTTGGTTCCAACGCGCAGGGTGCACAACACCGATACCGTTGCTCAATTTAGCCTTTCGGTTTGAATATCATCAGCTCAAAGCCTATCGACTCCGGCCCGGAAGCCGAAGTATCGAGATGTGACACTGATGAAAGGCCCGCGCGTTCAACAAAGGATTCCATTTCAGCCATTGTGAACTTCTCCTCAATATTTGTCGGCCCCATACCAAGGTCCTTTCTGATCTTCGTAAAATGTGCGAGGGTTTCGGCAGGGGCATCACGTCTGGCATCATGAATAATGGCAAAGCCACCCGGTTTCAGTACGCGATATTTCTCTTTGAGTGCACCTGTAGGATCTGACAGGTGATGTAATGTCGCCCGGCTGATCACCAGATCAAATGAATTATCCGGAAAATCCAACTGGTTCGCATCTCCGACAGCACAATCAATCCTGTCTGCCAGACCTTCGTTTGCGACACGCGCTTTAGCCGTTGCTACCATATCTTCAAAATAATCAATGCCAACAAAATGAAATCCATCAAATTCATGATCGTTAGCCATGTAACGGAGAACAATGCCCGTTCCCATCCCTACATCCAGGACCGTCCCGGTTTTTCCGGCCGGATTCAATTCTGTTTTTATCCTGAAAAGGAGCATCTCATCCCATAAAGACAGGAGTTTGGCAACCAGCACTTCATATTGTTCGGCGGTTGGAATCGCTTTGATGTTGTTTTCGTGGTCCATATTTTATTGTAATATTGGGTGATTGACAATTTCTGGCAGAATGGCTGCTTATTAGGTCACTATGTAATAAAAAAGGGTGAGTTTTGGTCGACCTCGAGTATCTCGCAACGATTTGTTGCCGAGAGGCTGCTCTCCCGGAAAGCATTGCGGACGTCCACAAAAGAGGGAGCGTTTAAGATATATACGCTGCCGCCATCAATCCTGTGATACACACGCGTCACTAAACCCTGGCCCTTCATTTTTAGCAGTTGTTCACGCAAAGCGTCTGCGTCTGTGGAATCAAAAGTAATATTTGCTTTTACAAGCGGGGTAACCATTACAAAGAATATCATTTCTTATCAGGAATTTCCAATTGTTGTATATTAATCTCAAAAATAGGGTCCGCAACGAATCCAATATTCTGAATAATCTGACACCGGTAATCCAGGGCAACCTCCCCTTTGAAAGCCCGGAATAATTTCTTTAGAATGCCCTGCTCCGATTCGGGAGCCTTTCCCGCAACCGGGGTATTGATGACTTTCTTGAAAAAATCACGGCTAAATGCCGTCTCCCCGATCCAAACGCCTCCATTAAGAAATTTAAAAGTGGTATCGTACTCAAATGCCTGTTGCTCTTCATATTTTTGGAACTCGGCAATCGGAGGCCAGTTTATCCGGTCCGCGCCAAATAACATCCTGCATTGAAAGTTTTCAATAAACCTTGTGACGGCGATATCCGGATCGTCGATCAGGATAGCATCTCTGGAATCTGCATAAAGCACATAGGGTGTTTTAACCGACCCAAGCGCCTGTAAAAGCACCAAAGGCTTATCCCTGGAATTTACCCAAGGGTTAATTCCCTGCCCGAATACCCGATAAGGTATACCCAGATGATCAAGGCTTCTTTCAAACATTCCCATTGATGGATGCCCATTATTACAGGTAATGACGGTTACCAGGTTTCCCATGTCGATTTGTCTTTTCGGCAGGTCGAAAAAAGCATTCTTTATGGGTAACCAGTTTGGTTTATAGTCATGACTGCCATGGGCATGAACCACGATCGGCTTTGTTCTGAATACAGTATTAAAGACCTCAAGGGCAAATGTTGTGGATTCCATTTTTAGCGTCACCCGATTATGATTAAAAGTTTGGGTCACCCATCCTCACAAACACTTCCCTGGCAGGGTTGAGCGATTCCCGTCGCCCGTGCATGACCGAAAGGTTGTCTATCATCACTACCTCACCGGCTTCCCATTCCAGATTTAAGGTATTTGCTTCCGCAGTTGCGCGGATCTGGTCAAGTACCCCCAAAGGGATCTTTGTGCCATCTTCCATCCTGACAATCATGGGGCAGCGTTCTCCAAAATCGGATGTGAATGCTTTTTTTATCCAACCTGAGTCGAATGCCCACTCCACCGAAGCGATATTTAAAATATTATTTACCCATTTAACACCCTCTGCATATCCCTTCGTTGAAAAAGGGCTTACGGTATACTCGGTTATAAATTCTTTTTTTTCGGCATCGTAGGTAAAAGACACCTTTTGTTGCCGGCATATTTCCTTTGCTCTTTCCGGGTCCTCAGTGATAAAAGAACTTTGCCACATGCCGTCCTGAAGATAACGGATATACTTTATTTTATTTTGCGTAAAAAATGATCTGACCTCCGGTGGTAATTGTTCGGCAAATGACTTTCCGTCACTGATGGTTGTTTGTCCCGTTCCCACGCCCGGTGTTTTACAATAGAACCAGATTAACGGCGGCGGCGTCCCCATATAGTGCATTTCACCATGGAGGGGTATAGAGAAGCCCTGGGTATGACCTGTGGTCGTCATTGTCGTTTTATCGCCATTGACAAACTCACGGTCCAACTCCTTAAACCTAAATCCCCCGCCTTCATAGGACGAAAAATTTTTGCTGAGTTGCCCGCTGAATTCCTGGAAGGTAGCCAGGTCAAAGTTCCATCCTTTAAAATACAACGCCCTGGACGACCTAAACCAGTCACTTATTTTTTTCATATCGAGCGCCAAGGGGTCGGTAACGGTTCCCGGCTCAATCACCAGGCCAAACGCTTCATTAAGTTTGGTTGTCTTTACTAACATTTTAAATAATATTTTAAATGGTCAAAATCTCTACTGCGACACCCGGGAAGCCGTCTTTACTGTTGCGGCAACACCGGACCAGTAGGCTTCTCTTTGGCTCAGGATATTTTCAATCTTATAGGATGGATCTGTCGTCAGGCCCAGCAGATCAAAATAAGCATTTATATGCTGGTAATCCAGCTGGAGGCCAAAATTTATCCCGTTAGGGAGGTACCTTTTGATGATAGATGGATTGACGGTGCCACTCAGGGATTTATCTTGTAATCCGGCCTGCTGGTAATCGATTGACTGAACTTTTTTAATTTCCCGATCCACCAGCCAGTCAACGCAATCCGAATGGCCGATCCCGGGAGCATAGAGCGTCTTGATAGCATTCAGATCTGCCAGGTTCCAGGCATGCGGCACCACGTCTATGGTATTATGGATACGATATGTCTGCGGAATCCTTGAGTCATAATACGCCTTGAAATCAGCATCTCCGGCAGTCGGGCCCGCAGAAGGCCAGGAAGAAAAGTTGCCGATCACCTTAGCAGGGTCGTAAGCATCTTGCGTATCGGCAAGCCAAAGCGCTGCCAACGGAGAAAGTGCACCGCCGAGGCTGTGTCCCCCCGTGATAAGTGAGCACGAACCGGGGGTCTTCTGGCCAGTCACGGTCTGGAGGTAGGCTTGTATCGTCATCGGGTCTCCGGAGTGGACCCCTCCGACAACCTCCCTGCCTTGTAAATTGACGATCACGCCGAGCGCATCGTTGCTCCCCGCAGCGATCTGCCCGCTGTTACCCGTAGTATTCCAGGGCCAGGCCACCGTAGTACCGGTATTCAAATCCTCCATCCAGTCAACAATTGAAAGAGGATTTGTTCCGGCCACAGAAAGAAAGTAACTTGACGTGGTGGCGTTATAGGCGATATAGGCTACATTATCAGGTGTATGCCCTTGTGTTTTAACATAAACGCCCGGCCCCCAAACAACCTGCCAATCATTAATCTGGTAATCTTTATAGAATGCTAAAATCTTTTGAAGGATCTGATCTTCCAGGTTTGGGCCGGTGAGTGAAGCCCCTTTGTTTGACGAAATATTCAACAAAAACATTTCCTGGATAGTTGAGTATGTTGCCATGATTGCTGATATTATGATGGTTAAAAAAGAATTAAATGTGAAGTCCTGCGTTGAAAACGTCCCTTATTGAATCCTCCCTTTCCGGGTCCCAGGTACCTTCGCCCATGATCACCTCCACTTCAGCAGGGTCCCCGTGCATCATTTCTCCCAAAAAATACCTTTGTCCGTTTTCCGCACTGATCGGATAAATATCCCTGCTGATAAACTGGCTGTTTACGGCGTTGCTAGCCATGCCAACGCCACTCCAGGGGCCCCAGTTAAAGGCCTTCACCAGCACATGGGGCCATTTCGAGCGTATGCGCCACGCAAATCTGTTAAGTACCTCGTTGGCAGCCGCGTAATCCGATTGGCCCCTGTTTCCATACCTGCCTGCGGTAGAGCTGAAAAAAAATATGCCTTCCATCAGTTCCCATTTTAATTTGGAATACAGTGTATATGCACTGTCAACTTTGGTATCAAATACCCTGTTGAACGATTCAGCAGACTTGTTGGCTAACAAGTGATCGTCGATGATGCCCGCCCCATGGATCACGATATCAATTTTTCCATGGGTTCGGTAAATTGAGTCGATTGCTTCGCCAAATGCAGCCGGGTCCGCTACATCACATGACAGGTAGCTGACCTTGTTTCCCGTGCGTCGCAGGATGGCAATATTTTCCCTTATTTCACGGTCATGAAGGATCCCCGTCACCTTTGCTTCTATCATGCCCGGTGTAATTTTTTCACGCGACGTCCTTGCCTGTGCAATGAACTCAGCACGCAGCGCTTCCTTGTCAAATTTCAGGTACTTCTGATATTCACTCCTGTCAGCCAATTTCCCCTTGCCTATGAGTATAAAATGATTGTTGTCGTTCGCCAGCATTTGGATGGCCCTGGCCGTAATTCCTCTGGCACCGCCCGTGGCAAGGATCACCCAGTCTTTTTTTGGGATCAGGCCTGCCGGTTTAATGTGTGGCTTCAGGGAATGCCGCATCGTATAAAAAATGGTCCTTTTACCCCCGGGGTACCCTATCTCCTGCCCGTCTCCTGCAATTAAGAGTTCGTTGACCAGGTTTTCCGCCATCTCAGCGGCAGAAAGGTCGAGGCCAAAATCAACTGACTTCGCCCAGATACAATCCCATTCGTATCCAAGAGAGCGGAGCAGGCCCTGTCCCGCTCCGGCAATCGGCAACCCGGACTGCGGGCAGCCGTCGCGCCCGTAAAAACCTCCGAGCAAGGAGCAGGTGATTATTTTTATAAAATCAGTACCGGAATGATTTTCTAAATCCTGATGACAGCATTGCAGGAGCCAGAAAAGGCTTTTGCATTGAAGTTCCACCTGCTTGCGCCAGGAAGCAATATCAGCCGGCATTGGCTCGGCGCTTAAACCGGCAAGGTGGATCATCCCGTTTACAGGGCCAAAAAGGTTACGTGCCTGTTTCGCCTCCGCGCAGACAGCGGCTTCCGAACCACATTTCTCTCTTTCGATAATATAAGCAAAGGCGCCCTGGTAAATGAGCAGGTCAGCCAATGCGTTTGCAACCCCCAGGGGGTCTTCGGTAATCAGGAAAAGATTGTTTAACCTCCCCTGAATAACAGGCGCGAGCGCCCTTTCCTGCGCTTTTATAACGTACCTGGCGAGAAGATCAGAGGACTGTTTATTCATCACTGCCTGATTTTTTTTAAGCTTCTTCAATTTCTACAGAAATATCCTCTCCTTTCAAGGCTTTTACCAAAGCTTCAACAAGAGTTCTTAGCTGCTTTATTCTGACGAACAGATCTGCCTGAGATACCAGTTCAGCTTCTTTGTCCTTAGGCAGCATGGAGAGAAAAGTCCCCAAAATCTCGATCCGCTTGATAGAGTCAACGCCAAGCTCTGCTTCTACATCCAGGTCGATCCCTATCATGTCTTCCGGATAGCCGGTTTGCTCACTGATGATGCCCACCAGAACACGAAAAACAGCATCCGGATCATGGGGGATCACGCCCACGTCCTCAGCGGATATTGTCTGTGGCTGATCTCCGTTATCCTTTTCAGTCACCCCGTTTGCAACAGGCATGTTCGCCATCCTATTTCTCT
>DASULB010000097.1:0-3059 GCA_036278455.1 Chitinophagaceae bacterium | reverse complement strand
GGGGATTTTTTATTTCATGGGCCACCTGCCTGGACATCTCTCTCCAAGCACCCTCGCGTTCACTTTTTGCCAGTGCGGCCGCGCTGATCTCCAGCTTATGCACCATCTTATTATATTCCTTCACCAACTCGCCGATCTCATCATCCCGGACCCAGGTAATCTCCTCATTGGTTCCCGCCAGGTTGATCTGCCTTAATTTATCACTGATGAGGGTAAAGGAGCGGGTAATGGCATTGGTAAACAAAAGCGCCAGCAAACCCGATAACAAAAAGATAAACGCGTTGAGGCTGATCAGGGTCACCAGGAAATTGGATATCTCCTGTTTGAGGTCTACCTGGGAGGCAAAATAAGGCTGGTTCAGAAAAGCAATGGTCTGCCCCTTATCATCCCTGATGGAGGCATAGCTGGATAGAAATTTCAGGTTGCCCACCTGTTCATTCTGGATCACCTGTACCTGGTGCAGATAATACAATTTATAATAGGCACTGGGATCTATTTTGGAGGAAAGCAGCCCGTTTTCATAAATGAGATTCTGTGTCGATATCTTAAGGTTACCGTCGAGGTCGTAAATATTAATATCCACCCCGTGGGTATCGGCGATGGACTGGATATCGTTTTTTAAATCCGCCTGGACGGCAGGGTCGAAAGGATAATACTCATCACGGGCCGTAAGATGGTCCTGTATGGCCTTCTGCACGCCGGACAACAGTATGTTCATCCCGGAAACCAGCTCATCGCGGTGGGTAGTATCATAGCGCCTGATAAAGAATGAAATCGTGCTTATCCCCAGGATAAGAAAAACAAATATAACAACGAAGATAACGGTCGCCTGCACCCTGGTTCGCATCGTAAAGTTAAAGATCTGCCTGAGCGCGCCAGGCCTCATCCTTGCCTTGACAAGAAAGCTGAATGTCCGGAAAACCAATATCAGCAAAAGAAAAATGCAAAACATATAGGCGAACAGGGTGATCGCTTCAATGAGCCGACGGTCATGCCTTACCACTACCACCAACTTGTTTTTAGTGGGTTTATACCAGAGCAAAGAATAATCGTCCGTCTTGGTAAACATGAACTCGCCTATAGGCACATTTTTCATGCTGAGATGCATGGCAAAGGGATAATCGTTATGGTTATACACCAATTTCAGGTGGTCATAGACCGCATAGGAATATTTGCTTATGCTGCTTTCAAACTGATTGTCCTCGCTTTTCATCAGCAGCTTGGGATATAGGGTCTCCTGCTTGATGGCCTTGGGTTTCATCTCGTAATATAAATAGCCCAGGGTCGAATCCCTGACGGGATCCTTTACCTGCAACCTGGCGATGTAACTGAAATTGCTAAAAGTGATTTCATGGTAGAACAGATTACTGACCGTCGTGGGTTCGGCGCCATGCTGCAAAATCAGATCGATGGCCGCTTCTGCATTGGTGGTGTCCCTGGAGCCAATGACGCTTCCGTTGTCAGCATACATGTAAAAATTAAAATCGTATTTATTCTTAAGGTTGGCAAAGTAACTGTTGAGCATATGCCTGGTCAGGGTCCCTTCTGCGCGTCTGTTTTTGCGCTTGTAATAGTTAACAACCCGCGGATCCCTGACAAGGGCCGTGTCGATCATACTGAGGTTAAATTCCAGCGTAGGGTCTTTTTGTTTGGAAAGCTTAATGGCCAATTGCATTCTGCCCGCCTTCTCACGGCTGGTATTGCAGTGTACCAGCAAGGCGGTAATGGATACCGTCATGATGAATAACCACAGGATAAACTGCGGAAGATTCAGATTTTTTTCCAATCGCTGTCTGCTGAGGTCCAGTATAAAGAAATAAAAGATGGTCCAGATCATTAACACCACCACGTAACCCTGCGTCGTATGCAAAAGTTCCAGGATCAGCCACACGATCCCCGTGATACCAAAAACGGTATATTTCAGCTTATTATCATACTCGCTGAAGTGATCCAGAAGATCGTTGATGATCAGGGAAAAGACAAAAAAGCAAAGCGCCAGCAAGCCCAACACACAAAAGCCTACGATGCTGTAAACGTTCAGGCTGAAAAAGTCCGTGACATCAAAAGAGATCTTCGAGTTGATCACGAGTCCGCGGATAATCCCGGAGACCAGCAGACAAACATAGTAGGCACTCATGCCCACAATAAACATGCCCCCGAAACGCTTCGCCGTAGACATGGCAGGCAGACGGGAATGGCCCCTGAGCTGTATACGGGCATAAGATATGATCCAGGCCGCCAGCGCAACGTCTATCAGCAAATCACCTAATGACCGCAACACCTGGTTGGAAGCGTAAATGGTGGCGTCAAACAGCCTGTAATGCTGGTAGGCGAACGGGAAAGGGTAAACATAGCTGAGGTATCTGATCAGAAAGAGAAACCCGCAAAGGAAGGCGAACCCCCACCATTTATTGGTTTTTTCGCCAATAAAGACCACGAACAGGTTAATGAAAATGAATACGCAAATAATGGCCAGGGCCAGGAATATGCCGCTTAACCAGGAAGGCTCATATGCGTTTATGCTCTTTTTGAACAGTATGGAGAACAGCTGATCGCCGGTGCTGCTGTATACCGGCAGTCCTTCCCCCTCGGCGTTGATCACATACTGGTTATTGATCCTGGGCAGCTGATAATATCGATTGGGCAAATAGGGATTGGTAAAATAATACTCTTCCTTTATCGGAATGAACCCCAACACAAAACCGCTGTCTGCCGGTGTGCTCCCCAGGTTTTTGCGGATGATCTCATAATAGCCGCTTTGCAGTTTCTCAAAGTAAGACCCCTGCGCATCAGGGATGGTGTTTTGATTAAAGGCGATCTGATTGGTGGTCCAAAAAGTTTCCCAATCGCCTTTATAGAAAAAAAGATAAAAATCCTTACCGGGCCCGGTAAGCGTATTCAGTGCATTCTGATCATAATCCCTGTTCAGGAATTTATGCATCAGGGCGCTATCGGAGGCAAGCGTGTAAAACTCCTTTTCCCGCTGGTGAATGTTCTGCTCCAGGGAATGCTGCACGCCCTTTGGAGAAGAATAATACAACCAATAATTATTAGCCAGA
>DASULB010000096.1:0-16327 GCA_036278455.1 Chitinophagaceae bacterium | reverse complement strand
GGTATGCTGCGGCAGGTACGGATTCCCGGGTATGTCGGAGCCACGGGACAGCCTTATGGCAATGTCGCCAGCCTGACAGACAAAGGACTGGAACTGGAGCTGGGATATAAAAAACAAATCGGTTCATTCCATTTAAACGTGACCGGGAATGCCTCTTATGTTAAAAACAACATCACCAATATCGGCCTGCAATCCTTTATCACCGGCGCCAACTTCCAGGCAAGCGCGTACGAGATAAGCCGCATACAGGTGGGAGAGCCCATCGGGTCATTCTACGGGTTCAAGTCGCTGGGCATCTTCCAGACCCAGCAGCAAGTGGATGATTACGTGAATAAAGCCGGCCAGAAAATACAGCCCGATGCACAACCGGGTGATTTTATATGGGCCGACCTGAACGGTGACGGACAAATTACCGCTGATTCCGACCGCACCTTCCTGGGCGATCCGACACCACACTGGACCTTTGGTATCACGGCTGCTGTCTCCTGGAACAATTTTGAGTTGACCGCGTTTGGCCAGGGCGTATCCGGCAATAAGATCTTCCAGGGATTACGCCGTCTGGATATCCTGACCTCCAATTACACCACTGCCGCCCTCGGTCGCTGGACAGGCCCCGGATCATCCAATACCTTTCCCCGGCTTGATGACAAGGATCCGAACAATAATTTCCTGTACCCCTCCGCGTTTTATTTATCCGACGGCGCCTACTTCAGGATTAAAACCGTCCAGTTGGGATACCATATACCCGGGGCCATCACAAACAGGATCGGATTAGACCAGCTCTATGTGTATATCAGCGGTAACAACCTGGTGACCTTTACCAAATATACCGGCTTCGATCCCGAAATCGGTGGAAGCAGTTATGGCATCGACCGCGGCGTTTACCCCCAGGCACGTTCCTTTATGTTTGGATTGAACGTTACTTTTTAATGACTAAAACGGAAACGATGAAAAAAATTCTCATATACCTGCTCATGATTGCCGCGGCACTTGAGCTGGCCTCCTGCCAGAATTTCTTAAATGTGAAACCCAAAGGCCTGGAGTTGGAATCAAACTACTATCAAACCCCTGATGAGGCGTTTGCCGCGCTGACGGCCGCTTATAACCCGGTGGCATGGGAAGCGGGCGGAAGCGATAATACCTACATCCCACTGCTCGGCGCCTTAAACTGCGCCACGGACGAATGTTATGCCGGCGGTGGCGGTCCGACGGACATGGCCACCTGGCAGGCCTGGAACAGTTATGCCCTTAGTGGTGCAGTGGGGCCGCAGGCGGGATTCTGGGACAGGAGTTATACGGGTATCTACCGGGTCAACCTGTTCCTTCAGAAAATAGAGGGCATCAAGGGACTTGATGACGCCACGAAAACACGCTACATCGCGGAGGCGAAATTCCTGAGGGGCTATTATTATTTCTGGCTTGTAAGACTGTTTAAAAACGTGGTACTCACCACCAAACCAATCACCACAGCGGAGATATACAACCAGGTCCAGGTACCACCTGATTCAATCTATGCACAGATAGAAAGCGATTTCAACGCGGCCATCCCGGACCTGCCGGCAGCGCCGCTGCCCGCCGCGGAAGATGGCAGGGCGACCAAAGGTGCGGCCATCGCTTTTCTGGCAAAGACGATCATCTGGGAAGCAGGGGCAAAGGACAACAGCCGCATGCAGGAGGCCGCAAGTCTGCTGGAAAAAGTAAACACGTCCCCCGCTTATCATTTGCTGACCGACTTTCCATCTATCTTCAGTCCTGACAATAAGTTTAACGCGGAGTCCGTGTTTGAGATCGCCCATACCGGCTCGCAAAACGCGGGCTGGGGAACCTGGCCCAGTTTTGACGGGAATGTCTATACCCAGATGGTGGGCCCCAGAAGTTACAGCGGCCCCATCTACTGGTCAGGAGGCTGGAGTTTTAATCCCATTATGCCCACCCTGGTCAAAGCCATGAAGGGCGACCCGCGCTATCCTTATACCATTGCCAACATAGACAGTATTGTAAAAGCAACCGGAACAAGCTACACGGCAGGGTTCGATAACACGGGGTATTTTATTGAGAAGTTCGCCCCCCTGGCAAAATATGCGTCCACTACCGGGACAAAGGAACTGAATTTCCCGAACGATTACATCGAGATCCGCCTGGCGGATACTTACCTGCTCGAAGCGGAAGCGCTTGTTCGCGGCGGCGGCGACCTGACAAAAGCGGCCCATTACCTGAACGCCGTCCGGGCGCGGGTAGGTCTTCCTCCCGAAGCGGCTACCTTAACCAATATTTATCATGAACGCCAGATGGAATTGGCGACTGAAGGTCACCGGTGGTTCGATCTGGTCCGTACCGGACGTGCGGCCACCGCACTCGCATTCAAAGGTTTTAAGGCCGGCGTAAACGACGTGTTGCCGATCCCGCTGGTGGAACTAAACAACACCAAGCTAAAGCAAAACCCCGGCTATCATTGATCGGGGTGGCCAACGAAATCATTCTACTTTTCCTTAAACGCATTTTAACATGAAATATATAAATAAATATGCACGGTCTTACTGGCATGGTCTCATGGTCCTTGCCATCATGGGTTGCTGCATCCCGGCTTGCACTGAGGACAACATGAACCTTAAACTGGGGTCGGTGCCGACGCCATCGTTCACCACTGCGCCCCTGGCCGGCAATCCCAATAAGATCGTCGTCACCAGCACGACAAAGGACGCTTTTCTATGGCTCTGGAATTTTGGCAATGGCAGCAGCGCAACAACCGAGACCGACACAGTGCTCTATGCCAAAAAGGGCGATTACCAGATAAAGCTGACAGCCTTCGGCCAGGGCGGTTCGGCTTCCACCACCCAAAAGATCACCATTGCCGATGATATCAAGGGGACCAATCTTGTCAAGGGCGGCTATATGACGGATGCTGCCGACTGGTCCGTACTCAATACCGGCGGTGATCAGACAAGTGTTACCTTTGACGACAGTTCAGCCGTTTTCAACAGCTCGGGGAACTCTAACGGCGCCATCTACCAGGCCATCACCGTGGAAGCC
Organism: Chitinophagaceae bacterium; assembly: GCA_036278455.1. Lineage (GTDB taxonomy): Bacteria > Bacteroidota > Bacteroidia > Chitinophagales > Chitinophagaceae > FW021-bin31. The sequence continues at coordinate 13,297 of DASULB010000096.1, read as the reverse complement.
GGCGCACAATATAAATTTTCGGCAAATGTTGCAGGTTCCGGCGCTGCCAATACCTGGTTTGAAGTGTATTTCGGGACCACGGTGCCCAAGGATGGCAGCGATTATACCGACAATAAATACGTATCGTTGAATACCTGGTCTGGATGTGGCACAGGCGCCTTCAACGGGGACATCGCCAGTATCGGTTGCAGCGGCTCGGGAACCGACGCGGGAGGTATCATTACATTTGCCAGCTCAGGTACCGTTTACCTGGTTATCAAGGCGGGCGCTTCCGGCGGCTCCTTTGGCACGGGCGGCATCATCCTGAGTGATGTAAGCCTGATAAAATTGTAGTTTCGACTTTATATTGCTTTTGCCATCACCCGTAAACAAAGACAGCCGGCAGGCAAGAGCCGGCTGTTCTTATTTAAAAACGTCCTGATAAAATGCGCAGGCCTATGCTTCGGTTATTGATATTATGTGCCTTTGTATCATTTTCCTCCTGTTCCAATGGAAAGGATCATCATGATACACCGACCCTTTCCCCCACTGTAAAGATCAGTGACGCGACCCTTGGCAGGACAAGCGCTGATGCCGTCTGTCGTTTTTATGTAAAGCTCAGCGCGGCGGCTGATCAACCGGCCACCGTACATTACGCCACCGGGGACGGCACCGCCCGGGCAGGCACTGATTTTACCGCGCAATCCGGTGTGTTAACCTTCTCCCCGGGGGAGACCGAATTAAACATTGACGTAAAGATTGGCGGCGACAGCCTGCGCCAGGCAGCGCAAACCTTCTACGTGCAATTGAGCGATCCTGTTAACTGTACGCTTGCCACGGCGAAGGCTACCGGAACCATTACCAATGACGGGACCTACCTGCCTACCGACACGAGCGGCTTTTATTCCCCCCAAAGCTATCCTGGTTACAAGCTGGTGTGGCGTGATGAATTCGGGGGTAGCAGCCTCAATGAAAACGACTGGAATTATGAAACCGGCGGGACCGGCTGGGGAAACAACGAGCTGGAGAATTATACTTCACGCCCGCAAAACGTCTTCCTTTCCTCCGGCAATCTGGTCATAGAGGCCAGGAAGGAAGATTATCAGGGCAGTCATTATACTTCCGCAAGAATTACCACCCAGGGTAAAAAGGAGTTCACCTATGGTCGCATAGATATTCGCGCCAAAATTCCGGTGGCCAAGGGGATGTGGCCCGCCCTCTGGATGCTGGGCGGCAATATATCGACCGTTCCCTGGCCCGCCTGTGGCGAAACCGATATCATGGAGCTGATCGGAAAAAACCCCTCACGGGTGGTGGGATCCTTTCACTGGAAGAAGGCCGACGGTACGGAGGGGACCTATAACGATACCTATAATCTGACCACCGGTGATTTTTCCCAACACTTCCATGTGTTCAGCCTCCTGTGGGGACATGACTCCCTGCAGATCCTGGTGGATGATGTCCCGTATGTAAAAGCCTCACGGGAAGCACTAACCGATGGCATCTATCCTTTCGACAAGCCCTTTTTCCTGATATTCAATGTGGCGGTAGGAGGTAACTGGCCCGGACCACCGGATCATACCACCCAATTTCCCCAACGGATGTTCGTGGATTATGTAAGGGTGTTTCAAAAAGACTAATGATCATCTCATAAGGCAGGGACCGGCGTTTCCTGCAAAGAAATAAAATATTATTCCATGACGAAGGGTCATCAATTCCTTGAAGAGCAACCTGTTCAGGCGTGTAAAGTTTTCACCGGCAAAAAGCGTTTCATAAAGCTGGTTTTCGTCACCGCCAGGCAAAAAAGTGTTTCCCACAGCAGGTTTCTGTGCAGGCGCCTTGCGATCCTCCTTTTATTGTCCCTTTTTACGGCTGGCTATGGCTGCAGCAAATCCTCCGGCAACGCGGGGCAACCAACCACACCACCCGAAGACAGCACCCCGGTCACCCAGCCGCCGGTAAAGACTGATGTAAGCCTCTGGCTTACCACCGGGGACAAGCGCGCGCTTTTTGAAAAGCAAGATGTGAGCCTGTTATTTTCCAAAACGGGCAATGGCAATCCCACGATTACCGTAGACACTACCCAGACCTTTCAATCCATTGACGGTTTTGGGTATTGCCTTACGGGTGGCAGCGCCTATCTGCTTTACCGCTTACCCGCTGATAAACGAAGCGCGCTTTTGCATGAGCTTTTCTCTACCGACAGCACCTTTATCGGCGTGAGCTATTTACGCGTCAGCATCGGCGCCTCCGATCTGAGTCAAAACGTTTTTTCCTATGATGACATCCCCGCCGGCCAGACCGACACCACCCTGAAATATTTTGATCTGGGCCCCGATACCTATAGCCTGATCCCATTGTTAAAGGAGATCATTGCCATTGATCCGGGCATTCAGATCCTGGGGTCTCCGTGGTCCGCACCCGCCTGGATGAAGACCAATAACAGCCCCAGGGGAGGCAGTTTAAATCCAAAGTATTATGGGGTATACGCACATTATTTTGTAAAATATATCCAGGAGATGGAAGCTCACGGCATTCATATTAACGCCATCACGCCGCAGAACGAACCGCTGAACCCAAACAACAATCCCAGCATGGTCATGCAGGCCACAGAACAGGCGGATTTTATTAAAAACGACCTGGGTCCCGCTTTTGAAGCAGCCGGACTGGATACGAAGATCATCATCTATGACCACAATTGTGACCGTCCCGACTATCCCCTGACCATCTTAAAAGACCCGGATGCCCGAAAATACGTCGACGGGTCCGCCTTTCATTTATATGCGGGTAATATCAGCGCTTTATCAGAGGTACATCAGGCCTACCCGGATAAAAATGTATATTTTACAGAACAATGGACCGGCGGCCCCGGCGATTTCCCCACAGACCTGAGCTGGGCGGTAGGGAACCTGATCATAGGCGCCACGCGCAACTGGAGCAGGAACGTGCTGGAATGGAACCTGGCCTCCGACCCGAATTACGCGCCTCATACACCGGGAGGCTGCAGCAACTGCATGGGGGCCCTGACCATCGGCAGTACGGTTATTCGGAACGTTTCCTATTACATCATCGCCTCGGCGGCAAAGTTTGTCCGGCCGGGTTCGGTCAGGATAGGGAGCAACATCGCGGGCAACCTGCAAAACGTCGCTTTTAAAACGCCTGACGGCAAAAAAGTATTGATCGTATTAAATAACACCGGTGGCACTCTGCCATTTAATATCAGCTTTGACGGCAAAACGGTCGCCACTTCCCTGGATGGGAAATCCGTAGGCACCTATGTGTGGGAGTAAGTAATGTTTTAAATCCATGCTCATGAGAAAATCAGTAAAGGCACTCACGACGATCCTGCTGCTGGCGGGAACCCTCCTTTTTTATTTGCAGGCCAGCAGCCAGGGTTACCTGCACGCCAAAGGGAAAAAGATCCTGGATGGCAGGGGTAACGAAGTGCTGTTAAAAGGCATCGGCCTGGGTGGATGGATGCTGCAGGAGCCCTACATGCTGAAGTTGTCCGGCGTGGCCGTTAATCAACAGGATATCAAAGCAAAGATCACCGCCCTGATCGGCCCGGAAAAAACAAAGGTGTTTTACGACGCATGGCGAAGGGACGGCATGCAAAAATCGGATGTGGATTCCCTGGCCGCCTGGGGATTTAATTCCATCCGCCTGCCCATGCACTATGATTTGTTTACCCTGCCGGTGGACAAGGAACCTGTCACGGGGAAGAATACCTGGTTACAAAAAGGGTTCGCGTTGACCGACAGCCTTTTGAGCTGGTGCACGGCCGACCACATTTACCTTATCCTGGACCTGCATGCCGCCCCCGGGGGGCAGGGTCATGACCTGCCTATCGCCGACCGGGATTCCACCCGGCCTTCCCTGTGGCAAAGCCAGGCAAACAGGGATAAAACAATTGCCTTATGGAAAGAACTGGCCGGGCGTTACAGGGATAAAAAATGGATCGGCGGATATGATCTCCTTAATGAAACCAACTGGTCTTTTGAGCACCCGCTGGATAAAAAAGATCACGGGACAAAGGATACAGGAAATGCCCCGCTCCGGAAATTACTGGTCAATATTACCGGCGCCATCCGTTCGGTGGATAAAAACCACCTCATCTTTATTGAGGGCAATGGATGGGCCAACAATTATAACGGTCTGATGCCGCCCTGGGATGATAACATGGTCGTAAGCTTTCATAAATACTGGAACAACAATGACGTGGCCTCCATCCGGAAATATCTCAACCTGCGCGATACCTATCGCGTCCCCTTATGGCTGGGAGAGTCCGGGGAAAACAACAACCATTGGTACCGGGACGCGATCCGGCTGATGGAAAGCCATGACATCGGCTGGTGCTGGTGGCCGTTAAAGAAAATAGGAACCAACAATCCCTTTGAAGTAAAAATGCCACCCGGATTTAACCGGATCATCCGTTATTGGAAGGGGAAGGGTCCCAAACCGTCCACCCGGCAGGCCTACCAGGCGTTGTTGCAACTGGCCGCCAATTATAAGACAGCCAATCTGATTGTCCACCGGGATGTACTAAAGGCCTTGTTTGATATGGACAGCGACTAAAACGAAACAGGGCAGCCTTCTGTCATTCATAAACCAATCAACCGTCAAAATCAACATCATGAAAAGAATTATTCCGATCGTCCTCCTTTCCCTGACTGCCTGTGTTGCTAAACAACCTCCTTCGGCCACTGCCCGCACCAGCAACCATGACCATCAGTTCACGACGGCCCATAAACAGATCATTGTTTATACGACCGCTGAAAATACAAATGATCGTTTAACCGTGACCGATACGCTGCATTTTAAGGACTTCGGACAACCGGTGGAAACCCAGGTCTGCATCTTCATAGACCCGGCCCATACCTTCCAGACGTTTCTGGGGATCGGTGGGGCCATTACAGACGCCGCCGCCGAAACGTTCTATAAACTGCCCGAAGATAAACAGCAGGAAATACTGCAGGCCTACTACGACACCACAAAAGGCATCGGTTATACGCTGGCAAGGACCACAATCGGCAGTTGCGATTTTTCCAGCGGCAGCTATACGTATGTAGCAGATAATGACACTTCCTTAAAAACATTCAGCGTAACCCATGACGAAAAATACCGTATCCCGCTGATCAAGGCGGCGACAAGGGAAGCAGGAGGGAAGCTGACCTTGTTTGCCAGCCCCTGGAGCCCTCCGGCATGGATGAAGGACAACCACAACCTCCTCCACGGGGGGCATTTGTTACCTCGTTTCTACCAGGACTGGGCGAATTATTTTGTAAAATTCATCCAGGCCTATAAAAAAGAAGGGATCAACATATGGGGGGTTACCGTACAAAACGAGCCGATGGCGAGCCAGACCTGGGAGTCCTGCATCTATACCGCCGATATGGAAAGGGATTTTGTCAAAAACAATCTGGGTCCCACCTTCCGCAAAGACGGGCTGGGCGATAAAAAGATCATTATCTGGGATCATAACCGTGATCTGATGTACCAGCGTGCCAGCACGGTGCTCAACGATTCCGAAGCCGCGAAATACGTCTGGGGCGTCGGATTTCACTGGTACGTGCATCATGACTTTGATAACGTCAAGCGTGTTCACGAAGCTTTCCCTCATAAACACCTGCTGTTTACCGAAGCGTGTAACTATCCCTTTGACCTGAAAAAGATAAACGATTGGAATTGGGGAGAGAATTACGGCCTTTCCATGGTACATGATTTCAATAACGGCACGGTAGGCTGGACAGACTGGAATATCCTGCTGGACCAGCGGGGTGGCCCCAATCATGTGGGCAATTATTGCTATGCCCCGATTCACGCGGATACCGCGACGGGCCGGCTCTATTACATGAATGCCTATTATTATATCGGGCACTTTTCAAAATTCATTCGCCCCGGCGCCAAACGCATCATCAGCTCCTCAAACCGGGACAGCCTGCTGACAACGGCCTTTGTAAACCCGGATGGCAAGATAGCCGTAGTGGTGCTTAACCTTACAGATGATAAAATGCCTTACTATCTTTGGGTAAAAGGGAAAGCGGCGGAGACCATCAGTTTACCCCACTCCATTCAGACGCTGGTGATCGAGTAAATGCTATGCCGATTGCGCGATCGACCTATTGATCTGGCGGAAGTCAGCAAAATCACCTGTTGCCTTACCCATTGCTGAAGTGTGTTACAGGCCAGGCGCTTGATCTCATCCAGGGTAACAACGGTAACACCCTACGCAATAAGAATAGTTGTCCTTTGATACAGGCGTGTCGTTGCCGGTTCCGTAGACAGCAATTGTTTTTAGTAAAAAAAGGCCCAGGAAACAGGCTTGTGATATCGGCTTGTGACATCGTTGTTTCCTGGTGGGTATTACACGATAACACTGTCAGGAGGCTGAGATCCAAAAAAAGAATTTCATTGTCCCCTACAGGATCCCTTTTAAGTTCCTAAGAAATGATGGCAATGGTGTTGGGATGGTTTACTTAACGGTTATTTTATTGATTACTTTCTTAGGATGAGACTCATGGGCAATCAGCAGAATCATTCTCATATCCTTTTTGGCAGCATTTCCGGTGAGCGTCACTACGCCGTTGTCAACACTTCCGCTCACGCCGCTGATGTGGTTGTATTTAAATGCGGTATCCATCGTTCTTTCTGCCAATGTATCAGGATAAACACCGGGATATGGTGTGGACGATGGCGGCGGCGGTGGGGGTGGTTCAAAAGAAACATTATCAATTACCGAATCAACGCCTTTCAACGCCTTTACCGTCGCATCCAAATCAGATTTAGTAGTGGTACCCCGAACGGTACCGCCGAGCGTGACGATCCCATTTTGAACATGAACGGTTACACCAGGTGTTATGGCGGTGGTTGCCGCAGTAACGGCCTTGGTGATCTGACTGTCGCCTGGCTTGCAGGAGACAGCCATAAACATCATGCAACCTCCAAAAGCAGCAGCTTTTACAGCAGGAAGGATTTTTTGTTTCATCTGTTTAATTTTAAGGTGAATAAGCAGTTATAGCATACTAACAAATCAATTGTATTCTCTGTAAGCAGCCCCCGTCACAATAATTCTTCCTTCTCTTTATGACGTGCCTCCCGGCATTTTTTTCCGTAAAGATCTTATAGCGTTTGAGTAGTATATACGCTTTTTGTAATTTTCCGGTAGGGCGTGTAGCTTTGCTAAGGCCGATTTCCAGATGATCTTTTGAATCCATTGTGCAGAACTCAACTTGATAAAGAAGATACTATAAACGAAGAATGAACTGAAAACAAAGTAGGAAATTTTCTTTAGTTAATGAAAGTTTTTCATCAAAAAAATAAACTACTATAAATGAATGAATTAGGCTTTCAACATAAATGAAACCATCCGCTCACTTTAAAAAAACAGTACAGGCGATTGGAAGGAAATTCAAAAAGCTTATTAAAACAAACCAAAATTTGAACAGCAGTATCATGGAAGGCGTCCGGATCCCGGAAAGACTTGCTTTTTTTTAGTATTCTTGTACTTTTACAAGAACGAACCAAAAGGATATTTAACAGCCTTGCACCTGTCCTGCATTTGCTTATTAGTCGCACTATCTTCCTGCACATTTTCCCGGTTAACCAAACAAGCCAGTGATCATTCCGGTTGCCGGTGGATGGGCGGGCAACTCCATCAATACGGTGGCATTCAGACACCATTCCATCACAACCTTTGGCAATAAGCAATACACCGTTTTTTATGATACAGGCGGCCATGTCATCGTAGCGAAAAGGATGCTGTCCTCCGATCACTGAATGATCAAAAAGACTCCTCTAAAGGCCCATATCCGGGATGACAAGATCAGGTTTTTAGGAACCTGCCATCAAATACTCCACCCAGGTTTTACCATGACATCAGGATATTTGTTCTCCACTTCCTTCTGATAGAAGATGCTCCTGATAAAATATTTTCAAAGTTTTGTTTTTCTTTTCTTTGAAGGCTTTGGCTTCCCGTTAAAATCAACGGATAGCTTCACCCAAAAGATAAACTCTTCCATATTGGGGGTTTTAGGCGGTAGCATGATTACCCCCGCTGCTGATTAGGAGATATCCATGGAACGCCCGAAAACTTTGCAGCCGCTGAAGGTCACCTTTTTTGGATTCAAACACTGACAAGGCAAAGCCGCGTGGCCTCAAAGGTGCGCTATTGATTCTTTGAGCACTTCCGCCTCATTATGCTCCTGATCCCTGGCCGCATACAATAATGTTACAGGCCCTTTTTTCAGTTGTGTTTTTAAAGTGGCGACAGCTTCCTTGTTGGCTTTTAGTTCCTGAAGATACCTTTTTTTGAATTCCCCCCATTTGGCAGGTTCATGTCCAAACCATTTTCTTAATTCGGTACTTGGTGCAATATCTTTCAGCCATAGGTCCAGGGCTGCCTTTTCTTTGGTTAATCCACGCGGCCAGAGACGGTCCACCAATATACGGCAGCCGTCTTCCTTCGCGGGCGTATCATATGCTCTTTTTATCATTAATTTCATGGCCATGTCTTTAGATTTATGAAGGAACTATGGAATATTCTATGTAAATTGCTCTTACAAATTTAATCAATTTTTGCCGGTTGTCAGTTGATGGGCGATGTATATGCTCCATTTTAAGTTCGCTGGCAGTTCCTGAGCAGGGGATGCCGGAGCACACTGACTAAAAAAAGTATTGAACCATGGAAGACAAATCAGTAGAATCCACGCCACTACGCCCGGATGGCGGGCGTATCACTGATGCCCCAAAGGTGGACATAGACCTTGACGAAGCTATCCGGCAGATCAAACAGGAAACCTCCTGGCAAACCGGTGACAGGAATGCCATCACTTTGTTTAAGTCCGCTCACTTGCGTGTGGTGCTGGTTGCATTGCATGAAGGCGCTGAAATGACAAAACATACCGCGGAAGGTGTCATCAGCATTCAGGTCCTGGAAGGGCTGATAAGTTTCGACACTGAACAATCTTCAAAAGAATTATCTGCGGGGAAAATGCTTGTCCTCCATGAAGGGATACCTCACCTGGTGAAGGCAAAAAAAGAAACTGTTTTTCTACTGACACTTGCTCCGCTACATTCCTAGTCTTGTTACACCTTTACTAATCAACGGGTGATCGGGTGGCATCTATCATGCTGGCAGGGAGGTCATATGGATGGACGATCTCTTTTTTAAGGAAGGGTCAATAACCGCTTATTTACCTTTTGTTGCGGCTGAATACCAATCCAGAGCAAAGATGATGAACATATCCTGTCATCGGTATAGAAGGCGCAGACCATGCCATCATGCAGGAGACCTGCATGAGCTGCGTCCATCAGCATTGTTTTATCTGATCAATAACACGGCGCCTCTTTTAAAAACCCTTCCTTTGCCACCGGATCCACTGATGAAATAAATATAGGTCCCCATGGCATCCGGCTTCCCCTTATAGGTACCGTCCCAGCCATGATGCCTATTTTTTGTGCGAAAAACCCTGTTACCCCACCGGTCAAAAACAGAAAATTCCTTTAATTGCAGGTTAACACCCGGCGGTATCCTGAATACATCGTTCACACCATCCCCGTTAGGTGAAAATACATTGGGCATAAAAAGATTCTTTTCCACATTTACAATTGCCCCGGCAGTATTCTCACAACCTTTGTCACTTTCAACATGTAAGGTATAAACTGTATTTTCCTGCAATGCAAGCGTAGTGGGATCCAGGGAAAGCGGGTCTTCCAGCCCACCGGAAGGATCCCATCTGTAAGAAGCAACCATTCCCGAGATCACGGTATGAAGCTGGATTTGATCACCGATACCTATGGTGGTATCACCGGGGAAAATCCGGATGGCGGGCAATCCATAAACCATCGTTTTGATGCCATTGGACTTAACCGTTGAAAGGCTGCAGGCGCCCTTCCCTGGCTGCATGACACAATACAGGCTATCCTGGTCAGAAAGGGAACTACTGGTGAAAACATCAGTGCCATTATTGGTCAGGATACCGTTTATTACCCACTGGTAGGAGGGCAAATTACCCGCGTTTTGCGCCTTTGCATGAAAAGTGATAGGGTTACCCGCGCATACTGCTCGCTGTGGGGCACTAATCACAACAGCGGGCATTTGCTGTTTTTCGACTTTGATCAACAACTCGTTTGAAACAGCGCTTATCATAGCCGAACAGGAATAACGCGGATCTACAGTGATAAGGCAGCTTACATGATCACCGTCATGGAGCATGGATGACCTGAAAATGCTGTCGTTTGTCCCCACCTCCCGGTTATTTACCGTCCAATGGTACACAGGATGAGTACCTGCCGCCACTACATGTGCCTGAAACCTGGCTACCTGCCCTGTGCAGACAAAATCCTGGTCAGCATTAATGGTTACAGAAAGAACCGTTTTTGCTGATACCTTCATGGTAATGCTGTTGGAAGTGACCGGAATGTTTCTAATACAGGGAAAGGCAGGATCAGGGCTTAGGGTACAATTCACCACGTCCCCCTCGGCAAGGGTTGAAGTAGTAAAAACACGTGCACCTGTTCCCAGGTGCACGCCATTTACCTGCCAACTAAACGATGGGGTTTCCCCGGCATTCACAGGAACTGCGGTAAAAGTCACAGGGCTTCCGGCGCAGATGGAGGTCTCAGATGCCTCTATACTTACTGAAGACGCTACATCTGAACCGGCCGTTATCCTGACCGGATTAGAGGAAACCGATCCTTGGGCGATGCAGCCTTTTTCATCGGTATAGAGGCAATTAACCACATCACCCGGTTGTAACAGGTTGGTTTGGTAGCTATCTTCATGGTCGTCTGTTTCCCGCCCGTTGACTTCCCACAAGTAGCCGGGGGCGTTCGTTCCTCCCGTTACAGTTGCCTTTAGTGTGATGCTGGTACACCCGCAATAAACAGTATTATCCGCGGAAATGCTGATGGCAGGTTGAATTACCTTATTATTAAAGGATACCACTATTTCTGCTGTGCCCTGTAAAGAATAAGCGGCGCATCTGCCAGCCCGGGTAACTGTACAGGTCACCTTGTCATTTTCCGAAAGAACAGCTGCGGTATAGGTCGGGCTGTTCCCACCCACCTTAATGCCATTTCTTTCCCATTGGTATTGGGGGGTGATTCCCGCATAAAGTGCCGAGGCAGTGAAGGTGACCGGCCGGTTAGCGCATATTTGGTCTGATGCCGGACTGATGGAAACAACAGGCATCGGAACACGCGCTAAAGGTTCAGATAGCTTCACTACCCAATAGTCACCGCAGGTGGTAAAACTACTGCTATGGTAACCAGGAATATCCGGAGAACAGGTAACGCCGGTGATTATGCAGGTTCCATCTTTCAGTGATTGTAGGGAATGCGCCTCCTCATGTTCATGCCCGCCCAGACTCTTTTGCCATTGCAGTATTCCGGAGCCGCTGATCTTTAGTACCCACATATCTTCATACCCAGCGTTACAGGTAAGGTCACCATCATCTGATTCGGCAGATCCGCAGACCAGGTATCCTCCGTCGGATGCAGGCTGAATATCAAATGCCAATTCATTTTTAGAACCTCCGTAGCATTTTTGCCACTGGAGGTCTCCGTCGTGACCCAATTTTACCACCCAGATATCTGCAAAGTTTCCCAAACTAACATGATTTCCGGAAACATCCCCATTATTGGAATTACTATCACCACCCAGTACAAATCCGCCATCGTTTGTCACCTGAATGGACCAGCATTCATCCAAACCAGCGCCCCCCAGACATTTTTGCCATTGCAGGCCGCCCTGGCGATCCAGTTTTACCACCCAGATATCGCCCTTGCCTTTATAGCCGCTTACATCCCCATCATTGGAATGGGTTTCACCTGCAATAACACATCCGCCATCCCTGGTGGATTTCACAGACCTCGCTGCATCATCTGCGCTCCCTCCGAGGCTTTTCTGCCATAGAAGATCCCCCGCCGCATCTATTTTTATCGCCCAGAAGTCCATGCCACCGTGGCTCCCGGTAACTTGTCCGTCTCCGGATAAGGAACTGCCAACAGCGACATACCCTCCATCCCCAGTCATGTCAATGGAATAACAATAGTCATTTTGCGTGCCTCCATAAGGCTTTTGCCAGCTTATATTCCCATGGGAGGTAAGCTTCACGATCCAATAGTCCATGCCACCATGATTGCCGGTAATCATGCAGTCTCTGGAAACGGAAGATGCACCGATGATATATCCGCCATCAGGCGTCTGGAGAATATCCGCGCCGGTTTCAACAAAATCTCCCCCAAGTACTTTTTGCCACTCGACATTCCCGGTGCCATCCATTTTTACCACCCACAGATCGCCAATATCCGGATTGCCATGATAACCATGTACGTCGCCACCACCACTCATGGTAAAACCTGCGAGAATATAACCTCCGTCAGTGGTGCTGCGGATCGACCACGGATAATCCCCGGCCGGCCCTCCCAAACATTTCTGCCAGATCACCGCAGGTTCCTGGGCATAAGCGGGATGGAAGCTGAAACACAGAAAGCCCAGAAAAAAAGCAAAAAATCCTTTCATCGGCCAGGTGGGAGTTGGTAAGATAATTTCAATCAAATATAATAAAAAGGATATTACAATTTGTTTGACAGCCTGATCATCTCATCCTTTTCAAAATTATTTGCGGGCAGAGAGATGGTGTATGGTTATTTGACGCCCGTTGCCTTAAGCCTGCAAAAGAAGTTTTCAGGACCCGCGCCACCTGTTAGGCAACAATTTAACCTCTATAAAATTTGTATCTTGCATCGTAGATGAGGGGTGTCGCATATGCAATCAGTCAACCATGAAATATGGCTTTGGAATGAAATCCGGTACAACAACGAACGTGCGTTGTATCAACTATATATGCACAGCTATGATCATTTATTTGGATATGGGATCCGGAGCATACAGGATACCGCCAGGGTGATGGAATGCATTAATGAGGTTTTCATTGAGGTATGGACCAAACGCGACCGGCTGCCAGCAGTGGAAAAAGTGCAAGGCTACCTGTTCATCATGTTTAAAAGGAAACTCTCGCGCACCATAAACCAAAAACAGCTGGTGTTTTCTATTCCTGATGAAGACTTTACAGCATTATCCCATAATGATTGTTCTTATGAAGATTTACTCATTGCATATCAAACGGAAGAAGAAACAAAAAACCGCGTTCGTCAGGCAGTGGATAAACTTTCACCACGACAAAAGGAATTGATACGCCTGCGTTACTACGAAGGCCTGAGCCTGGAAGAAATCTCTGAAAAACTCAACATTTCTCTGCGCACCATCTATAATACGATCCATTCAGCCATCACTTTATTGAGAAAAGAACTGCAC
>DASULB010000095.1:0-4804 GCA_036278455.1 Chitinophagaceae bacterium | reverse complement strand
GCCTGTTTATTGGTTTGCCACCTTGATAACAGCGTGCCATACACGACTTCACGCCGTCCACGCCACCGGATAAAGACCCTGCCCGGAATTTATAGTTTCTTCAGACAATCCACGCAACCCGAAAGTCCGCCCTCTTTATTTCGGACGGGGAGGCCTTCTATCCCCACCGCCTTTCCTGGGATTACGATTACCACGTTGATCGGGGCCCCGGCTACCCTGGGAATCCTGGCCACGGCTCTTATGGGAATCCTGACCGTGCCCCCCCTGACCATGGCCTCCCTGACCTTTAGGCTGCTCCTTTCCACGATCACCTCGGGAATCCCGGCCGCGACTCTTGCGCTGATCCGGACCGTGGGAATCCTGGCCGCGCTTCTTGCGCTTGCGACCCGCACGTTCCAGCGAACGCAGGGAAATCTGGCCCACCACATCGACAAAAGCATGCTCCTCTCCCTCTTTCGGCACTACCTCAATCTCCACATGGCCCAGTTCTTCCGGTTTTTCCCCTTTGCGGTTCAATTCCAGGATTTCCTTCACCCTTTCTATGAGTAACGGGTACGGCTTGCTGCTCCCCTGGTAGGCATACCACATCAGGTTCTTAAAGATATCCCGCTTCTGCAAATAAAGGGTACCCGCTGTGGTTTCCAGGGAATCGGCATGATCCGGGAACCCCTTGAGGGCGTCCAGGTAAGTATCCAACTCATAGTTCAGGCAACATTTCAGCCTGCCACACTGGCCGGACAGCTTGCTTTGATTGATGGAAAGGTTCTGATAACGGGCAGCGGTCGTGGAGACGGATTTGAAATCCGTCAGCCAGGTAGAGCAACAGAGTTCGCGTCCGCAGGAGCCGATGCCGCCGACTTTGGCGGCTTCCTGTCGCGCACCTATCTGGCGCATCTCCACTTTTACATGGAACTCGGAGGCGTATTTCCTGATCAGCTCCCTAAAATCCACCCGGGCATCCGCCGTGTAAAAAAAGGTGGCTTTCCGTCCGTCCGCCTGTATTTCCACTTCGGCGAGCTTCATTTCCAGGTTCTGTGACCGCGCGATGACGCGGGAACGAACGAGGGCTTCTTTTTCGCGCGCTTTATTGGCGCGCAGTTTTTCCAGGTCTTCATCGGTTGCCCGGCGCAACACTTTTTTAATGTCGGATGCATCTTTGACACGCTTTTTCTTCATCTGTAGTCTTACCAGTTCACCGGAGAGAGAAACCTCTCCCACATCAAACCCGCTGACTCCTTCCACACTGACCCAGTCTCCCTGTTCGAACAACTGGCGGGTCGTATTGCGAAAGAACTCTTTGCGACTACCCTGGTTAAAACTCACTTCTATGATATCAAAAGGCGTTGCCTGATCACTTAAGGGTATGGAAGAAAGCCAGTCAAAGACATTCAGCCTGTTACATCCTCCTGTACTACACCCTCCGTTACTTTTACATCCTGCCGGTTTTCCGTCTGCACCTGTACCACAACTTCCACAAGGCATTTTCTATTGATTTTAAATGAACAATATATACCATATAACTATGGTGACATGTTTCTTGGAAAAGAAACGACTGGACAAATTTAACTTAATATTCGGAAAATGTTCCGTTTTTACTGCCAGACGGGAAATTGGCGATCCCGGGGCATTTAAGGCGGCTTTTCACGATCCTGCGCTCTCTGTCTCATTCACACGGCGAGCGGAAGCGGCTTTTTAGAAAATATATAATGCATCCGGATGGACAGGGCGTGAAAAAGTATTTTGGCGTTGGCGTTGCGCTCAATATGAAAACAGGCGTCATCCAGCTCCTTCATCAGCTGCTGCATCTGAACGGGATCCGCCATTTTGTGCAGGCTGGCCGCAAACCGCTGCTCTTCTTCGGGAAATTGCAGCTGGTCCGCCGCAATGTATTGCAGCCGCAAGGCATGTTCGATGAGGTTGAGAAAATAACGCAGAAACTGTTTTTGCCTTTCCCGGCCCATTTTAGGGGTGGCTATTTGCTCGATCCAATCCTGAAGGGCCAGCGGCTTTACCAATATAATGGCATTCAGCCACTCACGCAATACCTCCAGCATATCGTCCGTAGCGTGTTGCATCAGCCGGAGGGCTTCCCGGTAACTGCCCTCGGCCAGGCCGGCGATCTGGAACGCCTGGGATTCGTTTGCCCCGGCCCTGTTTTTTAACCCCTCGCTTAATTGCTGCATCGACAAGGCACCGATCCTCACCAACTGCGTCCTGGAAAGGATGGTCGGCAGGATCAGATCAGGATTTTCCGCCACCAGGATAAAAAGCGTCTGGGGTGGCGGCTCTTCAATCATTTTAAGCAGGATATTCCCTTCCTTGCCCAGGAATTCGGGATACCACAAGAGCAGGATCTTGTGTTCCCCTTCATAACTCTTCAGGCTGAGCTTGCGCAGGATATCATGACATTCGGAGGTAGGAATATTGCCTTGCTTATTCTCCGCGCCGATAAATTGCAACCAGTCAAAAGCATTCCCGTAAGGCTGTTGGGAGATGAATTCCCGCCATTCTTGCACAAAATCCGTACAGACCGGCTTGTCACCCGGCTTCCGCGGAACGATGGGATAGGAAAAATGAATATCTGGATGAATAAATTGCGCCGCCCGTTTACAGGCACCACACTTGCCGCACGCATCCGCCCCTTGTTTATCTGTACAAACTACATATTGTGCGAAAGCGAGTGCCAGGGGAAGTCCGCCCGCGCCTTCATGAGCCTGGAACAACAAAGCATGGCTTAGCCGGTTCTGTTGTACCGACTGTACTAAAAAATCCTTCACCGCCTGATGGCCTATGACGTCTGAAAAAAGCATACTGTATCATTTATGACAAGCACCGCCAGCCGCGTAGTTCTCCTGGTCACTTTACTTGTCTTCGTTTAAGGACAAAGGATTTCCCGGTTTTCGGGTAACGCCCATGATCAGGAACCCTGGTCGATTGATCAATATCCCTTTTAAACTGCGTCCGCCAGGATCCTAATCAACCGATGGCCTGGCGCAGGTCCTCCATTAAATCATCCGCATCCTCAATGCCTACGCTCAACCTGATCAAAGAATCATCCAAACCGTTTTTAATGCGCTCTTCCCGGGGAATGGAGGCATGGGTCATGGATGCCGGATGTCCGATCAGCGATTCCACGCCACCCAGGGATTCCGCCAGGGAAAACAACTTAGTGGAAGACAACACTTTAAAGGCCGCTTCCTGGCTGTCATCGGTCAGGGTAAAGGACATCATGCCGCCAAAGTCACGCATCTGCTTTTTGGCAATATCATGATTTGGATGATCTTCAAAGCCACACCAATAAACCTTATCCACCTTCGGATGGTCACGCAAAAAGCGCGCGATCACTGCACCATTCTCCGAGTGCCGCTGCATGCGCACACCCAGGGTTTTAATGCCGCGAAGGACCAGCCAGCAGTCATGCGGGCCCGGCACCGCTCCACAGCTGTTCTGAATAAAATGAAGTCTTTCAGCAATAGTGTCATCCTGGACGATAACGGCGCCATGCACGACGTCACTATGGCCTCCCAGGTACTTGGTGGCAGAATGAACCACCATGTCTGCCCCCAGGTCGAGCGGTGTCTGCAGATAGGGAGAAGCAAAGGTATTATCCACGCAAAGCCATATTTTATGCTTTTTGGCCAACGCGGCACAGGCGGCGATGTCAATGATGTTCATGAGCGGATTGGTGGGCGTTTCCACCCAGAGCATGCTGGTTTTTTCACTGATGAAACTTTCAATATTGGCAGCGTCGGCCATGCCGACAAAACGGAAATGAATGCCATAAGGTTCAAATACCTTGGTGAAAAGCCGGTAGGTGCCCCCATAGAGATCATTGGTGGCGATCACTTCATCACCGGGCTTCAAGAGCTTCATCAGGGCGTCGATGGCTGCCATGCCACTACCGAAACAAATGCCATGTTTTCCGTTTTCAATAGCCGCCAGCGCGCTTTCCAGCGCCTGCCGGGTAGGATTCTGGGTACGGGCGTATTCATAACCCTTGTTTTTCCCCGGCGCCTCCTGCACATAGGTGGAAGTTTGGTAAATAGGCGTCATAATAGCCCCGGTGGAGGGATCCGGCTCCACACCGGCGTGAACAAATTTAGTCGCAAGCTTCATAATGTCCTTGTATTCGGTTAATAAAGCTCAAAGGTAAAAAATTTGAAGCCGAATTCAGGCCGAAGTTGGAATACGCTCACCCAAAACCGGAGACAACGGACGACCACCAATAAAAAAAGGAGGGATGCTTCAGGTTTCTGCAAGCTTTTACAGGAGCACCGCATAGCACGCTCCCTTCCTCTGACAGGTCACAAAATTGAAATTCGCTTCCTACCACTTATGGCATTGCTTGTGCTAGTACCTGCGGCATTCAAGGTTCCGGCAGAAGAAAAGATAAAATATAACTGTATGAGAAGGCAGTCTGGCATACGGAGCACAAGACGGAAAATAAGGCTCTTTTATGTATCGAATATTCTTTAATAGTTGAATATTTTTTTGTTACATAAGTCAATAAATCCTAAGGCAAAGTAGAATTAATTCTTAAACGTTATAGGTATGTTATTAAAGGTACAATGTAAATCCTGTATGTCACGCGTAGCAGAGGTCCCGGATTCCCAATACATGATCCCCAAATCGGCGGTACCCGACATCAGGTAAGTAGTGAATTCTCCATTTCCAAAAGTTTTGAGGAATGTAAATTTGCTGACCCTAAAGATTGATTTTGTGATACCAGGCGTTCTGGTGGAATCAACTTTATTTCCATCGGCATCATACACATCGTACCAGCAGTATCCCGCCTTATTATCTT
>DASULB010000094.1:0-4039 GCA_036278455.1 Chitinophagaceae bacterium | reverse complement strand
ATGCTATTAACAGGTGCGGAAAAGGGGAATGGCCGGTACCATGGAGGATCGTCGGGAAGGATTGCGCGGTATGACTGTTTCCATTGGCAAAAGGCATCTATACCAGCGCCTGTATCCACATCATGGCGTCCAGGGATACGGAAACATTAACAGGCCAGGCAATACATCCTTAAATATAAAGGCCGGTTCAAATGAAACACTGTGTTGTCCATGCGCAGCACTGGAATCTGAATGAGGCTGGTGTTGTGGATGAGAATGGTTGATATGGCCGGTAACGATGATAAGGCTGGATATTTCTTCAGCCGCGCGGCCCCGGGCAGGAAGTTCTCCGAAGAGCATTGTATTTTATCATTTTTTTAAAATATATCCTATGTTTACACGTAAAGAAGATGAACCAGAATCAAGTGTTTACGCCCCGACGAGCGGCGGAGTATCCGGTACCCCTACCAGTCACAGTTCTCAGACGCCTGTTTCCAAACCGGCTTCAGGAAGGGAAATGAATATCATTTCAAAGGGAACCTACATACAGGGCGACCTGAATTGCGATGGGGATCTGCGCATTGATGGCGAGGTCAAAGGCATCATCCGGTCGCGTTCCAAGATCATGATAGGACCTGAAGGTTTTGTCAATGGCGATGTGGAATGTGTGCATGCCGAGGTCTTAGGCCGTGTAAAAGGAAGCCTGAAAGTGCAGGACCACCTCTATCTGAGAGGAAACGCGAAAATGGAAGGGGATGTGTTGACGACGCATTTTGAGATGGAGCCTTCCGTCAGGTTTAACGGAAAATGTACCATGCAGGACAAGGTTGAATTATCTGCCGTGGTAAAGCGTGACGAAAGACCGGCGGTGACCCGTGATGAAAAGCCAGCGGCAACACCTGTTCCCGGAAGCAGAACGGGTGGCACGGAAAAACCCCTGACAGGCAGTGAGAAGACCAATGGAGAAAAAGACAATAAAGCGGCAAACGGAATCTTCCAGAAACAGGCAGTCTAAAACCTGGCTTGGATACGCGGGCCTGGCATCCGAAATGATGGCGATGCTGGGCCTGGCGGTTTTTGCGGGCTATAAACTGGACCGATGGTGCGGATGGGACCTGCCGGTGTTTTTGATTATTTTTCCATTAGGCGCTTTAGCCTTATTTTTGTGGCGTTTAATCAAAGCTACCGGTAAAAAAGATGGATAGGTTTTATATTCTGCTGATTGCGATATTTTGCGGTATCAATGGCTTGGGCATTGCTTACTCCCACGTCCTGGAATTATGGGGCATCGTAAACGTGGCCGGCATGTTGGGAAATATCCTGATCGCCGCCGTGACAGCCTTGTCCTATTACTTCAGCTTCAAGGGCATGCAAGTGGAGAGCGGGCATGCTTTTGTAAGAGGGGTATTTCTTTCGACTTTTATTAAAATGTTGATCTGTGCGGCGGCAGTGGTGATCTATGTATCACTGTTCAAGCAGTATGTAACAAAGGGAACACTGATCCTTTTCTTTTTATTGTATATCCTCTATACCATATTGGAAACGGCCAGTTTAATGAAAGTAGCAAAATCTAAATCGCGTTGATCTCCAAGAAAGAGGTTTCGTTAGATATGTTGTCCGCCTATCTTCCGGAAGGCACTTATGAGAAAGTGCAAAAATATCTCGTTCGTTATAAGGTAGAGCTTACCATCACCCGTAAACGCAACAGCGTGCTGGGAGATTACCGCCTGCCCTACCGTACCCAAGGTCACCGCATTACCATCAACGGAGACCTGAACCGCTATGCCTTTTTGCTGACGCTGCTTCATGAATTGGCTCACATGATGGCTTATGTCTATTATGGCAAACGCATCGCCCCCCACGGCCAGGAATGGAAAATCACTTTTCGGGACATTTTAAAGGCCTTTACGGGTAAAGGATACATGCCGGAGGATGTGGAGCATGCCATCAGGCGATACATGATGGATCCCGCCGCCAGAAGTTGTGTGGATGAGGATCTCATCCGCGTGTTAAAAAAACACGACCCACCCGTGAATGGTTTTTGCTTTGTGGAGGACCTGGAGGAGGGGGACTGGTTTATGGCTTCTGACGGCAGGCGCTACCGGCGTGGAAAGAAGATTCGCAAACGCTATGAGTGTACCGATGTCAGCAACCGGAAGAAGTACCTTTTCAGCCCGGTGTATGAGGTCGAACGGGTGGATAAATAAGGAAAAAGCGTATTCCCCTATTTTTGTCAAGGTTTTAAAACGTGTATAGTATGTCCTGGTACGCCCTTTATACGAAATCCCGGAATGAGAAGAAAGTGGCAGATCTCCTGGAGCGACAGGGAATAGAGGTCTATTGCCCGATGCAGGAGGAGGTGCGTCAATGGAGCGACCGGAAAAAGAAGGTGAAGATGCCGGTGTTCCGCTCTTATGTCTTTGTGCATCTCGGGCATTATCTGAACGAAAGTGTGCAGGTGCTTGAAACGCCCGGCGCGGTCCGTTTTCTCTGGTGGCTGGGGAAACCCGGCATCGTCAGGGATGAAGAAATTGCCGTGATCAAAAGTTTTCTACAGCAATACGAAGGTGCTGAAATTAATGTGGAATACCACCAGGGTGACCAGGTCCGCATTGCCGCTGGTCCCCTGAAGGAACAAACGGGTGTGATCATCGATATCAAAAATAAAAAAGCAGTGTTATCCATTAGTTCACTGGGCATCATGCTGACGGCGCAGTTGCCGCTAAATCTCCTGAAACCAGAAAAGCCCCGTAGTTAAACGGGGCTTTTCTGCGTTTTCAATGCTTCGGTCACTTTTAGCGGAACTAGTGAAACCACCAGTGTGACAATACTTATCTTCCCCGTGGCGAACTTCTACGGGACGAGGAAGCCCTTGCATTATTGTCGTGCTGAACGGAACTGGCGCGGGGCGCCGGTCTCACCGTCCGGGAGTTGCTTTGCTGTACCCGGGCCGAGGGCCGCTGCACGGAGGCCCTGCTGTTACTCTGCGGACGGCTGCGCACCGGTGCTTTTTGTGCCGGTCTCTGTACGGGTCGCTGTTCAGGCGCCATCTGCCTGCTGGCAGGCGCCCGGGATGCCGGCGGAGGAGTCACCTTCCGGTCGTTCTGAGGCGACACCCTCTGCACGGGCGTCCTTGTATCGGAGGGAGACACCCTATGTTGCGGTTCCGGCCTCACAGTGGAACGGTTGTTCTCAGCGGGTCGTTGACCACTGGCGTTGCGGTTGTTTTGTTCACTGCTGCGAACCGCCGGACGGCTGGTTGCGGGCGTTTCCCTGGACGGCGCTACCGATGACCTGTTGCTGCCGGAACTGGTCCGGGTAACCCCCGGACGGTACATACTCAACTGCCGGCCAGTCACCCTGGTCTCACCCGGGCGTGTGGCGTCAGACACCCTTACAGGGCGGACGGTCCTGCGGGTGGCCGATTGTACATCCCTGCGGGTGGGTCCTGCATAAAACCGGTTGTTCTGGTAGACGTTCACATTCCGGATGATGGTCGTATTATTGATAATCGTCGTATTCCGCGCACGGGGAACATAATAGTAGTGCGCACGGTTCCCACCAAAATAATGTCTGGGTACAAATACCCACCGGTTAGCGGGAATATTGAAGTTGACATTGATGTTGATGCCCGGCCCGAGGGGCGCCCATCCATAATACTGGGGTGAATTTCTCCAGGCCACCCACGCGGGAGCCCATTGTTCACCAGGTACCCAGACCCATCCGTATTGGTTGTCAAATAACCAACGACCATAATGAAAGGGCGCCCAGCCCCAGGAATAATCCGAAACCCAGGTCCATCCGTATTCCGAATATACCCAGTGTCCGTTGGTGGAATAAGGCTCAAATCCCCGGCCGGCATTGGGTATCCATACCTGTCCGTATTGCGGGTAGCTGATCCAGCTTCCATATGGACTCAGGGATTGATAAAACACATTAAAGGAAACACCCGGCCCTTCCGGCTGTTCGGCATAGTCCTGCGGGTCCATCCCGGCCATGCTTCGGGTGGTGGTACAACCCATCAGGGTGATCGCGGCCCCCAGCCAGAGCAATGATATCT
>DASULB010000093.1:0-5402 GCA_036278455.1 Chitinophagaceae bacterium | reverse complement strand
CCGGCTACCGTCCTCACGGGCCTGGTGGCCAATCATGTCTATCCGGACCCTTATACCGGCATGAACAACATGCTGATCCCCGATGCCTCGGACAGTTTTAACACCCAATACCATCTTTCCAAATACAGTTTCCTGCCGGGTGACGCCAATCCCTGGAAAAAACCCTACTGGTACCGTACTGCTTTTTATGTACCCACTGCGGATAAAGGAAAATTCTTTCAGCTCATCTTCAAGGGCATCAATTACCGCGCTGCCGTTTGGCTCAACGGCATACGGATCGCAGATTCCAGTGAGATGGCCGGCATGTTCGCACAATACGCACTTGATGTAACCGGTGCCGTCAGGGCGGGGGACACCAACCGGCTGGCGGTGGAGATATTTCCGTTGGATTACCCGGGCGTGCCTGCACACCCGCAGCTAAAGGCCCTGGGTGATTTTTACGCGAACGGCGGTCCCACGGGGGATATTGGAAAAAATGTCACCATGCTGTGTTCCGTTGGCTGGGACTGGATGCCCGCGGTCAGGGACCGCAACATGGGCATCTGGCAGCCCGTCTACCTGCGCACTTCGGGACAGGTGACGATCGATCGTCCCAAAATTATCACGGATCTTCCAAAATTACCGGATACCACCGTGGCGAAACTCGCACTCCGGCTGCGGCTGACCAACCATGGGAATACGGCGGAAAAGGGCAGCCTCATTGTTAAGGTCAGCCCGGAGAACTTTACCGGCAAATCTTTTTCCTTTCAGCAGAAAATATCACTGGCGCCGGGGGCTTCTGTGCCCGTTAGCTTTGACGCCGACCGGATACACCAATTACTGATCAACCACCCGCATCTGTGGTGGGCTAATGGTTACGGTGCCCCCAACCTGTACCGGCTGAGCCTTCAGTTCACCGGCGGAAACGGCCGCGTCTCCGATGACACTTCCTTTGCTTTTGGTATACGGACGGTCAGCTCTAAGGTGACGATGGTGAACGGTTGGGCCAGACGCGATTTTTACCTGAATGGCCGCCGCATTCACCTGGATGGCGGCGCCTGGGTGCCCGACATGATGCTCAACCGGGATTCCACCCGGTATGATGAGGAGATCCGCCTTTGCAGAAACGCCCACATCAACCTGCTCAGGATATGGGGTGGCGGCGTCACCCCGCCGGACGTTTTCTTTGACCTGGCCGACCGTTACGGGATGCTGGTATGGCAGGATTTCTGGGTGACCGGTGATACGCAGGGCGAGTTCAAAGGTTCTCCCGACTGGCCGCTGGAAGCAAAGGTCTTTATCCATAACATGACCAGCACCATTTACCGGATCCGCAATCATCCAAGCCTGCTTTTGTGGACCGGTGGGAACGAGGGACATGCCAGAAAGGGACTCTATGATGCCATGCGCGACAGCATTACTACCATCGACGGTACCAGGCCGTTTATTCCCAGCTCTTCGGGGTACGCCAAGCTCCCTGACGGCTGGAAAGGCTCCTGGCCTGATAACCAGCCGTCGGGTGTTTACAGTGGCGGCCCTTATTCATGGCAGGACCCTGCGGTGTATTACCAGAAAGTGGATGCAGGCAAAGACTGGGTGTTTAAAGATGAAACAGGCCTTCCTTCCCAGCCGCCTTACGGGACACTTCCAAGGATCATTCCCGACCTGGTCCCGGACAGTACGCTGCCTTATCCGTTGAACAACACCTGGGGTTACCATGACGCCTGCTCGGGAAATGGGAAATACGATCTCTATTATAAAGCGCTGGTAGACCGTTACGGTATGCCCGCGAGCATGCGCGATTTCTCTGAAAAGGCGCAGTTGCTCAACGCGAACGGTTACCGTGGGATCTTTGAGGCCGCGGGTCATAAGCTGAATGAAACGGGTGGCGTGATGTTGTGGAAACTGAATGCAGCCTTTCCCAGCGTCATCTGGCAGGTCTATGACTGGTACCTGGAGCCCAACGCCGGCTATTATTTTATGCAGCGTGCCTGTGAGCGGCTGCACATCCAGCTGAATCTGGATGATTCCGCTGTAGCGGTAATTAACAGGAGCTACCGCGCCGTCCCTGACATGACGGCGGAGATACGGGTGATGACCCCTAAAGGCGTTTCCTTTTACCACCATACCGGCAAAGTTGACATGGGAACCACGAGCGTGAAAGAGATCGGCTCTTTGGCACAGGTGCTTGCGCAGGCAAAGGGTATTTCATTTGTGGTGCTGGATTTGAAAAACGCGGCAGGGGATATCGTTTCACACAATACTTACTGGATGGAGCCGAAACATGATTTCAAGGAGTTGCGGAGCATGGCGGCGGCCGGAGTAAAAACGGTCCTGCTGAAGACGGATCATCAGAAAGCGAAAAATACCTGGACGCTGCAATTTACCAATACCTCCGGCCAACTGGCATTTTTTGTCCATCCCAGGTTGATGGACCCCGCGACACGCCAGGAAATATTACCTGCCTATTGGTCGGATAACTATTTCTCTCTGGCGCCTCATCAGCGGATTACGGTGACAGTAAGCTGTCCTTCTGCCAAGGTTAAGGGTCATCCGGAAATACTTTCAGAGGGCTGGAACCTGGCGGAGCAAACGTTGCAGTTATAGTTTTAAGCGGACAAGCTGTTTATTTTTGAAATAATAAATTTTCCGCACCAACATCGTCTTTTAGTCTTCCCTTAACTATTCTTAGATCCGTCAACCTAACTTAATTTGCGTCATTTATGGGTATTTACGGGAATTTATGGGTATTTCCTTTATAGGTGGTTAATCATCACTGTTTTATCGGTGAGTTTTTAGCCATCCATCCCTTTCAGGATGGAAACGGCAGATTGTCGAGAGTTTTGACAACCTGTCTCCTGCTAAGATGCGGCTATGCGTATGTGCCGTATAGCCCACTCGAAGCCGTTATAGAGCACAGTAAAGAAGGCTATTATCTTGCGCTGAGGCAAACACAAAAAACAATCAAGAGCGACGTTCCGAACTGGCAACCCTGGGTACTTTTTTCCCTGAAAGCCTTGAAACAACAAAAACAGAGGCTGGAAGTAAAACTTGAAAGAGAAAAACTGCTCATGGGGATTTTACCGGAACTTTCATTAAAGATTATGGAAATCACAAAATCACGCGGGCGTATTACCATGAAGGATATTTTGTCCGTGACCGGCGCAAACCGCAATATGATCAAGAAGCACTTGGGATCTCTTGTTGAAAATAGATATCTTCAGCAAAATGCTACCGGTAAAGGAACCTGGTATTCAATCAATGAGTAGCACGTTGAACCAACAATGTGCAGACAAACCTTATCGTTACCAACCCGTCATTGTTTTGGAGTGGCTCCATGGCCCCTGAGTAAAAGCGAGGTATCCTCACAGTTTTATACTTGTATAACCAATGCCCCGCTACTTTTATCCTCATGCGCGATAGATTCAAGTAATGGTGAGCATTGTCTCGAAAGGCATGCCTCTTATTGCACTCTTCTTTTGAATACGCTGCCATCTGAAATAATAATTTAAAATCGGCTCAGCTTTGATGGGGCCTATTATCTCGTGTTTAGATCGTTATGAGATCATTGATCTCAGATCATCTTCGTTTTAAAATCCTTCGAGCAGTAAGACTTATCAGGATTTAAAAATAGCAGGTCGTTGTTTTTAAGCGACATCGTGGATGGATATTAAAACGAAGTTTATGGTTATGCAATAAAGTAATTGAATATAATTCCAATTCTATATACTTCCAACTATATATATGTATTAAATTTCTATGTATAATTTATAGGAAGTGCTTGTTTTATTTTATTTTATTATTAGATTTGTGGTGGCATAAGACTACTAGTGTATGATTTATTAATCTACCGACATCAATTGATTTTTGTGATTTTGACAACAAATAATCAATAATGATTAATGAATTAGAATTACCCGCGAAGGAAAGGAATTCTCTCAAGAAGTTTAAAAAAATGGGAGATCATGGTTTAAGGAAGTCCACTCGTGCCACCATGATAAAGTGTTAAGAATACTTGAAGTAGAAAATCTATTGGAGGTAGATAAAGTTATTATCTGGCCTATTCAGAAAGACATCAGAGAGATGAATTAGAACTTACCCTATAGAGAAGAGAGAGATAGATCAGGATAACCTTTTAAATCAGATCATGAGGCAAAATTAGGAGTCTTGAATTGTGGCCCCTTTTCTGAAGGACGAAGACGATGGATCATTAGTTGATGAACTTCGTAAACAAAAGGGTTTTGAAACAATAACTTACAGTAGCATCTGTACGATGCTAAAAGCAAATTTAAACCTCGCTGCGGCAAATGTAGTGTATTCAGGTGATGACGCCGGAATACAGCGTAAGGTGGTGTCGACTGTTGAAAGGTATAAACCGTCGAATATCACATACCATTGGTTTGCATGGATGAAAAGATAAGCAATAGCTTGAAGAAAGTTGCCGCCCTGTAAAGATCAAAGATTATCAAACGGTGATGTTTCGTGATTAAATATTTATCACGCTGATAATAACATAACCTGTGACAATCTTTTCCTTCACCGTTATTTTTTATAGTAGCGTTACGAGGTGATCTCAATTACTTTTAAAGAAAAAGAATTTATGCATAAATGTTTTCTTCATCATTATTAAATTCACCTTAAAGCAAAACAAAATGAAATTCCTAGTCATTACACGCCCCCTCGGCGGCGGGCAGAAGCTTGCCAATGCATCAGCAACCAGTTACACAGCTGAACTTAAGAAATTACACGACAGTAAAGTCCTTGAAGCCAGCTACGCGTTTATAGGCGGTGGTTCTGCCTACGTTGTACAGGCGGATACTACGAAGCAACTAGCGGTACTCGTTCGGTCGAGTCCCCTTTTCCACTCACAAAGTCACGAGGTTATTCCAATTGCAGATGCCATGGATTTCCTTGAAGGGCTTGCTGCCTATACTGGCTAATTTGCGGTGATTTATTGAGATTGAAATAAGCCCGGGTGGGCGGATGTTTGCCGGGGCTTATTTTAAATATGAATTATGCGTAGTAATTATGTGATTTGGGTATATTCACCCGGAAACGTAAGAGGTATTGGTTTATTGGTCATTGCTGCAACCGTCAATGAAACGGGGGTAGTGGATTTGAATGAAATTTCGCCGGAAAAATGGGGGAATTTACCGCATAATCTGATCGAATTACACAAATTCTATCCTGTCGCTGCATCATTAGGCTTCAGGCTTCCCTTGCGATATCTTCAATCACTGATTGATATTCCGGAGTTCCCTTCTGATCTGAAAATATTCTTTGTACTTACAGGCGGTGCTGTACCGGCGGAGTTGCAGTTAATAAAAGATTTTCCGCAGTTCAATTTCTATATTGAAGTTCATTCATCAAATGAACTTTCTTCAGTTGAATCATACTGCGGAACACACCACATACCCCTCACA
>DASULB010000092.1:0-21037 GCA_036278455.1 Chitinophagaceae bacterium | reverse complement strand
ATGGAATGCACCGGATACGGTAAACGTAGGTACTGAGGTAAAATATATGGATGGTTCCGGTGAGACAAAATCCGTGATGCTTCCTGCTGATAGCAGTCAGCTGGTTATTTCAGATTGGAAGCTGCCTACGAAGATATATTACAGGTCATCTTATAAGCCGGAAAGCCACGCCATTGACACCTTCAGGGTAAGCTATTACGATTCGCTGACCGTTTCCAATCTTCCGGCAGATAAGAGCACCTGGAAACAGGTGCTTCTTCTGGGTGATGCGGTGGTAGATGCCTACGGAACATCCCTCAGTAATATATGGGACGGAAAGCCGGGTGCATATCCTGAAGTATATCATTCTGACGGCGCTTACATCCCGCATACCTTTACCATTGATCTGGGGAAAACTTATGCAAAGCTTACAAAATTTGAAGAGTGGGGCAGAACTGATTTTGACGGTCATAACCCCGACGATTTTGAGGTGTGGGGCATTGCAGATACTACCGGTGCCGTACCTGCATTACGGCCTGATGATCCGGGCTGGAAGGATGAGACCATGGCAAAAGGATGGACCTTGCTTACAGAAGTAAAGAGAAATGACGATGGCATTGCGGGTGTGCAAACAGATATTATCAGTAATCCACCACCTGTCCGGTTTATCCGCATAAGAGTTTTACATGCTGTAGACGGCGATACTTTCAGTCACATGAGTGAGATATCTTTCTGGTATAACCCTTAACGGGCATATTACGCCGGGTACCCATAGTGGTCACTAGCTTTATGGGGTTATTTCATCAGGCTGTCATATGATAAAAAGGCCTGATCAAAGATACAGCTGTTTAAAGTTTAGTCCTGTGATGGCTTGTGTGGGGGATACAAAAAGTCATGTGAGGTCCCTTCCGGGTTTTATTAACGATCTCCTCTTCTTTTACAATAACGTTATTCTTTCGGGATGATACATAGCCATGAGGCCTGATCGGAGGAAGTATTTATTTTAATTTTGTTGTGTTCCGGCCATCCCCAATACACCGAAGTTGTATAGTCCATCAAAACCGAATAAAAAGCTATTGTGCATACCTCCCTGATCCGGCTACCTTTGCCAAATAGCATTATCAAAAAATCACACGAGAGGAGATCATCATTTCAAACCAACAGAGCCAATGTTATTAAAAGATAAGGTCATTTTTCTTACCGGCGGATCGACAGGTATCGGGTATGAATGTGCCAAAAGATATGCAGCGGAAGGGGCAACGGTCATTATTGTGGCGGATCACGAAGCTTCCGTGCATGAGTCGGTCGAAAAATTGGGGAAAAGACACAGGGGTATCCTATGCGATGTATCTGTAGCGAGCCAGGTAGAGAATGCCATTCATGAGGTGGTGGGGTGGTATCGTCGCATTGATGTTATTCATAATAATGCCGGCATCTCCACACCTTCCAGCATGCTTCATGAAACCAGCGGGGAAGAGTGGGACCGCCTGATGAGCGTAAATTTAAAAGGATTATATCATACCATCAGGTATGGATTCGAGATACTGAAGCAATCAAAAGGCTGTATCCTGAATACGAGTAGCATTGTGGGACAAATCGGACAGGAGATACATGCCGCTTATACGGCAACTAAAGGCGCGATCAATGCATTGACCAAATCAATGGCGCTGGATTATGCTAAATATGGTATCCGTGTCAACGCGGTGGCCCCGGCAGGTGTGTGGACGCCCATGTTACGTTCATGGTCAGCAGAACAACCCCATGTGGCCACTATTGAAAAATACCTGGATGAAATTCATGCGCTGGGATATTGTCCCCAGGGAGATGTGGTCGCAGATGCCTGTGTTTTCCTGTTATCAGAGCATGCAAGATTCGTTACCGGTTGTATCCTGCCGGTCAGCGGTGGTGCGGAACTGGGCTACAGGCGGAGCCTGAACGGACCGGGCGTGGATATGCCCGACATTGCAGATGGCAGGGCTAATAAAGGGCGATAAGGTGGCGGCACGGCATCGAGACGTACCAATGTTGAAATTTTCATTCTAATCATAAATGCTTAAAATCGTTGACATGCTTAAAAAATTGATCCTCATTTGCGGATGGGCACTGCTTTGCCAGCTTACCGTTAATGCCCAATCTGAGATCCCCCCGGCTATCCGTACCAGCAGGAAGATTATGGACGGTTTTATGGATTTGCGTTTCGGGATGTTCATTCATTTTGGGCCCGTGACACTGCGTGGTACCGAGATCGGTTGGTCAAGGGGTAACCAGGTGACGGTGAGTGATTACGATCATTTGTATAAAGAATTTGATCCCGTATTATTTAATGCTGACCGCTGGGTGAAAGCAGCCAAAGACGCAGGCATGAAATACCTGGTAATCACCGCCAAACATCATGATGGTTTTTGCCTTTGGCCATCGGCATATACTGATTATGATATCGCCTCTACTCCCTTTAAGAAGGATGTGGTAGGCGCCCTGGCAAAAGCCTGCAGGAAGCAGGGGATTAAGTTTGGTATTTATTATTCTGTATTGGACTGGCACTACCCTGATTACCCCATGCACAGTAATGACGGTCCTGTAGATCCCCATGCTGACATGGGCAAGTATATCGTTTATATGAAAAACCAGTTGAAGGAGCTCGTCAGCCGTTACCATCCTTTCCTGCTCTGGTTTGATGGCAACTGGCAAAAGCCCTGGACACAGGCAGAAGCCGTTGATATGTACAAATATATAAAACAGTTAGATCCTGATGTCATCATCAATAACCGCTTAAACGGACTGAATGATCACAAAGTACTGAATAGTGAAACGGTCGGTGATTATGCCACTCCCGAACAACAGGTAGGCGCAATAGACATGGTGCACCCCTGGGAGTCCTGTATCACCATTTGTCATCAGTGGTCATGGAAACCCAACGATAAACTGAAATCGTTGAAGGAGTGCCTGGATATCCTGGCCAGCACCTCAGGGGGGAACGGAAACCTGCTGCTGAATGTGAGCCCTATGTTGGACGGACGGATGGAAGTACGGCAAGTTGACCGCCTGAAAGAGATGGGCGATTGGCTGCATAAATATGGGGATGCCATTTATGATACCCATGGGGGTCCCTATAAGCCTGATACGACCTTTACCGCTACGCGCAAGGGAAATAAGATTAATATCTTATTATTACAACGTCCGGCGGGCGTATTGACCCTCCAAAATATTCCGGGCTGTAAAGTGTTAAAGGCTTATTTTATGGGTGGAGGACAAGTAGCGTTCACACAAGATAACAGCGGTATTCACCTGACACTACCTGATGTGTTGGCTGATGTGAACTGCAATGTGATCGTTTTGGAGCTCGATAAAAGTGCGGATGACATACCCTTAATAGATTGAATGATTCATTTTTTTTCTATGATCATCAACGTACGAATAATTGACAAACGTTTTTCGTTGGAAAAGGGCGCCGGCAGCGATGCCATTCATCGTGACCCGGTTTATGCCTATAGCGTTACGCAACTGGTAGATGACAGTGGGATGATAGGAAATGGTCTTTCCTTTACGTTAGGTGATGGAAACGAACTTGTATGCCAGGCCGCGGAGTTTTATGCCCAAAAGTTGATCGGGAAAGACATTGAAGAACTCATGCATGGGTTTGATAAAGTTTCCAATCAACTTTCCAATGATCAGCGGTTTCGCTGGCTGGGCCCGCAAAAAGGGGTGGTACAACTGGCACTGGCTTCCGTCACCAATGCCTGCTTTGACCTCTGGGCAAAGAAAAGAGGTTTACCCCTCTGGAAACTGCTGACCGGTCTGTCGCCAAAGGAGATCCTTAACCTGCTGGACTTATCTTACCTCGAAGATGAGCTGACCAGTGAACAGGCATATCAGTTGTTACAGTCACAGGTTGTCCATAAAGAAAAGAGAAAGTTTATATTGGCAGAGGGGTATCCGGGATATGATACTTCCGTCGGCTGGTTCAATTACCCTGATGAGCAGATCAAAAACAATTGCAGAAAGGCCGCCGATGCGGGCTTTACTGCGATGAAGTTAAAGGTAGGTTCCGCTGACCCGGACCGCGACATCCGCCGGGCATACCTGGTAAGGGAGACGGTCGGCGATGAGGCGCGGATCATGTTGGATGCCAACCAGCAATGGACACTCCCGCAGGCGATGAATATTTGCGACCGTCTGCGGTCCATGCGTCCGTATTGGATAGAAGAACCGACGCATCCGGATGATATACACGCACATAAGATCCTGGCAGATCACATTCAGCCGCTTAAACTTGCGCTGGGGGAACATCTGCCAAATAAGATTATTTTTAAAAATTACCTGCAAACAAAATGTGCAGGCTTTATACAGGTGGACGCCCTGCGGGTGGCAGGTGTCAGTGAATTCATTACGGTAAGCCTGTTGGCTAAGAAATACGGGATACCGGTGGTTCCCCATGTGGGAGATATGGGGCAATTGCATCAGCACCTGGTTTTGTTCAATCATATTTCTTTGGGACATGATGCATTGTTCCT
Organism: Chitinophagaceae bacterium; assembly: GCA_036278455.1. Classification (GTDB taxonomy): domain Bacteria; phylum Bacteroidota; class Bacteroidia; order Chitinophagales; family Chitinophagaceae; genus FW021-bin31. The sequence continues at coordinate 16,547 of DASULB010000092.1, read as the reverse complement.
GGAATACATCCCGCATTTGCAGAGGCATTTTCTACATCCTGCACAGGTAACGGGCGGCAGGTACAAAACACCGCAGGAACCGGGAAGCAGTTGTGATTTTAAATAACCAGGGTGATGGGCAATCGGTTTTCGACACATCCATACCGCAATGGCTGAAATCCGAAATATAAGGATACCTGCCTGTCCTTATGGACGTGTGTAGCATATTCACAATTTTGACATTTTTTACGCATGAAACCATACCTCATACTCATCTGCCTTGTTGCTGCTGCGGGAGGCTTTCTGTTTGGATTTGACACTTCTGTTATTTCCGGTGCGATAGAATTCATTGCAGATCCCAAAGTCTTTAACCTGGATGAAATCGCAAAAGGTTGGGCGGTAAGCTGTCTTTTGGTTGGTTGTATGGCCGGCTGTATTTTTGCCGGTCCGCTGAGTGCCACCTATGGCCGGAAGAAAATATTAATATTTACTGCACTTCTTTTTCTTATTTCATCCTTAGGATGTGCACTGGCTGGCAATCATTTGGTATTTATTGTGTACCGGATGATTGCCGGGGTGGCGGTGGGGGCGGCATCTATGTTATCGCCTATGTATATTGCCGAAGTAGCCCCTGCCGGGCATCGGGGGAAATTAGGCATCCTCAATATCCTGGCCATATTTATAGGACAATCAGCGGCATTCTTCTCTAACTTCTTTTTAAGGGACTACGCAGGGGTGAATAACTGGAGATGGATGATGGGCATTATGGTGATCCCATCGGCCCTGCTGTTTATCCTGTTATTCTTTATCCCGGAAAGTCCGCGATGGCTTGTTGAAAGGCGAAAAAGCGGCCGGGCGCTTGTCATACTCACAAAGCTTTCTGATAAAAGATCTGCGGAGCATGAGATAGCGGATATTGAGAGATCCATACTGGTGGTTAAAGGAAAATTGGGTGAACTGTTTAAAGGCAGAATGTTTAAGCTGCTGTTAATTGGCATCACCTTAGCTGTTTTACAACAGGTAACCGGAATTAATGTGATCATGTATTATGCGCCGTCCATTTTCAAGTCAGCAGGTTTTGGAACAGGATCAGCCTTACTACAAACGGCCATTATGGGACTGGTGAATCTGACCTTTGCTGTGACGGCGATGTTCTTTGTGGACAGGCTTGGACGTAAACCATTAATGATTATTGGATCCACAGGAATGGGCTTGTCTCTTTTACTGCTGGCCATTACCTTTATCACCAATCATTTTCAGGGTTATTTTGTGTTGTTTTGCATTATGGGTTTTCTGGCTTTCTTTGGATTTTCGGTGGGTCCTGTGGTGTGGGTGCTCATTTCCGAAATATTTCCCAACAGTCTGCGAAGTCATGCGGTGGCTGTCTCCTTCTTCTTTTTGTGGGCAGCTGACTTTTTGGTATCATTTACTTTTCCTTATTTATTGTCTCACCTAAAAGGGTACTCCTTTCTTATATATTCTTTCCTATGTTTTTTGTGTTTACTGTTTTCAATAAAATACATTACCGAGACGAAAGGCAAGTCACTTGAGCAAATAGAAAAGGAGTTTGTAGGCGCCTAGGAGGCCTGTCCGGGTTAGGTAGCAAGATCCGAGGGCAGCCTGGCCGACAGCCTTGAACAGGGGGAGGGATTCCCCGGCAGCTTTAAGCCCATAGCAGGATCATCATCAGGGATCATAATCAGGATAATGCGGGTGATGGGGGAGGGCTTCTCCGTAACTAAGGGGAAGGTAAGCGGGATCAAGGCAACACGGGACCCCTCAACGCGGGGGAAACAGAAAATCTGTCCAGGACTGGCTTGCATGTGCAGGGAAGGAGATCACCATAGGGTGCCGGGGTGCAGGGCCATGCTTATAAGCCAGCTGCTCCTGGCGTGCAGGCCTGCCTGTATGACAAACTGACACCGAACCGCAGGGTTGTTGCCATGGCCGGGACAGGCAGATCGCTTTGCGGGCGCTCAAAAAAAAAATCCTCCCGGCACCAGCCGGGAGGATTTGATCTTTTCGTGATGAATTGCGATGACAAGGGGATTAATAACCCATGTCGCCCATTCCACCGGGGCCGCCTGGCATGGCAGGAGCAGCCTGTTTGGGTTCGGGCTTGTCGGCAATCACACATTCGGTGGTCAATACCATTCCGGCAATGGAGGCGGCATTTTCCAGGGCGATGCGGGTCACCTTGGTCGGGTCAATCACACCGGCGGAGAACAATTTCTCAAATACCTCCGTGCGTGCATTGTATCCAAAATCACCTTTGCCTTCTTTTACTTTCTGTACAACGATGGAGCCTTCAGCACCTGCGTTTGCCGCGATCTGGCGAAGCGGTTCTTCGACGGCACGTTTAACGATATTGATCCCCGTGCTTTCATCTTCATTGTCACCGGTCAGCTTCTCCAGGGCTGCGATTGCACGGATGAACGCGGTACCACCGCCGGCTACGATGCCTTCTTCCACTGCGGCGCGTGTAGCGTGCAGGGCGTCGTCCACACGGTCCTTTTTCTCTTTCATTTCCACTTCTGTAGCAGCGCCTACATACAATACTGCCACACCACCGCTTAACTTAGCCAGGCGTTCCTGCAGTTTTTCTTTATCATAGTCGGAAGTCGTCGCTTCGATCTGGGACTTGATCTGGTTGATGCGTGCTTCAATGTCGCTTTTCTTGCCTTTGCCGCCAACGATGGTGGTGTTGTCCTTGTCCAGGGTAACGGATTCGGTTTTACCCAGGTAAGTAAGATCGGCATTTTCCAGTTTGTAACCCTGGTCTTCGCTGATCACGATACCGCCGGTCAGAACGGCCAGATCCTGCAACATTTCCTTGCGGCGATCGCCAAAGCCCGGAGCCTTAACGGCGGCCACTTTCAGGGTACCACGCAGTTTGTTTACCACGAGGGTTGCCAGGGCTTCACCTTCCAGGTCTTCTGCGATGATCAGCAGGGGAGCGCCCTGTTGGGCCACTTTTTCCAGAATGTGAAGGATGTCCTTCATAGTGCTGATCTTCTTATCGTAGATCAGGATATAGGGTGCTTCCAGCACCGTCTGCATCTTCTCGCTGTCGGTAACAAAGTAAGGGGAGAGGTAACCACGGTCGAATTGCATACCCTCTACCACGTCTACATAAGTGTCGGTGCCTTTGGCCTCTTCTACGGTGATGACACCGTCCTTGGATACCTTCTGCATGGCCTCAGCGATCAGTTTACCGATCTCTTCGTCATTGTTGGCAGAGATGGAAGCTACCTGCTGGATCTTGCTGGTATCGGTACCTACGGTCTCGGACTGCTTGTTCAGACTTTCCACTACCACCTTCACGGCTTTGTCGATACCACGTTTCAGATCCATTGGATTCGCACCTGCCGCTACGTTTTTTAACCCTTCGCCGATAACAGACTGTGCCAGTACGGTAGCCGTTGTCGTTCCGTCACCTGCAATGTCGGCGGTTTTGGAAGCTACTTCCTTGACCATCTGGGCACCCATGTTCTCAATGGGATCTTCCAGTTCAATTTCTTTCGCAACGGTCACGCCATCTTTAGTGATAGCAGGGGCGCCGTATTTTTTCTCCAACACTACGTTGCGCCCTTTGGGGCCCAGGGTTACTTTCACCGCATTCGCGAGAATATCAACCCCTTTCTTCATTTTGTTGCGGGCTTCAACATTAAAATGCAATTGCTTAGACATAACTTAATTCAATTTTGAATGATTTAATAATAATAAAGGCTTGGGGGGATTTTATACGATAGCCAGAATATCTGATTCGCGCATGATCAGGTAATCATCGCCTTCTACGGTGATCTCCGTGCCTGAATACTTGCCGTACAGCACACTGTCACCAACTTTTACGGTTACCGGTTCGTCTTTCTTGCCGGGGCCGGCAGCTACGACGGTACCTTTCTGAGGTTTTTCCTGGGCGGTGTCGGGGATGATGATTCCGCCTTTTGTTTTTTCTTCAGCAGCGGCAGGCTTTACAATGACTCTGTCCGCCAAGGGCTTGATACTTAAATTTGTTGCCATGGTTTTTTGTTTTTTAAAAGATTAATACATCACAGTGACATATCGTGAAATATGCAAAATGACCACTCGATAATTATGCCAGAACGTAAAACAGGTCAATTTTTCAGCAAACTGACAGGTCTGCGAAGGTAGGTCAATTTTTGGTATGCCAATATTTCATGTTCGGAAATTGCAACATAAAAATACTAATAACAACGCCTTTTACTATCTTTGCACGGCAAAAGCTCTTTAGAATAGATGATCAGCAGAAGAAATATTCGTGTGAAAGTGATGCAGACCTTGTATTCGCTCGAATCGTACAACAACCCTTCCGGGGATAATGGAACCCCTGGTGATATATTGCCGGTGGCAAAGAGGCTGTTACAACAGCACCTGGATCAGACCACCCGCCTGTTTATTTACCTCCTATATAACATCATAGAAGTAACGCGGTATGCGGAGACCGATGCCCGGCAGCGGGCTGCCAAGCACCTGCCCACCGCCGCGGACCTCCATGTGAATACGCAGATCACCGCTAACAGCGGTATCCGGCGCCTGATCGGCAATCCCGACTTTATCAAGACGACGGGCTCCGAGAATATCCAGTACCTGACCGATCCGGAGATCATTAAGAAAATCTACCAGCAGCTGGTCGCGAGCCCCGAATACCTGGAATATATCGCGCAGCCTGACAGGGACGAGAAAGAGGATAAACAGATACTGCTCTACATCTTTCATGAATTGCTGATGAAGAGCGAGGCCTTCGACCAGCACGCCGAGGACATTTTTCTGCATTGGCCTGACGACCGTGAAATGATGGACATCCTGGTCGGCAATTATATTGGCAAGCCCCAGTCCTTTGATTTTAGCAGTCTCATCAGCCCAGAGAAGAAAACCTACTCCTTCGAACTATTGCAGACCGCGCTGGAGAAAAGATCCCACTGCCTGGAACTGATCAGGCCCCGGCTGCAGAACTGGGACCCGGACAGGATCGCCTCCATCGATATGTTGCTCATGGACATGGCCATCTGTGAATTCCTCTACTTTCCCACCATTCCGACCAAAGTGACGATCAATGAATACATTGACCTGGCAAAAACGTACAGTACCCCGCAGAGCGGCCAGTTTGTAAACGGCATACTGGACAATGTGCTCAAAGATCTCAGCGAGGAACAAAAGATTCACAAAACGGATCGCATCCGGAAATAATCCCTTATTTTTGGTACTTTTGCGCGAAATGGACATGAGAAAATTCGGCTTGGTGCTTATTTGTTTTGGCGGGTTGCTGGCAGGGTCCTGCCAGTCTTCCGGTGGGAGTGGTGGTGCAGGGGCGGGAACAAAGGAATTTTCTTCCTCCGTTAAGCCCGCATCTATTGCGCTGACCAGTTACAGGGATTCCTATCCTGTCTTTAGCGTGGCCGACACCGCCTACGATTTTGGTACTATAAAGGAAGGGGATAAGGTCAGCTACGATTTTCGTTTTAAGAACACCGGATCCAGGCCGCTCATCATCACGGGTGCCAGTTCCACCTGCGGGTGCACCATCCCGAGTTTCCCGAAAGAGGCGGTTCCGCCCGGCAGCGAAGGAAAATTAAAGGTGGTCTTTAACAGTGCCGGCAAGTCCGGCAGACAGGTAAAGCCTGTTTTTATCACTGCCAACACCATGCCCAGTCGTTTCAACCTGAAAATCACCTGCAACGTCATCCCCTCTAAATAATTGAGCGTAATCCATATTTTAAATCTAAAACAATTCAAAAAACATGATGTATCTTAATCAGTTGAACCTGCACAGTGTATTCTTGATGATGCCTACCGGTGGGAAAGGTGGCTCCGGGGGCGGCATGGGTGGCTCTTTATTCCTGATCGCCGCCATGCTGGTTGTGATGTGGTTGTTTATGATCCGTCCGCAATCCAAGAAGGCCAAATTACAGAAACAATTCAACCAGAGTATCCAGAAGGGCGACCGCATCGTTACCATCGCCGGTATCCACGGTCGCATCAATAAGGTAAACGAAGACGATACCCTGCAACTGGAAGTAAGCCCCGGTTCCTACATGACTATCGAACGTTCTTCGATCAGCATGGAGTTCACCAAAGGCCTGGAAAAGAGGAAGGAAGCCATGGCGGCCGACAAAAAATAATCGCCCGGCTTTATTAATCGCCGGACTTCATTAGTCGCCGGACTTCACGCAGACTTAATTTATTAGCATTAAGTCATATTAATAAGTCAGTTATTTTCTTTTTAAAACATGCTTTGATTTTGTGCTGTTCCGGTTCAAGGTCAAAGCATGTACTTTTATGCTTAAAATAGGCGTCACAGGGGGAATTGGCTCGGGCAAGAGCACTATCTGCAGGATCTTTCAGGTCCTGGGGATACCGGTCTATTACGCGGATGCGGAGGCCAAAAAGCTGATGCAGTCTGATCCGGCGCTCGTCTCCGCCATCCGGGAACATTTTGGTGCAGAAGCGTACGAGGGCTCCGGCAGGCTCAACAGGGTTTTTCTGGCAAGCCAGGTCTTTGGCGACACGGGAAAGCTGGTGCTGCTTAATTCGCTGGTGCATCCTGTCACCATCCGGGACGCGGATAGATGGGCCGGACAGCAATCCTCCGCTTATGTGCTCAAGGAAGCCGCCCTGATGTTTGAAAGCGAAGCCTTCCATCACGTGGATAAAGTGATTGGCGTCTCTGCCCCCTCCGCACTCAGGATCAGCCGGACCATGCGGCGCGACCAGGTAGATCGGGCAGAAGTGTTGCGACGCATGGAAAACCAGTTGGATGAAGGCATTAAAATGCGTTTATGCGATTACGTGGTCTACAATGACGAACAGCGGGCGGTCATTCCCCAGGTGCTGAAATTGCATGAAATGCTGATCGGGCTGGCGACGCCAGGTTGAGCCAGGTCAGGACAGGGTCTTGCGGATCACGGCACGGATGGCCTGCGGAATACCCCGGAGATCCGTCTGCAGTGCGGGATACCGTTTCGGGGTACGGCGCCGTCAGAGAGGAATTATTTGGAGGGGAATCCTGCAAGGGCTGTGGCGGAAAGCCACCGTATCACCCCTACGGCAATCCGCCGGAGATATTCTACTGTGATGTTTTAACTTTGCCTGATTATGTTTGGATACATTCTTTCGCTTCACATCATCTTTATCGTTACCTGGTTTGCCGGATTGTTCTATGTTGTACGGTTGTTTATATACAACCGGGAGGCCGAAGACATGGCGGAGCCGCAGCGCACAATCCTGCAGGAGCAGTATAATGTGATGATCAGGCGTCTGTGGCTGATCATCACCTGGCCCTCGGCCATTCTGACGCTCATCTTCGGTCCCTGGACGTTGATCCTGTATGTCGGCGGAGGCCGTGTTCCGGGCTGGCTGTGGCTCAAACTGGGATTTGTCGCAGGGCTTTATTTCTATCATTTCTCCCTGCACCGCATCTACCTGGATCAAAAGCGCGGGGTATTCAGGCATACTTCCACCCAATTACGCATCTGGAACGAAGTGGCTACCCTGCTGCTGTTCGCCATTGTATTTCTGGCGGTACTAAAGAATGGCCTGAACATGATCAAAGGATTGGTAGGGCTGGTTACCCTGGCTATTATACTGATGATCGCCATCAGGCTTTATAAAAGGGTGCGGGAAAAGTGACCCCCGGGCGAGAATGGCCGTGACGGCCCCCTGTTTTCCACTCCTGTATATACCACCGCCATCCGGGGAATGTCCATTGATAAAAATACCGGTGATAAGATACCGTAAAATACCCGGCACATTGACCCGTCAGCCTACAGCGCTTTCAGGCTTTCTTCGATCGCCCTGATCCGCGCTTCGGCATCGGATTGCTTTTTACGTTCCCGGTCCACCAGTTCAGGTTTGGCATGCTGCACGAATCTTTCATTGCCCAGCTTTTTCTCCACCGACGCCAGAAAACCCTTTTGATGTTCCAGGTCCTGGAGCAATTTATCCTTTTGCAGGGAGGTATCCGTGTCCTGAGACATTTCGATAAAGATCTTGTCATTATCCACCACGATGGCGGCACTGCCCGGGACCGGTTCCGCCGTAAAGTGCAGGGCTTCAGTATTCACCTGCTTTTGGAGGATGCTTTCAAAGGCTTTGTACCTCTCCGGGCGGATCGTGTGGATATGCAGCGTTACGGTGTCCTTATTTTTTAGCTGGTTTTTATTGCGCACATCCCGGATCGCGGTGATCACTTTGCGCGCCATCCCCCCTTCATCCAGAATACTTTGATCGAAAGCCTGCGACTCCCCGGTTTGAGAGACCATCAAATCATCGCCTGCCTCCCTGTCTCTGAGCCGGTGATAGATCTCCTCGGTGACGAAAGGCATAAAAGGATGCAACAGTTGCAGCAGCCGCTCAAAAAATGAAATCGTTTTATCCCGTATTCCGGCGGCGACGGGTGTTTCAAAACCTGGTTTGACCCATTCCAGGTACCAGCTGCAGAAATCATCCCAGATCAGGGAATAGAGCAGTTTAAGGACTTCACTCAGCCGGTAATTTTCGTACAGGGCACCCGTCAGCGCTTCTGCCTCGTTTAGTTTATGGGAAAACCAGCCGGTGGCAAAGTCGTCCCCCGGTCCGGGCTCCTTGTCCACCACCTCCCAGTTCTGTACCAGTTTGAGTGCGTTCCACATCTTGTTACAAAAATTGCGGCCCTGCTGGAGGGAGGATTCATCAAACAACAGGTCGTTTCCGGCGGGGGAAGCAATCAGGATGCCGAAACGCACCGCGTCGGCGCCGTAGTGGTCGATGAGCTCCAGCAGGTCCGGGGAATTGCCGAGGGACTTGCTCATCTTGCGGCCGAGCTTGTCGCGTACCATGCCGGTGAAATAAACATGGTCAAAGGGCTTTTCCCCTTTGAATTCCATTCCCGCCATGATCATGCGTGCCACCCAGAAAAACAGGATGTCCTGGCCGGTTACCAGCACCGAGGTAGGGTAGTAGTATTCGATGTCTTTATTGCCGGGCTCGCTGATGCCTTTAAATACTTCCATGGGCCAGAGCCAGGACGAGAACCAGGTATCCAGGACATCCTCATCCTGGTGCAACTCCCCGGCAGAATGGAGAGCAGCGCCGGTTGCCAGCTTCCGGGCTTCTTCTTCCGTTTCGGCCACATAGGTGTTCCCGGCTTCATCATACCAGGCGGGGATGCGTTGCCCCCACCAGAGCTGCCGCGAAATGCACCAGTCTTTAATATTTTCCATCCAGTACCGGTAGGTATTCTGGAAACGGCCCTCAGGATAGAGCTTGACGTCCTGGTTGAGTACCGCGTCAAGCGCCGGTTTTGCGAGTTCCTCCATCTTCAGGAACCACTGCGTGGAAATGCGGGGCTCCACTATGGCGTTGGTACGTTGGGAAAAACCGTTTTTGTTGACGAGGGCTTCTTCCTTTACCAGAAAACCCTTTTCCCGCAACTCGTCCGCTATTTTCCCCCGCACCACGAACCGGTCCTCGCCGGGATATACCTGCGCGGCAGCGCTCATCGTCCCGTCGGGGTTAAATACATCCACTACTTCCAGTTTATGCTTTAAGCCAAGGTTATAGTCATTGATATCGTGGGCCGGCGTTACCTTCAGGCAGCCGGTACCGAATTCCTTATCCACGTACTCATCGGTAATGATGGGGATCCGCCGGTTCACCAGCGGAACAAGCGCGAATTTTCCCGCCAGGTGACGGTAGCGGGCGTCTGTGGGGTTGATGCATATCGCCGTATCGCCCGGGATCGTCTCAGGGCGTGTGGTGGCAATGGTAATAAATTCATCTGTGCCTTCCAGCGGATAACGCACATAATAAAGCTTGGAACTGACTTCCCGGTATTCCACCTCTTCATCGCTGAGGGCCGTCTGTGCCGCAGGGTCCCAATGGATCATGCGGGCGCCCCGGTAGATCAGTCCCTTGTTATACAGTGTCACAAACGTTTTGACGACCGCTTTGTAATAATGGTCATCCATGGTAAAGGTCACCCGGTCCCAATCGCAGGAACAGCCAAGCTTTTTTATCTGCTGGTAGATGATCCCGCCATACTTTTCCTTCCACTGGAAGGCGTATTCTAGGAACTCCTCCCTGCTAATGTCTGTTTTTTTGACCCCTTTTTCCTCCAGCATGGCCACCACCCTCGCTTCGGTGGCGATGGAAGCATGATCCGATCCCGGCACCCAGCAGGCATTGTATCCCTGCATGCGTGCCCGCCGCACCAGGATATCCTGCACGGTCTCGTTCAGGGTATGGCCCATGTGGAGCACGCCGGTGACGTTTGGTGGCGGGATCACAATGGTGAAAGGCGGACGTCCGTCAGGTTCGGAATGAAAATAACCCTGCCCGGTCCAATGGGCATACCATTGCTGTTCGGTTTCGTTCGGGAGGTAGTTCTTAGATAAAGCCATAGGTTGCAAAAATATTGCAGAATAAAGGATTTTTGAAATGTATTGCTGTCAGCGCTTACCCAGGGATACTAATTTTTTATAGGATCTCCACCCAAGCCAGCCTACGCTGAACAAGGCGATGATCCCGGCACTTATCGGTAAAAAGATACTGAGGAGCGTTCCTCCCAGCGCGAAGATGCTTTTTGCTGTTGCCAGCCTGCCGGTTCCCGACCGGGGCGCGATTTTAGCAAATAACCGCAGCAGCATGCCGGTGGACACATGCACGATTCCTGCGCAGGCGCCGCCGCCGATAAGTCCCAGCGCCCAGCGTAGCCAGGGATATTCCATGGGTAATACGGCGGTGGAAAGCAGCGCTCCCGCGGCAATCGCTAATGGTAGTGTGAGGATGTCGGATCGGCCGTTGAACCGGTTAACATATCCCGGGATGATCTCCACCATGGCGGCAACTGCCAGGCAGTATAGCGCTGTGTCTCCGCTGAGCCAGCCAAAATCAGCCTGCCACGGTATAAGCTGATATCTAGCTGCCGCGCAGGCGCCCAGCATCGTCAAAAATATCCTGCAGCCACAGGTGGCGGCCAATGCCAGGCCTGTTAAGATCGACACGATGAGGACTGCGGTGGTCATGGTCTTCGAGGATTAATGTCTCAGGGGAATCATATAAAACACAAAAGTAGGAAGTAATGGGATTAACCGCGTAAACAGTTTAACGGATGCAGTTAATTGTCCCGGCTCACCACCCGTGCGGTGAGCCGGGACAAAGCCTTTTCGGGGATGACCTTTCGGCCCTGCGCTCCGCGCGGCAGGCCCTGAACATTTTGTCAGGGGCTTCCCTATAGCCAGGTGTTAGGGAGTGCCCTGGCTTCTTTGTTTGCCAGTCCGCCCATTTTCCTCCGTTTTAAGGTTATTTTTGCAGCATGGTTGATATAGATATACTGACGGTGCTCCCCGAACTACTGGAGAGCCCGTTTTCACATTCCATACTAAAACGGGCGCAGCAGAAAGGGCTGTTGCGCATCGCCGTGCATAATCTGCGTGAATATACCCCTTACAAACATGGTCAGGTGGATGACTACCAGTTTGGTGGTGGCGCAGGCATGGTTATGATGCCGGAGCCGCTGGCCATCGCCATTGAGAAATTACAGCAGGAAAAACGCTATGAGGAGATCATTTATCTGACTCCTGACGGGGAGCAGCTGAACCAGGGGATGGCCAACCAGCTTTCGATGAAAGAGAGCCTGTTGCTGATCTGCGGGCATTATAAAGGGATTGATGAGCGGATAAGAGAACATTACATCACCCGGGAGATCTCCATTGGCGATTATGTTTTGTCCGGTGGCGAACTGGCGGCAGCCGTGCTGGTGGATGCGATCGGGCGGCTGATCCCCGGTGTGCTCAACGACGAGACTTCAGCCCTTTTTGATTCCTACCAGGATGGCATGCTAGCGCCGCCGGTATACACCCGTCCCGCGGATTTTCGCGGCTGGAAAGTGCCGGATCTGCTACTCAGCGGCGATCCGAAAGTAATTGACGCCTGGCGTCATGAACAGGCGCTGAAACGCACGGCAGAAAAAAGGCCGGATATGAACGGGAATGATGAAGGGTAAGATGCCAGGTCGTCAGAGAAGAGGCAATCCGCAAAAGGGGCCGCTCCTTTACAATCTTAATCTTCTTTTAATGTAATGATGAGGTATACACCATAGTTAACAGACATTCAGGGAACGATGCAAGACTTCATCCACTCTCTTTCCCTTTTATGCTCACAAAAGTTACCTTTGCGCAAATTTATCGAAATGGGTTTACAAGCAGGAATCGTAGGATTACCAAACGTGGGAAAGTCAACTTTATTTAATGCACTCAGCAACGCCAAAGCGCAGGCGGCCAATTTTCCGTTTTGCACCATTGAACCAAATGTCGGCGTGATCACGGTGCCGGATGAGCGGTTGGTCAAACTGGAGGAATTAGTGAAGCCCCAGCGGGTAGTGCCTACGACGGTGGAGATCGTAGACATCGCGGGACTGGTGAAGGGCGCCAGCAAGGGAGAGGGGCTGGGAAATCAGTTTTTAGGCAATATCAGGAGCACGGACGCCATTATTCACGTGTTGCGTTGTTTTGATGATGATAATGTGGTGCATGTGGATGGCGCCATTAACCCTGTTAGTGATAAAGAGATCATTGACACGGAATTGCAATTAAAGGACCTGGAATCAGTGGATAAGAAAATCCAGAGGATGGAAAAGCTGGCGAAGACCGGGGATAGGGAACTGCTGCATGGCCTGGAAGTACTGCAGGGATTGAAAAAGCATCTGGAGCAGGGCCTGTCGGTGCGCAGTTATGATCTGAGCGCGACAGACCGAGAAAAATATGTGGATGATTTGTTCCTGCTTACTGCTAAACCGGTCATATATGTCTGCAATGTGGATGAGAAATCTGTGATCAGCGGGAATAAATACACGGAAAAGGTGCAGCAGGCCGTTAAAAATGAGCAGGCGCAGGTACTTTACATCAGTGCGGCCATTGAAGCGGATATTGCCGGATTAGAGGATTATGGGGACCGTCAGGCATTTTTGGAAGACCTGGGTCTGGAGGAAAGCGGAGTCGCCAGGTTGATTACTTCTACCTATAACCTACTCAGCCTGATTACTTATTTTACGGCAGGGGAGAAGGAAGTGCGCGCATGGACCATCACTAATGGCATGTCGGCACCACAGGCAGCAGGGGTGATCCATACGGATTTTGAGAAGGGGTTTATACGTGCTGAGGTGATCAAATATGATGATTTTATAGCCTATGGATCAGAGGCTGCCTGCCGGGATGCGGGTAAATTGAATATAGAAGGGAAAGAATACCTGGTGACGGACGGGGATATCATGCATTTCAGATTTAATGTTTAATACCATTTATGTGAAATAGGCGCTTATGCCCAGATGTTGCCCGTGTTGGTTAAAATGCTGAAAAAGGCTTTGTGGAGTAGTGAATTTCAATTAGTTTGGTTGTACTTTTGCAGAAAAGTGGGTTTCAGCATATGTGACTGAAGAAGGCGAAGCTGTGTCTCTAACAACAGAAAGATTAAAAACGTTAGTTTATACAACGCCCTTTAAAAAGTCATGCACCGCGTGAAATGACAAGGCAGCGAAAAAATATGGAATGGGATTGAGAAGTACCTTCTTTCTGTCGGGTAATTTCGGATTCTCAATTACTTTTGGGGATTTTATCCTTGAATTTCTTTTTTAGCGGTTTCTGGTACATTAAACCACCCTCCTGAATCCAGGTCAACGCCTGTAAAAGATTCTTTCATTTATGAAGTCATTCGTTTTTTATCTTCTTGTTCTAATGCTTCCCGTCATTGTCACCCAATCGGTTAACGCGCAGAATATCAGCCAGATGAACTTTAGTTCCATCAACGTGGATAATCTCAGCGATGATCAGATAAGGCAATTCATGCAACAGGTGCGCCAGACGGGAATGACTGATAATCAGATCGACCAGGTGGCGCTTGCTAAAGGCATGAGTCCGGTGGAATTGCAGAAGTTGAAAGCGCGGATTGCCAAAATCAACGTGACTGATTCTACAAAACTAAAGGCTATGTCGAATACCGGCGTAGCTGGTATTACAAATCATCGCTTCACGTATGGTACCTTTAGGGATACTACTACCAGCGCCGTAGCTAATATGGAAAGGGCACTGGATGCCCTTCGTCCGAAAATATTTGGTGAAGAATTGTTTCGGAATGCCAATATGAGCTTTGAACCAAATCTCAACATCCCTACCCCAAAAAACTATCAGATAGGGCCTGATGATGAGATTGCCATCAGCATCTATGGCTATTCGGAAGCGAATTACCGGCTTCCGGTTTCTAAGGAAGGCTCCATCAATATACCCAATATCGGATTGGTGTTTGTCAGCGGGCTTTCCATGGATAATGCCTCCAGGTTGATTAAAGCCAAATTGTCGGCCGTCTATTCGGGTATTAAAACGGGCAAAACATCCGTACAGGTGAGTTTAGGATCCATCAGAAGCATTAAGGTCACCCTGATGGGAGAAGTGACTCAGCCGGGTACTTACACCTTACCTTCCCTGGCTACCGTATTTAACGCCTTATATGCAGCGGGTGGGCCTGACAGGAATGGCTCTTACCGGGATATTGAGCTTATCCGGGATAATAAGGTGATTGAAAAGTTGGATGTGTATCAATTTCTGATGAAGGGTGATCAATCGGCGAATATCCGGTTGCGGGACCAGGATGTGATTCGGATCCCTACCTATCAGGGACAGGTTCAGATATTGGGACAGGTGAAGCGACCAGGAATATATCAAATCAAACCGGAAGAGAATCTGAATGATCTGATTCATTATGCCGGTGGCTTTTCGGACAGTGCCTATACCGCCACAATAAAGGCCGTTCAGCTGACAGGGAAAGAGAAAAAAGTCTCTGACATATCCTCAGCGGAATTTGCCTCGTTTCATCCCAAGGGTGGTGATAAATATTTAGTATCCGCTATTCTTGATAGGTTTACCAACCGGGTGGTCATTGATGGAGCCGTGTATCGTCCGGGACAATTTGAATTGACACAGGGACTAACATTGAGTCAACTGATCAAGAAAGCTGATGGACTCAGGGAAGATGCTTTCCTGCCAAGGGGCTATATTGTACGGCAAAACCCTGATCTTACTTCTTCCAGCATTCAATTTAATGTGGCCGACATCATGGACGGTAAAGAGGCTGATATTCCGTTGCAAAAAGAAGATGTGGTGAAAATCTACTCCATTTTTGATCTCCGGGATCAGTATTCCGTTTCCATTGACGGATCCATAAGAACACCGGGATCTTATAAATACGCAGACAGCATGACACTGGAAGATCTGATCATGCGCGCGGGTGGTTTCACCCAGGGGGCCTCGCCAAGGAGGATAGAAGTGTCCAGGAGGCTTGTGGATACTGCCCATGCCGGTTCTACTTCCGCACATATTGCAGAGGTATTCCAGGAAAATGTGAACAAAAATCTAAGCTTGCATGCCAGTCATTTTTCTTTGAAACCGTTTGATATCGTTGTCGTAAGGGATTTACCCGGTTATGAGACACAAAAACAGGTAAGGGTCAAAGGGGAAGTGATGTACCCAGGGCTCTATACCCTCACACATAAAAATGAGCGGATATCGGATCTGATCAAAAGAGCAGGGGGACTTACCGGACTCGCTTATCCGCAAGGAGCCTCTTTAAAAAGAACGGCTACGATCGACAGTTCCGGCCTTGCCAGGTTGAAGATGATGAAATTTGAGAAATTGCAGGCGATGTTGGTACAGGATACATCCAATCTGCATGAATTGAACAGTACTGTCATTCATAACGATTTTGTAGGGATTCATTTAGATAAGATACTGGGAGATCCTGATTCAAGAAATGATCTTTTTCTGCAGGATGGAGATGTCTTGTATGTCCCCCGTAGATTGCAAACAATCAAGATCAACGGAGAGGTGCTGTATCCAGTGATCACGCCTTATCAGAAAAGAAGGAAAATGCGCTACTACATTTCACAAGCCGGCGGATTCGCAGCCGATGCTAAGAAAAATAGGGTCTATGTGGTGAATGCGAATGGATTTGTAAAAAGTACCCATAATTTTTTGTTTTTCAAGAATTATCCCCCAGTCAAGCCAGGTGCTGAAATATTTGTGCCCCTCAAGCCTGTAAACAGGTTAAACGGCCAACAAATCCTTGGTATTACGACAGGTATTTCCGGACTTGCATTAACTGTACTTACAATATTGAACTTATTAAAATAGGAGGTACATGACAAGGAATTCACAACATCCAAAAAAGGATGAGGATATATCTTTACGAGATCTTATTTTGAAGATCGGTCAATGGATGATTTTTCTTAAAAGGAAATGGCGTTGGATTGTATTGTGCGCATTCATTGGTACCCTGGCTGGCCTTACTTATGCCTTTCTAACAAAGACCGAATATAGAGCCAGCATCAGTTTTGTTACAGACACTAAGCAGGAAAGTTCCGGCCTTTCAGCTTATGCGGGTTTGGCATCCCAGCTTGGATTCAATCTTGGGAATTTAAGCGGGAGTAATGAACTCTTCTCGGGAGATAATATCTTTGATCTGATGGAAACCCGTTTAATGCTGAAACGGACCTTATTGACACCAGTGGAAATTGATGGGAG
>DASULB010000091.1:0-4675 GCA_036278455.1 Chitinophagaceae bacterium | reverse complement strand
ATTGTATTTTTGATATTTCAACAAATACCATATACGTTGTAATAACCTATTTAACAAGCCTTAAATCTTTGCCCTGATAAATAAATTTACTTACACTAAACCCCTTGAAATTCAACATGCCTCATTTTTCACATTTTTATTTCACGCCAGTCAGCTGTATTATATTATTTAGCTGTTTGATTTTAGTCGCCTGTCATCAGGCGCCCGCCCCGCAGAAGCCAGAAAAACTACCGGACGATCAGCAACGGCTGGCCGAGAATGCCTTAAAAGGGTTGAAGATCGATGAAGGGTTATATGCCACGCTGTTTGCCAGCGAGCCGATGATCACCAACCCTACCGACATGGACATTGATGCGAGGGGGCGGGTGTGGATATGCGAAGGATATAATTATCGTCCTCAGGTGAATACTAAAGACCCGGTCAACAAAGCCGGCGATAAGATCCTCATCCTGGAAGATACCGATGGAGACGGCATAGCCGATACAAGCAAAGTATTCTATCAGGGTAATGATATCAATGCAGCATTGGGCATTTGCGTGCTGGGGAATAAAGTGATCGTCTCCTGCAGTCCCAAGGTGTTTGTTTTTACCGATACCAACGGCGATGATTATGCAGATAAAAAAGAAGTGCTGTTTGAAGGGATAGGCGGCATACAGCACGATCACGGCATCCATGCTTTTACCTTCGGACCAGACGGCAAGTTATACTTTAACTTTGGTAATGTCGGCGACAGCCTGCTGGATAGAAATGGCAGCATAGTCAAAGACCCCGATAGCATTCCCATCAA
Source organism: Chitinophagaceae bacterium (assembly GCA_036278455.1). Classification (GTDB taxonomy): domain Bacteria; phylum Bacteroidota; class Bacteroidia; order Chitinophagales; family Chitinophagaceae; genus FW021-bin31. Next base: position 3,888 of record DASULB010000091.1, on the reverse strand, counting down.
TAATCATGGAAAGCCTTACCGGCAAGGGATGGTGTTCCGCTGTGATCCTGACGGAAGCGATGTGGAAGTCTTAGGCTATAATTTCCGGAATCCCTATGAAGTAGCAGTAGATGCCTTCGGCAACCTGTGGCAATCCGATAATGACGATGACGGTAACCGAAGCGTACGCATCAATTACGTAATGAAATACGGTAACTATGGCTATACCGATGAAATGACCGGCGCAGGCTGGCGCACCCGGCGTATCAACATGGAAGACTCCATCCCTTACCAACACTGGCATCTGAATGATCCCGGGGTAGTGCCTAACCTGCTGCAAACCGGCGCAGGCGCACCTACCGGTATCCTTGTGTACGAAGGGAACCTGTTGCCTGATGTTTTCCATAACCAGATCATCCATGCCGATGCGTTGCAGAATGTAGTACGCGCTTACCCGGTAGAGAAAAAAGGGGCAGGCTATACGGCTAAGATCGTGGACATCGTCGAAGGGATATATGACAAATGGTTCCGCCCTTCGGACGTATGCATAGCGCCTGACGGCTCCCTGTTTATTACCGACTGGTACGACCCGGGAGTAGGCGGTCACCTGGTAGAAGACCTGAACAAGGGACGTATATACCGCATAGCCCCGCCAGGCGCCGGGTACGGGATCACTCCTCCCCAATTAGACGATCCCGAAGATGCGGTTAAAGCGCTGGGGAACCCCAACCTGGCTACCCGTTATTTAGCCTGGGAAAAGCTGCACGGCTGGGGCAGCAAGGCTATCCCTGCTTTGGAGAAGATGTACGGATCCCATAACCCGCGCTACCGGGCGCGTGCCTTATGGCTGCTCAGCAAATTACCCGAGAAAGGAATACAATACATTCATCAGGCGTTGAAGGACAACAATGAAGATATCCGTATCACTGCGATCCGGGCTGCTAAAGAACTACCGATAAACATTATTCCTATCTTACAGCAAGTAGTGAACGACCCTTCACCGCAGGTACGCCGTACTGCTGCCATTGCCCTGCATCATGTTCACTCGCCCCGAGCCCCGGAACTGTGGGCACAGCTTGCCAGGCAATACGACGGGAAAGACCGCTGGTATCTGGAAGCGTTAGGCATCGGCGCCGATAAGCAATGGGACAGTTACTTTGCTGCCTGGCTGCAACTGATACACGGCAAATGGAATACGCGTGCAGGACGGGATATTGTCTGGCGCTCACGCGCTAAAGCGGCGTTGCCTATGTTAACGCAAATCATTGAAGACCCGAATCTTGATCCCCAAAAGGATTTGAAATTCTTCCGGGCATTGGATTTTTACCCTGGTCCGGCTGAAGAGCAGGCTTTACGATCCTTATTAACCGGGCATCATCCCAAACAACAGTTCATTAATGCCATGGCGCTTCTGCAGATAGATCCTGACAAGGTGCCTCATACAGCCGCCTTTCGCCAGATTATTGATGAAAGCCTGGAAAGCGAAAAAAACCGCCCGGGATTTTTATTGCTGATTCAAAAATATCATGTAAAAGGAAGGAATACCGAACTAATGGCGATAGCACTGCATGCATCATCGGACAAAGTGCGCACACAGGCAATGAATACCCTGCTTGGCGCCGGAGGAGCACCGTTGATACTGGGCGATCTTCGCCGGAACGATACCACTGCTAAAGCCATCATCGGCATATTGGGGAAAAGCAGATCAAAAGCAAGCAACGATATATTGCAAGGGGTTATGTTAAGTAAAAAATATGACCTGTCACTCAGGAAGTTGGCAACTACCGCCCTGGGCGGCAGCTGGGACGGAGAAGACTGCCTGCTGAAATTAATAAAGACCCGAAGGCTGCCCCATGAAATGGATACACCGGCTGCACAGGTGTTATTGCATGCCGGCAGGGAAGAAGTACGCCAGAAAGCCGGTGCCTATTTTAATGTAGGCGGGGCGAGCCAGTCAAAACTGCTGCCGGTAAGCCGGCTGGCATCCATGAAGGGCGATCCCGGTAAAGGAGAAGTTATTTTTGGCAGCTATTGCAGCACCTGTCACATGATAAACGGGCGGGGGACCGATTTTGGTCCCAATCTATCCGAAATAGGCGGCAAACTTGCCAAAGATGCAATCTATACATCCATCATTACCCCTGATGCAGGTATCAGCTTTGGATATGAAGGATATATATTTAAGCTAAAAGACGGAAAGCAGCCGTTAGGCTATGTGATCAGCGAAACGCCGTCGGAGACAGACATAAAGATGATCGGCGGTATAGTGGAAAATATTCCTGCCAAAGACATCCTGTCCAAAAAAGCTTATGATCATTCCCTGATGCCTACCGGGCTGGCCGCCAGCATGACACAAGATCAGCTGGTGAACCTGGTGGAATACCTCAGTTCACTCAAAAAGAAACAATAAATCCAAATTTTAAACTATTACATATACGCTAAAAAATTTAATGATGGAAAGAAGAAAGTTTATTCAAAACGGCCTGCTGGCAGGAGTTCCAACCGTAGCTGCCGCCGCTATACCGCTTGCATCATCTGCTCTATCCGGAAATAGTTCCACTGCAGGTAAACCCTTTAACCTGAATTATGCGCCGCACGACGGGATGTTCAGCAATCTTGCGGGTAATAAATTTATCGATCAGATCAAATTCATACACGACCAGGGCTTTCGCTCTATTGAAGATAACGGAATGCCTGGCAGGTCGGCAGAAGAACAGACCAGGATCGGCAACACACTGGCAAAACTGGGTATGGACATGGGGGTATTTGTGCTGGATAAAGGAGGTAACGGCGCTAATACCCTTGCCGCCGGTAAGGCTGAATATGTAGATATCTTTCTGAAAGGCTGCCGGCAGGCTGTTGAAATAGCCAAGCGGGTCAATGCCAAATGGGTCAATGTGGTGCCGGGCGATTTTGACAGGAAGCTGCCTGTCGGCATTCAGACAGCCAATGTCATTGAAGCATTACGTCGTGGCGTTGACATACTGGCGCCGAATGGCGTAGTGATCGTTCTGGAAGCATTGAGCGATACGCCTGATCTGTTTCTGCGGACACCTGATCAGACTTATATGATCTGCAAAGCAGTCAACAGTCCTAACTGTAAGATACTGTATGATATTTATCACATGCAACGCAACCTCGGTAATCTTATCGTTCACATGGACCAGTGCTGGGATGAGATCGCTTATATTCAGATCGGAGAAGTACCTGGACGGAAGGAGCCTACCACCGGAGAGATCAACTACAGAAATATATTCAAGCACGTCCATGAAAAAGGTTACAAAGGAATCTTAGGCATGGAGCATGGCAACTCAAAACCGGGGAAGGAAGGCGAGCTTGCCGTTATAAAAGCATACCGCCAGGTGGATAGCTTTATTTAAACTTCTAAAGAATTTTGCATCGCAAAAACATATATTAAGTAACTATACCAGTCTATTTACGGGCCTCAATTAAAAAGAAATGAGACATTTTTTTGTTTTACTGCTTACGGTTGTTTCCTGCAGTGCGTTTGCACAACATCCCTGCATGAAGAAAGCCGTACATGGGAAAACATATTTTGTTGCGGTTATCGGTAATGATGCGAACAATGGATCGGCATCGCATCCCTTCAGAACCATCTCGGCAGCTGCTGCCGTAGCCATGCCCGGAGATGTGATCACCGTTCATGGTGGCATATACCGGGAAAGAATTACCCCACCTCGTGGCGGCACTTCGGATAAAGAACGTATTGTTTACCAGGCAGCGAAGGGAGAGAAAGTTGTCATCAAGGGTTCGGAGATCATCAAAGGGTGGAAGAAGGCTGGAAATGATACCTGGGTGGTAAAGATTCCAAACAGCTTTTTCGGTAAGTTCAATCCCTACCGCGATTTAATTCATGGTGATTGGTTTACTCCTATACCCCGGGACAGG
>DASULB010000090.1:0-7925 GCA_036278455.1 Chitinophagaceae bacterium | reverse complement strand
AGCAACTTTAATCTGTTTGGTCAGCGGGCCTTTGTCTCCGCAAATGCACTTCCGTCCAGTTTAAGGGTATGGGCGCCGGCCGTCGCCTCTTTTTGCTGCACGCCGGTTTCGGTCTTTTTCTCCTGCACGGAAGCCGCGTTCCCCGTCGCCGCCGGATAATAGATACCGGCCAGTGTGGGTGCGATCACGAGCGAAACAATGGAGGTCAGCTTTATGAGAATGTTCATGGAAGGACCTGAAGTATCTTTAAAAGGATCGCCTACGGTATCACCGGTCACCGAAGCCTTATGATGCTCGGAGCCTTTGAAATGCGTCTCTCCGTTGATCTCCACGCCTTTTTCAAAAGATTTCTTGGCATTGTCCCAGGCGCCACCGGCATTAGACTGGAACATGCCCATTAATACGCCGGTTACCGTAATACCCGCCAGCACACCCCCCAGAACCTCCGGGCCAAAAACAAATCCCACCACTACCGGAACGACGATGGCGATCGCGCCCGGCAACATCATGGCCTTGATAGACGCATTGGTAGAGATGGCCACGCATTTTTCATATTCGGGCTTCCCCTTCCCTTCCAGGATGCCGGGGATCTCCCGGAACTGGCGGCGCACTTCCTCCACCATGCTCATGGCGGCGCGTCCTACGGCCGCAATGGCAAGGGAAGAAAAAATAAAGGGAATGACGCCCCCTACAAATAAACCCGCCAATACCTTGGCCTGGTAGATATCAATATGTTGGGTGGCAGGGTCCGGCATGGCGACACCGACAAACGCGGCAAACAAAGCCAGGGACGTCAATGCCGCGGAAGCGATGGCGAAGCCTTTTCCGGTAGCGGCGGTGGTATTTCCGACAGCATCCAGGATATCGGTCCTTCCCCGCACTTCTTTTGGCAGCTCACTCATTTCGGCGATGCCGCCCGCGTTATCGGCGATGGGGCCGAAGGCGTCGATAGATAACTGCATGGCCGTGGTGGCCATCATGCCGGAGGCGGCGATGGCTACCCCGTACAACCCCGCAAAGGCGAAGGAACCATAGATACCGGCGGCCAGCACCAGCATAGGCAACAACGTGGATTCCATACCCACCGCCAGCCCGGCGATGATGTTGGTGGCATGGCCGGTAGAAGACTGGCGGACAATAGACATCACAGGCGGCTTGTCCATGGCCGTATAATATTCCGTGATCACGCTCATCAGCGTACCCACGATCAACCCTACGATCACGGCGCCGAACACGCCGGTGGAAGTAAAGTGAACCCCACGCAGCAGCATGTGGGCGGGCAGCATGTTGACGATGATGAAATAAGAGGCGATGGCGGTCAGGATCACCGCGATCCAGTTCCCGATATTGAGCGCCTTCTGCACATTGCCGTTTTCCTTTATGTTTACAAAATAAGTACTGAGTATAGACAACAGCGTACCCACGCCGGCGATCACCATCGGCAGGATCACCGGGGACAACCCGCCAAAGGCGTCCTGGGCGTGAATTTCCCTGCCCAATACCACCGTACCGATAATGGTGGATACAAAAGATCCGAACAGATCGGCACCCATGCCGGCGACATCCCCTACGTTGTCGCCGACGTTATCGGCGATGGTGGCGGGGTTGCGCGGGTCATCTTCCGGAATGCCGGCCTCTACTTTCCCTACCAGGTCGGCGCCCACATCGGCGGCCTTGGTATAAATACCCCCGCCCACGCGGGCAAACAAGGCGATGCTCTCGGCGCCCAGTGAAAAGCCGGTCAGGGCTTCCAGCGCTTTTTCCAGATTCTCGGGTGACTGCAGCCCTCCGAAAAGATGCAAAAAGATGATCAATAAGGCACCCAGGCCCAAAACAGCCAGGCCGGTAACGCCCATTCCCATGACGGAACCACCTTTGAAAGATACATTCAATGCTTTGCGCAGGCTCGTCTTGGCAGCCTCAGCAGTCCTCACATTGGCCTTGGTAGCAATGCGCATCCCGTTAAAACCGGCAAAGGCGCTTAAGACAGCGCCCAGAATAAATGCAATAGAAATGACCCAGGAAGATTTTGGGTTTACGTAACCCATGTAAGCCAGCAAAATGGCGGCGATAATGACAAAATAGGTAAGCGTTTTGTATTCTGTTTTCAGAAAGGCCATTGCTCCGTCAGCAATATGTTTGGCGATCTCGGCCATTTTCTGAGAGCCTGCCTCCTGTCGGGAAACCCAGGCACTTTTAAATGCCATAAATATTAATGCTATTATTCCCATGGCAGGGATGACATACAGAAAATTACTCATACAATATTGTTTGCGGGTTTTAAGGACGGCAAAAATAGCATATATACTTTAATTTTTCTTTTGAAAATGGCGAAAGATGCAAAGGCCGTCGCCCGAAACGGAATCCAGGTGGACGATCCGTTTAGTCCTTTCCGGAATGGGGGTGTGCCTGTTGGTAAATAGCCTTGAGCTGTTCAATGGTATTGTGCGTATATACCTGTGTAGCAGCCAGGTTGGCATGTCCCAGCAGTTCTTTTACCGCGTTCAGGTCGGCGCCGTTATTGACCATGTGGGTAGCAAAGGTATGTCTCAGTACATGAGGGCTTTTCTTTTCCAGGGTGGTGACCCATCCCAACATCATTTTTACGGCGCGGTAAACATACTGCGGGTAAAGTTTTTTCCCTTTATCGGTCACCAATAACCAGGCGTCGTCCGCCGCCGGCAGCTTTTCCTTTTCATCCAGGTAGGCTTCCAGCTTTTTGAGCAGCCGGGGGCTGACCGGGATGATGCGTTCCTTGCCTCCTTTGCCCAGGACTTTCAGCGTGCTGCCCGACCAGTCAACGCTGCCGGGACGGAGACTGGTAAGTTCCGAACGGCGCATACCGGTATCATAGAGCAATTCGATGATGAGCCGGTGGGTCAGTCCTTCAAAGGTATCGGGAAACTCCACCTGTTCCAGGAGCCTGTCCATGGGGAGACGCTCCACAAAGACGGGAAGGCGCTTGCCGGATTTGGGTGCCACGATCTTGTTCAAGGGGTTCACGCTGACCACCCCCTTTTTCAGCAGAAACCTGTACCAGGACCTCAGGGTGGAAAGTTTGCGGTTGATCGAACGCGTTTGGAGGCCGTCGGATTTCAAAGAGGCCAGCCAGGAACGGATCATCGGAGCGGAAATAGCCGCGGGGTCGGTATCCCCGTAGTCTCTCTCCAGGAAGGCGAAAAACGTCTCCAGGTCATTTTCGTAAGCGGTAATGGTATGGGGGGAATATCGCCTTTCAAACCTGACATAACTGATAAACGCAGCATATATATGAGAAAAGCGGTCCTTCAAGGCAAAAAAATATTGACAACAGTAAAGGTACCAAAACCTTCCCATTGTCAATGATAAAAATATGGACTGCCGCGGTGGTTTAACCGGCCGCGGTAAGGAGCTTATTTTTCAAACTTCCCATTCGCCATCTGCTGGCGATAAGCCGCCTTCAACACCTCTCCCCTGCGTTTGATGGAAGGTTTGGTGAATGACTGGCGGTCACGCAACTGCATCAGTATTTTTGCACGCTCGAATTTCTTTTTGTATTTTTTGAGCGCCTTATCAATGTTTTCGCAATCTTTGGAATCAATAATTAACATGTATTCTCCTTTTTTTCGGTTGGCAAAGGTATGTTTTTTCTATAAATTATTCAAATTTTGTGCCATCTATATCCGAAATTTGTACCGGATCCCGGAAATCAGCACCCGGCGGCAAAATCATGGGCCGGTCCTGTCGCCCGCGGGGATAACAGGCCCGGCATAAAACCGGTCCGTCAGGCTCAATACAGGTTAATTATCAGTCCAAATATCAGGCTAATACGCGGCCGCAAGACACCTGCATACCGCATCAGACACTAAAAAAAGCAATATGTTCACAGGCATCATAGAAAGCATTGGAACGGTCAAACAAATACAGGCGCAGGGAACCGGCCTTTTGTTCACCCTTTCCTCACCGATCAGCCACGAGTTGACACCGGATCAAAGCGTATCGCATGATGGCGCCTGTCTGACGATAACCGCGGTTGAAAAGGATACCCACCAGGTCGTCGCGATTTCCGAAACCCTTCAAAAAACCAATCTGAGTGGGCTCAAGCCAGGTGACCAGGTCAACCTGGAACGCTCTCTTACCCTGCAACAACGCCTGGATGGCCACCTGGTACAGGGACACATAGATACAACAGGGCTATGCTTGCTGGAGATGGATAAAAACGGCAGCCGGGAATACAGAATCCGCTTTCCTGAAAAATTCTCCGGGCTGGTGATTGAAAAAGGATCCATCGCGCTGAACGGCGTCAGCCTGACCGTCTTCGACGTAGGCCTGGATCAGTTTTCCATCGCCGGCATCCCCTATACGGAGGAACATACCACGCTCAAACTGCTCCATCCCGGCAATGAAGTGAACCTCGAATTTGACCTGATCGGCAAATACGTAATGCGGGCGCAGCAAACGGCTGACATCTGAGAGATATCCTCTGTTCCCGTCATCAGCCGCATTCCGGCCCATCCGATTGCAGTCCCGGGCGTTCTCATTTTCGCCGCTAATATTGTAGGTTTGCAAAAAAATTTACCCCGGTTTTCACACTTTTTACATTAAGCGTACAATAAGAGATGAAGCATCTGATTGAAGAATTAAGCTGGCGGGGCATGATCCAGGACATCATGCCGGGTACTGCGGAACAGCTGGAAAAAGAAATGACAACCGGTTACATCGGTTTTGACCCTACCGCCGACTCCCTGCACATCGGCAGCCTGGTCCCCATTATGCTGCTGGTACATTTGCAGAAGGCGGGGCACAAGCCCATCGCGCTGGTGGGCGGTGCCACCGGGATGGTGGGCGATCCTTCGGGGAAATCGGAGGAAAGGAACCTGTTGAGTGAACAGGATCTGCAACATAACTTAAGCGGGGTAAAAAAACAGTTGGAGAAGTTCCTTGATTTCGATCCGGGGAACCCTCACCGCGCAGAAATGGTCAACAACCATGACTGGTTCAGGGACCTGTCCTTCCTGGATTTCATCCGGGATGTGGGCAAGCACATCACCGTCAATTACATGATGGCGAAAGATTCGGTAAAAAAGCGCCTGGAAGGGGAAACGGGCATGTCCTTCACCGAGTTCACCTATCAGCTTGTTCAGGGCTACGATTTTTATCATCTCTATACCCAAAAGAACTGCAAACTGCAGATGGGCGGCTCCGATCAATGGGGCAATATCGTCACGGGAACGGAACTGATCCGCAGAAAAGCCGGGGGAGAAGCCTTTGCCTTTACCTGTCCCCTGATCACCAAAGCCGATGGCGGAAAGTTTGGCAAGACAGAGAAAGGCAATATCTGGCTTGACCCCGCCAGGACCTCCCCTTACCAGTTCTACCAGTTCTGGCTCAACGCGGCGGACGCCGACGCGGAGAGATACCTGAAGATATTCACCTTTCTGCCACAATCCGAAATTGAGGCGCTCTCCGGCGCGCACAGCCAGGCCCCCCATCAGCGTATCCTGCAGAAACGGCTCGCAAAAGAGGTGACCCTGTTCATCCACGGGGAGAAAGAATATGAATTTGCGGTAAAGGCCTCCGAAATACTTTTTGGAAACGCCACCCGCGAGGTACTCAGATCACTAAACGAACAACAATTGCTGCAGGTCATGGAAGGTGTGCCACAGATGACAGTTGCTGCCGGCAGCTTAAAAGAAGGGACCGATATCACCAGCTTCCTCGCAGAAACAAAGATATTCCCTTCCAAAGGGGAAGCACGTAAGACCGTACAGAACGGGGGCGTGAGCATCAACAAGGAAAAAGTGAGCGGTGTCGACTTCGTGGTAAACACCGGCGCGTTGATTACGGGAAAATACATCCTGGTGCAGAAAGGGAAAAAGAATTACTACCTGGTACGGAGCGAGTAACCCCTGTCGCATGCCATATTGCGGGGATGTACCGGTCCAATGCAACCATCGCAGAAAATCCGATGCCCTTGGACAAAACCCATGCTCAACAGCTGCCTTTCATGCAGCGGCGAAAGCTTTCTCCGACGACCATGGTATCCTCATTGTTCCTATTGCAATAGACGCGGGTTGATCACTGCCGGATCAAATGCGTGGCCACCGCAATCTTCGTATCCGCTGTCCCGTAATAAAGCAGCCACCGGTGATGAAACATGGCCAGTCCCTCCAGAAAGCAGACATTATTCACCTGGCCTGAGATCTCATAAGGCTTGCTCGGGTGGATAAAATAATGGTCGAGGCGGTGGAGGATTTTCGTAGGATCGTTTTTATCAAAAAGCACCTGGCCGCCGGAATAAGTACCCGATGGCAGGGAAGTATCCCCGTCCACCGGGGTGTTGCGCCCGTTATAGATCAGCAAGATCCCCTGGCTGGTCAGCATGGCCGGCGGCCCCGGTTCCACCAGGTCGTTGTCAAACATGCCTTTGCGCGTAGGTACGACGATTTTCAGGCCTGTCATGGTAAGGGCCTGGTTCCTCAGCGTGACCGGCGGGGTTTCCCCCGGTGCCATTTTTACGGGTGTCCAGTGGATCAGATCCTCGGAAGTCGCGGCCCATATGAACTGGTCCCCCCAGTACATCCAGTATTTTCCATTGATCTGTGTGGCAATGACCTTCCCGTCCCTGTAAGTGGAAACGATTGATCCCGACTTTGTCCATTTGTTGAGGTATTTTCCATGATCCGCCCCGGCAAAAGCACTTCCGTATTTTTTCCAGTGCACCAGGTCGGTCGAGGTCGCGATGAACAGCCTGGCCGTTGTACCGTCATAAGCAGTATAGGTCATGTAATAGACACCGGCGGAATCCTGCACGACACGAGGGTCCTCGCATCCGCCCTGCCATTCGTACCGCTTGCAGGTATCGTTCTCAGGGTACAATACAGGCTTGGGATAACGATCAAAATGATAGCCGTCATCGCTTACCGCGAGACCGATGCGGGAGGTCCCGGCGGGCTTGCCGACGCTGTCCTGCGCCCGGTAGAGCATATACACCTTGTCATCCTTGACGACAATGGCGGGGTTGAAAACATCCTTGGCTTCCCAGGCGACCTTTTCCTTCCTGATGGGATCCTCAAAAACATGATCCCCTGGTTCCAGAACAGGGTTTACACTATCGGCCTTCGTAAAAGGAAGCAGTGCCCAGGAGTCCGACGCCGGCTGCGCGCTGGTGCCCACGGCCTGGGCAGTGGTTCCCGTGGAACCGTTAAAACAGGCGGGACACAAAAAAAAGGAACTGACAATAACAATGAACAGACAGCTTCTTCTCACATGATTTTTAAACAGTCGCATATAATTGTTCGATTTTTTCAAGCTTTACACCCTTTGTTTCAAAAATAAACCGTCGTACAAACAGGATCATGCAGAGGTTAACGACCCCGTAGATGAAGAAGGTGACAGGCGCCCCCAGGCCGGCCAGCATGACCGGAAAAGTATAGGACACGATGGCGTTGGCGGTCCAATTGCCAAAAATGGCAAAGGAAGTGGCGCTTCCCCTGATCTTGTTGGGAAAGATCTCCGCCACATAGACCCACAACACCGAGCCCCAGGTGCAGGCAAATGCGGCGATGTACACAAAGATGGTGATCAGCACGAAGTAGTTATCCAGATTATTGGTATAAAAAAGTCCACCGACGATCAGCATGCATACCCCCATGACGGCAGAGCCCCAGAGCAATAGCTTCTTCCTGCCCATCCGGTCGATCAACCAAAAAGCCAGAATGGTAAAAATAAGGTTCACAATACCCGTCAACACGGTCTGGAACAGGACGCTGCCACCGACATGCGTTTTCTCAAAAATCAGCGGTGCATAGTAAAAAATGATGTTGATCCCTGTCAATTGGGCGATCCCCGCGAATACGATCCCGATGATGACGATCTTTTTATAACGGGCGCTGAAGATCTCGGAGAATTTAACCTTCCTGGTATCCTCGCCGAGCTCGGCGGTT
>DASULB010000089.1:0-25729 GCA_036278455.1 Chitinophagaceae bacterium | reverse complement strand
AAGACAACTTTTTTTTAAATAAAGAAAATATCGGAAAGGATAATCAATATTATAATGAGGCCTGTCCCCCGAAGTTCCCGCCGGATCGTTTTGAGCGCCTTGGTTAGGTGAGCTTCTACCGTTTTAGTATTAATTCCCATCCTGTCGGCAATCTCCCGGATATTCATGTGGTTCATCCTGCTGTATCTAAACACCAGACGGCATTTTTCAGGAAGATGATCGGCTATGCCAAAAATATATTCCTCTAAAAACTTGGCCGAGATCCGTTCGTCAATTAATTCCTCTTCTTCGACGGACAACTTACTCAGCAGGGTGGACTCTCTTTTTTGTTTACGGTAATACTCTTTGAAAACAGCAAATTTAACGGCCGTAGCCAGGTAATGATCAAGGTTATCGATGTCCAGGTTATCACTTCGTTCCCAAAGATTGACAAAGAGATTTTGAACGATATCTTCTGCCAACGATCTGTCCCGCGTATGATTAAAGGCAATAGCCAATAACTTATCCCAGTATCGATGATAAATCTCCGTAAAAGCACGCTGATCACCCTGCGTTAACCGTAGCTGTAAGTCATTATCGTTAGAGGTTATATGAAAAGACATCGTATTAAAAATGTTTCATAAAAGCTATTTAATGGCAATTGGAATACCATATCTAATACATTGAAGTACAGCATTTTCCTTCACAAGCGATCGAACAAACAAGTTCTCCATCAAAAAACGCATATCAATTGAAAAAGTCAGGTATGTTACTGTCAAACCTATATTTTAAATTTTAAATTTCCAAATATTCGCCTTTTTTCTCCTATTTTTTTCACGAACTAACCTCCTTTTAAATAAAAAATTAGGAGGACTTTTAATGAAAGGCCGCATCAGGAAATATCTCGGTTTGTTTTAGATGTAATTAAGCTCAGTCCTCATAAATATTTTACTCGTCCGGCCTGGACAAGTATCTTTTAAATCCATTATATTTTTTTGCTCTTTATTCATCCTTGTTTTTGAAATCATTATACCATGCAGGAATACCGCAGTTTTATACTTTTAATCTCAATCTTATTATGGTTAGCAAGCCTCGGGCATACTAATATTACCATGCTTTCTTCCAGTAATATTTTTAGACAACTTTACTTGTTTTAAAATTAAGGAGCAATAAGCCGGACAAACTGAAAAGTGCTGTATCTTTAAACCGGAAATGACAGAAATCGAACGTATTAATGGATCGTCATCGATAGTGAAAAACGCCCCTCGGCACCCATGTAATAAAGTTTACGCCGGCGGGACAGCCTGATCACGTGCCTACCGCCCACATCACGTTGATTGGCACATCGATAGGCAGATATATCGCACAATATGTATCAACCTGCCTGGCCAAACCCGATCTAAACTTCGTTTTCATCGGCTACTATTAAAGAACTGAATTGCAGCAATTAAGCGATATTACCTTTTGCGGTAACCTACTCACCTTGTATGGAAGCAAGCGATACATTCGGCATATTAGCCTTGGAATGCAAACAGATGCCCCGGCGGCCACTGCCTGAACGGATCCGGCCTTCACCCTGATGGGCACAATAACAATACTGGGAAGCGGCACTCCTCCGGAAAATAAGCCGACCGGAATCTGATAACGCTTTAAGAACAGGTTCAGATAGCGCCATACAAAAAGCAGTGCGGGTCTATATGCGGTGTGGAAATGCAAATAAAATTCCCATCGGCGTTGCGGTCTGCATAGTAAGCAATACGTCTTTCGGACAACGCCTATATAGAAGGACCCTTCCGCCACCGTCTCACACGCTTACTCTATCAGAAATTGTTTGTTTTATTCCTGCAGCAACAAGGCAATTGCTGCCTGTGTCTTTGCGAAGGGAAATTCCCGCAGGGCGCCCGTCATCATTTGTGCTATTTCCTCATTGCAGAGGTTTCCCAGACTTCCTTCGTGCGTATGATGCAATTCACCGGTATGACCAAAAGTGCCGCTTTCGATATCGCGGCCCACCTTTTTGTAGGCGTCCCGGAAAGGAACACCCTGCAGGACCAATTTATTTACTTCTTCCACGCTAAAGAGAAACCTGTACTTTTCATCCTTTAGTATATCCTTATTAACCTGAATATTTTCCAGCATCAGCGATGCCATCCGGAGGCAGTCCTTTAACGTGCTGAAGGCAGGAAAAAGACTTTCCTTTAATAACTGCAAATCACGGTGATAACCCGACGGCAGGTTGGTTGTCATCATCGCCATTTCATTTGGCAACGCCTGTAATTTATTACAATGCGACCTGATCAACTCGAACACATCAGGGTTCTTTTTGTGCGGCATGATGCTGGAGCCCGTCGTAAGTTCATCAGGGAAACGGATAAATCCAAAGTTCTGGTTCATATACAGACAGACGTCCATCGCCATTTTGGCCAGAGTGGCGGCGACGTTGGATAATGCCTGTGCCACGATGCGCTCGGTTTTCCCACGCCCCATCTGGGCGTATACCACATTGTAGTTCAAATCATCAAAGCCGAGCAGTTCCGTTGTCATTTTCCTGTTGAGCGGAAAAGACGACCCATAGCCTGCCGCCGATCCCAATGGGTTTTTATTGACCACCCGGTAAGCCGATTGAAGGACGATCACGTCATCCACAAGACTTTCGGCGTAGGCGCCAAACCATAATCCAAAGGAAGAGGGCATGGCAATCTGCAGATGGGTATATCCGGGATAGAGGTAATCTTTATACTTGTCGCTCTGCGCCAGGAGCAGATCAAAAAGCCGCTTTATATCCTGTACCAGATCCTCCAGTTCATTTCGCAGAAATAATTTCACATCCACGAGTACCTGGTCATTACGTGAACGCCCGCTATGGATTTTTTTACCCGCATCCCCCAGCTTTTGGGTAAGGAGCAGTTCCACCTGGGAATGGATGTCTTCCACATCATCCGCCAACCGAAAATCACCCGACTGAATTTGCCGATAGATATCCCTTAATCCAGCCGACAACCGGGTCAGCTCCTCACTACCCAGCAATCCTACGGACTCCAGCATGCGGATGTGCGCCAGCGACCCCAGTACATCATAGGCTGCCAGGTACAAATCCATCTCACGATCCTGGCCTACGGTAAATTTCTCCACCGCTTCAAGGGTATTTTTGTCTTTTTGCCAAAGTTTCATCTTCAATACTTCATTTCAATGCCCAAAAGAGCAAAGATATACTTCAAAAACGGAACTGCACAGTGCTTCCGGGATCAAAAACAGCATCTCTTTGCGAAAGGATGCCATGCGGGCAATGTCATCGTTCAACCAACAGAACTGTCTGAAAATCGGAGACAAACGGCCCATAGGCCCTTTGACAACCGTTTTTTAAACAACTCATAATCATCAAAACCCGGGATAATACCAGGTTTAGGTGACCGGGGAGCCGTCTTTTGTTTACCGGAGCGGCTGCAGGTACAATTTCCCTGAATTCGTTCAGTGCTTTTCTTCATGAAAACAGGCCTCCAATGATGATCATCGCTGGCTTCATTTGCAATATCAAGTAGCCAGGGCTTAGACCCATATTAAGTTGTTGACAATCAATTGATAGGTTTTAAATAGGCCTCTATATGGATCAATAACGCGGTCATTTGAGGTCATCCGGCCCCAAATGACAATTCTAAAGCGCATTTTGTGACGGGCAGACAGCGCATTTTTCGAAAGGGACCAGGAAGGCTGCCCTGAAACGCGCATCATTTCCCACATCCATGCTCGATTGATTTGGGTGGCCGGACCATCACCTTTTATCCGCGTCAAAGCTTCTCTGCAATTCTCCGGGCGGGAGACGGGTAAGTAAAGCAGCCTTGTTTACCTGAGCAGGTAACGCCTCAAGCCCATCCGTTGGACATTGGATCACTGCACAATCCGGGCACAGCGCCCCCTTGTCTTTCCATTGGGACGAAACCCTCCCACCGGAGGGCGTGCCTATAAACAGCAACAAAGATGCTTTACAAAAAATTATTTACCTCCGCCAAAATCCGGAGCGGTCTTATCATACCAAACCCTTTCCTTATTTAACGTCGGTACATCCTGGGCGTTTGGTGTAAATCCCTCTTCGTTCAAAGCGTCATTCCAATGGGCCCTGTTTACTTCACCCGGGTCGATCGTCCACCAACGGCGGGGAATGGTCTCATGGAAGGGCTCTCTGGGATAATAAGCGGAGCCATATTTCGGATATCCCGTTCTGCGGCAAAATACAAACGCTTCAACAGGGTTGCGATAGAGATTAAGGTATTGTTGTATGTAAATCCTTTCCAGGTCATTGACCCCATTGAATTTTACTTCGGGATCGGCAAGATAAGCATCAATCATGGCTGTACCGTCACCGGTATATGCCGTGGTGGAAGCTGCCGCAACAGCAATGCTGTTCATGGTTTTGATGGAAGACGTAATCCCTTTATTATACCAGTCTTCCGCACTGCCATGGGTATCCACACCACCGGCATATCCTTTTTCAATAAATTCCGCTACCAGCAAACATGACTCGGCGTTCGTCACCATAATTTCAGTAAACACACCACTGGTATTGCCATTATAGCGGGGTGAAAAGAATTTACGGTTAATGTGTGAGATCAGAAAATACCTGTTTGTCCCGACCGTAACAGGATTCTTAATATAGGACGCGTAGGTAGGGTCGATCGTCCAATCCGCCGGACCTCCCTGATACATGACCAACGGATCATTGATGTCAATAAAGGATGGGAGCGTAATATGATATTTACTGAGTGTATCTTTAAAATCCCCCTGCAGACCGTTCTTTTCAAAATATATCGGCAAACGGGGATCATCCGAAGCTTTCATGAATTTCATAATAGAAGCACTGGCATAACGGGGAGAACGGTAATCAATGTCACCACTGGTACCAAAAGGCAGAAAATCACTGGAGTAAGATAGTTGGGCGTCATCATTACTGATCGGTCCGATAGGGTCTTTCATTACTTCCTGGAAAATACTTTGGGTTTTGGATTTATCCTGGTTCTCCAACCTTGCCGCAATGCGCAATTTTATAGTATTGGCTAACATCACCCATTTTGTCCAGTCACTACCATAGAATATATCGGCCGCGCCGTAACTCTGCTGGTTGGGCAATGAATTATTTTCCAAAATAGTGATCGTACTATCCAATTGATGAAGCCAGGTGTCAAATAATACAGGCTGGGTGTCATATGCGGGACTATAATCACCGGCATACCGCCCCTGTTCGGCCTGTGCATAAGGGATAGATCCGTTCATATCCGTGACCTTAATACCCTGCAAAACCTGTATGATATAAGTAATGGCGCCCATCTTCTGGTAGCTGTCCTTATCGGGCTTCTGTGCTATTTGTTTCCTGATCTCAAAAAGATTGGGTAAGATCTGTTGATAGTAAGCATTATATCTTGCATTAACGTTACTGGACAACTCATAAGGATCTGAAGTAACATGCTGCGTAAAGCGCCATAATTGCTCCATCGCCTCCCACACCCATTCACCACCCTGGTAAGTGATCAGTCTATCCTCGGAATAAGAAAGGAGAAACTTGACGTCTGGGGTAGTAACGACGCTCGGATCGGTATTAATGGATCCAAAGTTTTTCTCACAAGATGACAAACCGCAGAGGCCTGTAATGAATGCCGCTGCTATCATGTATTTTAAGGCTATATTTTTCATGTCAAGAGTAATTAGTAGTTAACTAAATAGATGCGTTGTCCCTGTCTAAAAAGACGCCTGCAGGGTAAACGTCATAGAGCGCGTCATTGGCAGAAATCCGTTCTCTCCCGAGAATGCCGTGTTATTCGAATTGTTGGAAGCGGGGTTAAAGTTAAGCGGCAGGGAGTTATACAGATATAACAGGTCCCGTCCCACTGCGGAAACAGATAATCCCGTAAGCTTGATTTTTTCATATATGCGCTTCGGGAAACTATAGGTCAGTGACACCTGGCGTAAGGATACCCAGGAGTCTTTTTTTATCCAGTAATCCGCTACCCCTGTGGAAGAGGAACCATAGCGATAATAGAATTGCGGCGCATGCGTGGGTTCCACATAGCCCTTTTCATAGGCTTCTTTAAAAGTCATCCCGCTTACATCCACCTCAGAACCGTCAGGCTGCGTGATCATTTGTCCCGTTGCAAATACGCCGTCGGGGATCATGCCATCATCATAGGTGATGTACCGGACGGTACCGTCGTTATCCTTATAGGGGTATTTGCTGGTCCAGGTGATGCCCCCATGTTCAGCATCCCTGCCGAACAACGTGTTTTTTAGTGCCCCGGTATGGGTACCGAAACGATACGATGCCAATACAAAGTCTCCCCCGATCTTGGTATCAAGCAAAACATCCAGGCTGAAATTTTTATAGTTGAAAGTATTATCCCATCCGCCCCGGAAATTAGCGTTAATGTTACCCACATCCTGCCATTCGTTGCTTCTTGCAGGGAAAGCGGCTCTTGCATCACTACGCCAGGTAAGAATAGGCAATCCATTTCTCGGATCAGCAATTTCCTTACCATTTGCATCGACCGCCTGGAAAGCTTTTGAATGGATGGTGGTACGCAGGGTACCATAGGATTTACCCACCACCGCCCAGGTACTTATTTCAGCGATGTCGGCACCCAGGTTATATTCTGTTCTTCCGGGGTACAGCGATACGATCAGGTTCCTGTTTCTTGAATAATTCAGGGTAGTGGTCCACGAGAAGGATTTCGTTTTCACAGGGGTTGCATCTATAGACAGCTCAATGCCTTTATTCTGGATATTTCCGGCATTGATCAGAATGGAGTTCACTCCCGATGCTACCGGTGTGGTAATGTCCAGTATCTGGTCTCTGGTATTATCCTGGTAAAAACTCAGGTCAAAGCCTGCCCTCCCGCCGAGAAAACGCGCATCCATACCAATCTCCTTCGATATTTTCCTTTGCGGTTTAATGTTAGGCTGCAATACCGTACTGGAACTATAGGTGGATATAGGAACATTGCCTCCGTTTGCCGTAGTATAACCATTAAAGGCAAAACCCGGGTTAAGAATAAAAGGATCGGTACTTCCGCCCAAAGCAGCGATACTGGCCCTGAGCTTACCAAAGCTGACCCAGGAAGGAAGTTTGAACGTTTCATTAAATATCCAGGATAAGCTTAATGCGGGGTAATTATAAAAGTTATTACCACTGCCGTCGGTATAAGTCAACGCCGATGCCCAGTCGCCCCGCCATGTAGCATTCAGGTAGAGTACGTCTTTATAGGCAATGTCCGCGCTGGCGTATAAGGAGTTATAATTGTACCGCGTCAAAATACCCCCCCTCGTCACCTGAGGATTCACAGAATTGCTGAGAAAAAAGCCACCGGGATAATTCAACCCGCCGGCAGTCGCACTGCTGTCGTAATGAATTTTATAGTGTTGGGATTCCGCACCGATATAGCCGTTGATGCTAAAATCGGAACTGACCTTTTTATCCACCATCAGCATGGCTTTAAACGTATTGCTTTGCTTTGCCTGAAGGCCGATGGCATAGGAGCCTCCGCTGAAGTCAATCCCCTGGCCGAGCTCGGTCGTTTCATACCGTGAATAGATGTTATTAAAATTACCGTCAAGCACCAGCTTGGCCCAATCATTTATCTTTGCGGTAATGGCCACCCTGCCCCTTAACAGTTGCTCATTCTGTATAAAATTATCGTTATTCACCTGAAACCAGAACCTGGCTTCGGGAACCTTATTAGGCTCATCGGGATTGCTGGGATTGGGTACGCCTCCGAGAATGCTCGTATATTTATCCTTCTGCATCCAGTATTTAGTATCAAAGTTACGGGGCAGTTCCCAGGTGTACATGTGTCCGATGTTGAAGGAACCAAAAGCATCATATCCGCCTAAGCGGGGAGGATTTTTACCGTTAAAGTCGGTGTAGGCAACGCTGGCATCCACATTGATCCTGTCATTAAAAAAGTTTCGGGTCACACGCAGGTCAAATGAATTTTTATTCATCGTATTCCTTCTCATCACACCTTCCGCACTGTTATGGTTAAAAGACAGCCTGAAAGTGGAATTTTCATTCCCCCCGTCTATGGCAACGTTCGTATTATTCCCTTTACCGACCTGGTAAGCATCCAGGTAGTTGTCGGGCTGAGGAAGGAATTTCGTCATGGTACCATCATAATTAACCACTTCCTGTCCCGACATGCGGGGTCCCCAGTTTTCGAGTTCCCTCCCCATCTGCCGGTCGATATAGGGCTTTCCGGATACAGGATCTACCGGAAAAACCTTGGTCGTCCAGGGATCCGCCTGGTAATTCGGATCCCTGTTATCCGTGAAAAAGCCGCCGACCGAACCGCCGCCGAATTCATTTTGAAACTCGGGTCCTGAGTAAGGCTGTATAATCGTGGTGGAATTGATCACCGTTACGCCAATCCCTTTTCTGGCATATCCTTTCTTGGTAGTAATCAGTACTACCCCGTTGATGGCCCTTGAGCCATACAAGGCGGCGGCAGCAGATCCCTTAAGGATGGAGACACTGGCAAAGTTGTCCATATTGAGGTCCTTAAGGTCGTTGCCAAAATCGCGGCCCGTACCACCAAAGATGCCGTTATCCATGATCACACCATCCACGACAAAAATAGGCTGGTTATTATTCCCCAGCGTAGAGTTACCCCGGATCAGGATCTTTGAATTACCGAATAAGCCACCGGCACCCTGATCGATCTGTACGCCTGCCACTCTTCCTTGTAATGCGTTCACAGGATTGACTTCATTTGTTTTGGCAACTTCCTCTCCCTTTAATTCCGTCACGGAAAACCCAAGCGATCTTCGTTGCTTGGAAATTCCCAGTGCCGTAACAACTGTTTCATTCAGCACATTAGCGTTTTCTTTTAAAACGATGTTCAGCGCCTGATTACCGGCCGGTACTTTGACCGTCTGCCTGGTAAACCCAATGCTGGTAATCTCCAGCGAATCACCCGTACCGGCGGTAATCACGAAATGACCGTCGGCGTCCGCGGTACTTCCATTGGTGGTTCCCGCCACGATAATGGTAGCTGCAGGGACAGGGTTACCCTGTGTGTCGGTCACTTTTCCCGTGACCTGTTTTTGTTGTGCCCATGCAGAAGAAAAGACTACAAGCATTACCAAGCCTGTCAGAAGTAGTATTTTTTTCATATTTGGTAGTTTTAAATAAATGAAATAGTATAGAAAACGATTTTATTCTTCAACAGGTACCGCCGTCTTTTTTTGATCCTTTTTCGCATGGCCTGTCCAAATGGGAAACGGCCCGTTCCGTATTCCCTGGCAGCCCCGGTACGCAATGTATGCAAGGTGCCTTTTCCCCGGTGCAGATACCGCATAGAATCGGCTGTTTTTAAACTACATTTTTCTTTAATCTCTCATCTCGCAAACCACGAAGAATCAGCCTGTTTTGCCATGGTGTTTGGCTTAAGTAATGGAAACTAAATAGAATCTGAATAGGGATGTTAAAGTCACTAAATTAGGAATACGGGTACCCGATATTAATTTATCGCGCTGTTTAACGGATCAAACGACGATCCGTCAAAATAGGGAGACAAAGATTAAAGTTCTAAAATTCCAATCTTGCTATACCAAAATTAATTAAACTTTTTAAACTAAACATAAAAATTTAAAAAGATTTTCTATTTGCAACTACTTTATATTTAAAGTCTTAAAAGAATCCCTCCCCATGGGCTAAAGGTGCGGACCTAAGCACCCGTATAAAAAAGATAAGGTGTCCAAATTTACGGCCCTACCCTATGATCCGGATCGGGGTGAATTTATTAACTGAAAAACAGCGCGAAACGATCATGCATGCCAAAACCGGCTGCTTAAACCAGATGTGCAAATAAAACGGAAGGCCCGTAATCAGGCAGTACAGTTACCCCAAAACCGCGTTTTTAAGGGGGGGGTGAACAAATCAAATTTTTTTGAATACCGGCTGTTTCAAAGCAACTGATCGAGCAATCCGATGTAGGTGGTGATCCCATCCCTGATCTCCGTCAGGTAAATAAATTCATCCGCGCTGTGAGACCGCGCGGAATCACCCGGGCCGACTTTCACAGAGGTGAACGGGATCAACGCCTGGTCTGAAGTGGTAGGGGAACCATATAATTTCTTACCCAGCTTCACCGCTGCCTGCACAATAGGATGATCTTTAGCGATAGCAGAGGAACGCATGCGAAGGGAACGCGGTTTTGCTTCGCTTTGGATGTTTGCGGTCACCGTCTTTAAGATCTCCTCATGCGTATAGGCGTCCGTTACCCTTATATCTACCGTAAAATGACACGCTGCGGGTACCACATTGTGCTGCTCCCCGGCGCTGATCATGGTGACGCTCATCTTTACAGGGCCCAGTGTTTCGGAGATTTTCGGGTACCGGTAATCCCGGAACCACCCGATGTCTCCCATCGCCTTGTAAATGGCGTTATCTCCCTCTTCCCTGGCGGCATGTCCCGCCTTTCCATGGGCGGTGCAATCCAGTACCAGCAAACCTTTTTCCGCGATGGCCATATCGGTGAGCGTCGGTTCTCCCACGATGGCGAAATCAATGCCGGGAAGCAGAGGTAAAATACGTTCGATGCCGCCGGCCCCGGAAATCTCTTCTTCCGCGGAGAGCGCGATGGCCAGGTTATATTTCAAATCCTGTCTCTGGTAAAAATGTAAAAAGGCCGCGATTAAACTGACGACGCACCCACCGGCGTCATTGCTACCGAGTCCATACAACCTTCCCTCTTCCACCGCGGGATCAAACGGGTTCCGTGTATAGGCTGAATTAGGTTTAACCGTATCATGGTGGGAATTGAGCAGAATGGTGGGCTTACGCTCGTCAAAAGCCTGATTCAGTGCCCATACATTGTTGCCTACACGGGTGTGTACAATCTTTTGGGTCCCCATGAACCTGCATAAAACAGACGCGGTGCCACCCTCTTCCCTGCTGAAAGACGGCGTGGCGATCAATTCTTTCAGGAGTGCTACCGATTCGTTATATAAATGCTGAATATCCATGTCTTTTTTGTTTTTTCTTAGCCCCCGGTGTAATCATCACAAGCTGCCCCCTGAAAGGCAAAGGCCGTCCGTTCAGGAAAATAGTGTTTATCCGGACAGCGTGGCGGGAGGAAAGGATGGTTAACTGAAGAACCTTTTTATGATCTGATTAAGGTGCCGGTTACCCCGGGACCAATATTTTGCAACAGATCGGCCGCCTGGCCAATGATCACTTCGTGTACCCCACGATCAATGGCATCGAAAGCATTTTCCAGTTTGGGTAAAATACCGTCCGCCAACGCGCCTTCCTGCGCCAACCGGGCATAAACCTTCCGGTCGATCAAATGCACGACGTCGTTTTCATTGTTGACATCGCGCAAAACGCCTTTTTTCTCGAAGCAGTAAACTAACCGCACCTGATAAACAGCGGACAGGGATACAGCCAACGCCGAGGCGATGGTATCCGCGTTGGTGTTCAGTATCTGGCCTTTCCCGTCATGGGTAAGGGGCGCGAATACAGGTGTAACGCCGCTCCTTAATAAAAGCTGGCAAACACCGCTTTCCAGGGGAAACTCAATATCGCCTACAAAGCCATAATCCACTTTCCCGGGCGGCCGTTTTCTGGCAGGGATCGTATTGCCGTCGGCGCCGGTCAGCCCCATGGCGTTGCATCCAAAGGCCTGTAACCCGGCTACTATTTTTTTATTGACCAATCCGCCATAGACCATCGCCACCACATCAACCATGGCTTCGTCGGTCACGCGGCGCCCGTTCACATAATTTGATGCAACACCCAATTGTTCCGCGATCCGTGTCGCGATCTTGCCGCCGCCATGCACCAGTATCTTTTTTCCTTTAATGGCAGCGAAGTCTTTCAGGAACGCTTTCAGCGCATCGGGATCGCCGGTGATATGCCCCCCCACCTTGATCACAAGCAAGGCTTCAGTTCCTCCTTCAGACGGGAAGGAATGGTTAGCTGCCTGTTCACGGTGTGGTGTCTGCTCCTTCATAAAAAACAATCAAAAACATAAAAAAACAAGGTCTCATCCTCTTCAGGATCTTAGCAGTTCGCTCAGCACGGCCTGCGCCGCCCATACCCGGTTGCCCGCCTCCGCCGTCACAATGGATGCGGGGCCATCCAGTACTTCATCGGCGATCACCAGATTTCTTCTTACCGGAAGGCAATGCATGACTTTCGCGTCATTTGTCACCTGCAGCTTTTCCGCCGTGATCATCCAGGAAGGGTCCGTGGAAAGGATACTACCATAGTCCTTATAAGACGACCAGCTTTTCACATATACAAAATCAGCGTCCTGCAACGCCTTATCCTGGTCATGTTCAATGGTGGCGCCCCGGGTAAATTGCTCATCGAGTTCATAGCCTTCGGGCTGGGCAATGACAAAATCGGTTTCGCCCCAGCGCCCCATCCACTCGGCAAAGGAGTTAGGAACGGATTGCGGCAAGGCTTTGATATGCGGTGCCCAGGTCATTACCACCTTGACCCGGCCCCCTTTGTTCCCCTTTCGGGTATCAGCGATACGTTCCCTGATGGTGATCAGGTCGGCCAGGCTTTGCAGGGGATGCAGGGTGCCGCTTTCCAGGCTCACCACGGGAATACCCGCGTACCGGACGAATTGCCGGATATAACTTTCACTGTAATCCGCCTCCCGGTCTTTCAATCCGGGAAAAGTACGAATGGCCAAAAGGTCAAAATATTGTCCCATCACCGCTGCCGCTTCTTTCACATGTTCGGCGGTAGCGCCATCCATCACCACGCCATCGGCAAACTCCAGCCGCCACCCTTCTTTGTCCACATTGAACACGACCACTTCCATCCCCAGATTTTTTGCCGCTATTTGCGTGGAGATGCGCGTCCGCATGCTGGGGTTCATGAACAGCATGCCGAGCGTTTTATTTTGCCCCAACGCCTGATCCTTATAAGGCGCCTTTTTATAGGCAAGCGCCTTATCCATTAAATGAGCAATATCTGCAACATCGTCGACGGAAAGGAAATTTTTCATCATAAAGCTACGCGGGAATTTGAATAAACAGGTTTAAGAATACAGGGAACTGCTCACCTGACAGCTTCCAACTTAAGGGCTTCCTCCATCGCTTCCAGGAATTCATCGGCCTGGCGGATACTCAGCGCCAGGGATGGCAATAGGCGGATGGTCCGGGTACCGGCGGCACCCGTAAATATCTTGTGGTGAACCAGCAGCTCCCGCCGCAGGTCCTTCAGTTCCTCCGGGACATCAAAGCCGATCATCAGCCCCTTGCCCCGAATATGCTGCAGGGGGGCAAAACCGCGCAACTTATCCATCAGGTAATCACCGAGCGTTGCTGCATTTGCGATCAGCTTTTCGGTTTCGATCACTTCCAGTACGGCCAGCCCCGCGGCGCAGGCCAGATAGTTTCCGCCAAAGGTGGTTCCCAGTTCTCCCGCCCAGGGTTGTATCTTCGGGGAGATCAGTACGCCCCCGATGGGAAAGCCATTGCCCATGCCTTTGGCGATGGTGATCAGGTCCGGCGCGACGTCCGCATACTGGTGGGCGAAGAAACGGCCGCTGCGGCCATAGCCGGATTGTACCTCATCCACGATCAGCAAGGCGCCCGTGGCGTCACATTTCTTCCTGAGCGATTGCAAAAACCCGTCGTCGACCAGGTTGATCCCTCCCACACCCTGTATTCCTTCTATAATCACCGCGGCGACGTCCTCACCGATGGCCTCCTCCAATGCCTCCGCGTCATTCAATGGAAGGAACTCTACTTCGTGCACGGCGTTAAAAGGTGAAACGATCTTCGGATTGTCCGTGGCGGCCACTGCCCCGGAAGTACGGCCGTGAAAAGCCTTCCTGAAAGCGATGATCTTTTTTCTGCCCGTCGCGAAAGATGCCAGTTTCAAAGCATTCTCATTGGCCTCCGCGCCGGAATTGCAGAGGAACAAACTATAATCCTCGTAGCCGCTGAGCTTGCCGAGCTTTTCGGCCAGCTTCTCCTGCAACGGGTTATGTACCGAATTGGAATAAAAGCCGATCCGCTGCAATTGATCCGTAATGGCTTTCACATAGCGCGGGTGGGTGTGTCCTATGGAGATTACCGCGTGACCGCCATAGAGGTCCAGGTACTGTTCGCCGTCTTTGTCCCAAAGATAGCTGCCCTTTGCCTTTACAGGCGTAATGTCGAATAATGAATAAACATTGAATAAATCCATATCGTTGTCCTCCCGGAGAAATTTAAAAGATGAATGGTCTTTCGATTTGTTAAATTACTTTATAAGAACGGGGATCGCCCGGAAATGTTGAGGGATGTAAAAAGACCGTTTTAATTTAATAGACCACCCCTTTTAATTTCAATCCCGCCGTTTCCGGGAAACCCATCATCAGGTTCATGTTTTGCACTGCCTGTCCCGAGGCGCCTTTCAGCAGGTTGTCATCCGCAGAATGAATCACCAGTTTATCGCCGCTTTTCTCCAGATGGATAAGGCATTTATTGGTATTGACCACCTGTTTAAGATCGATCATTTTTTCGCTTACATGGGTAAACGGGGCGTCCTCATAAAAGAAATGATACAATTTATAGGCCTCCTCCAGACCCAGGTCGCAGTACAGATAGGAAGTAATAAAAATGCCCCTGGTAAAATCACCACGCCAGGGAACAAAATTGACCGGCGCGTCAAAACCGGGCTGCAAGGCCCGGAAGTTCCGGGTAATTTCGTTCAGATGCTGGTGGGTGAGTGTCTTGTAAGCGTTCACATTGCCGTTGCGCCAGCTGTGCCGGGTGGTGGGCTGCAATTTCTGTCCCGCGCCGGTGGAACCGGTGATGCCCGTGGTATGGATCTCCTTTAATAAGCCCGCCTTCGCCAGCGGCAGCAATCCCAGCTGGATCGCTGTGGCAAAGCATCCCGGGTTGGCGACATCATGTGCCCGGGAGATCTCCTCCCGTTTCCATTCGGGCAGACCATAAACGAAAGACCTCCCCTTTACCTGCTCTCCCAGGCGAAAATCCTGGCTCAGGTCGATGATGTGCACATGATCCGGAATATCCTGCTGCTCCAGCAATTTCCCCGACTCACCATGGCCCATGCAAAGAAAGACCACATCCACGTCCCAACGGAGCACATCGGTAAACACCATCAGGGTGTCGCCGATCAGATCCGTATGCACTTCACTTAAAAGCTTTCCGGCGTGACTGCGGCTATGTACAAAGGACAATTCCACCTCCGGGTGGTTCAATAAGATCCTGATCATCTCCCCGCCGGCAAAACCGGCGCCGCCGATAATGCCTGCCTTTGTCCGCCCTCCGCCGGCCGATAAGCCAGCGGTTTCCCCGTTATCCTGCTGATGCATCGTTTTATCCGTCATTTCACCTGATTGCTTTGATTCACTTTATGCCAGATCATCGTCTGGTTGCCAAAAATCTTTGAAAATCCCCTGACATCTTCTCCCGTCCAGCCGCTGTTCATCTCCCCATATTTTCCAAAAGCACCATTCATCAGGTCATGGGGCGAACGGATACCGTTTACCTGAAACCGATAAGGAAACAGGGTGAGCAATACCGTTCCGGTCACCTGCTCCTGAGAATGTTCCAGGAACACTTCGACGTCACGCATCACGGGGTCCAGTATCTGCCCTTCATGCAACCAGTTGCCATAGAACTGGGCGAGCTGGTCCTTCCATATCAGTTGCCATTTGGTGAGCACGTTTTTCTCCAGGGCATGGTGCGCCTTGATGATCACCAGGGGCGCCGCCGCTTCAAAGCCCACTCTTCCCTTGATGCCGATGATGGTATCCCCCACATGGATATCACGGCCGATACCGAAGGGAGCCGCGACCCTCTGCAAATGCCGGATCGCTTCGACCGGATCGGAAAATGCCTGGTCGTCGATGCCCTTTAGTTCGCCTTTCTCAAACCGCAGGGTAATGTCCCTGGCGTCTTTAGCGGTGACTTTCGTGGGAAAAGCTTCTTCGGGCAAAAAACGATCCGAGGTCAGGGTCTCCGCTCCGCCTACCGAGGTGCCCCACAGGCCCTTATTAACTGAATACTGCGCTTTGGAAAAATCCATCTGCACGTTTTTGGACTTCAGGTAGCGGATCTCCTCTTCCCGGCTGAGCTGCATGTCCCGTATGGGCGTGATGATCTCTATACCCGGTATCATGATGTGAAAGATCATGTCAAAACGTACCTGGTCATTGCCTGCGCCGGTACTGCCATGGGCCACTGCATCCGCATTCACCTCTCTCGCGTATGCCGCGATGGCCATCGCCTGGCTCATGCGTTCAGCGCTTACACTCAGCGGGTAGGTATTGTTCTTAAGCACGTTGCCAAAGATGAGGTAGCGGATCACATGGTGATAATAGTCACCGACCGCGTTCACTGTCTGATGGCTCTTTACCCCCAGATCATAAGCTTTCTTTTCGATCTCTTTCAGTTCATCACTGCTAAATCCGCCGGTATCCACAATCACGGAATGCACTTCATAACCCTTTTCATCCGTCAGGTATTTGACACAATAAGACGTATCCAATCCGCCGCTAAATCCCAGGACAACCTTTTTCATGTTTGCTGCTGCTGTTTGTCGCTTCAGGTGACGATGCCACTCAAAACAGGTTAAATAAAAAGAACTTCTTTTTGACAGAAGGCACACTTCCCCCGGCACCTCCTTCCTTTTTCCTCGCCTTCAATAATACATAGCGTTTATAACGGATCCACCTTTCAAAGAGCTTGTAGTTACCCTTGAAATGCCGTTTCTTTTTCTTGTGGACATGTCCCTCAGGCGTCACCATGACCTTTAACTCGGTTGCAGGCTGCGCCGGCTTCTTTTCCCGTACGGCGGGATCGAATAACATGGCGGTGCAAAAACAATTTTCCCGGTTTTTGCTCATCAGCGTTTCATAGTTCACACAACTCCTGCATCCCTTCCAGAATTCATCATCATCGGTCAGCTCCGAATAGGTTACCGGCTCATAGCCGAGCTCGGAATTGATCTTCATCACCGCCAGCCCGGTGGTAAGGCCGAATATTTTCGCATGGGGATACCGGAGCCTGGAAAGCTCGAATATCCTTTGTTTGATCTCCTTGGCTACACCCTGCCCGCGAAATTCAGGCGAAACGATAAGGCCCGAATTGGCCACGAACTTTTCATGGCCCCAGGCCTCGATATAGCAGAAGCCCACCCAGCGTCCATCTGGTGTAAGGGCAATGACCGCCTTGCCTTCCTCCATTTTTTTGCATACATATTCCGGCGATCTGCGGGCGATGCCTGTGCCACGTTTTTCTGCGGAAGAAGCCATTTCATCGGTTATCTCCGTTGCGTATGGCTGATCACTGGCCGTAGCTACCCGAACGATATAAGTTTTCTGTGATTCCACGTTATAAAAAGATAAAAGTAAAAAGAAATAAATGAATGGATAAACAGCAAGAGTTGTTCAGGAGAATAACATCAACCTGAACAACAGCACCCAAAAAGAAGGACGCCGTATATCAGATACGTGGTCGTCGGGAAAGGTAACGGAATATACTAACCCTGATTGGAGATTCAGCCCTTCTGAGCGAAGGATGCCAGGCGACGAGCGCGATATGGGTTAATGAGCTTTTCAACTTCAGTTTGGCGTTAAAAAGTGAAAAAATTGATTTTCCGTTATAATAAAGTGCAAAGCTATAATAAAAAAAAATTAAATCTAAGAAAAAATCCAGGCCGTGCAAAGAATGACTGTTATTTAACAAAAAAAGTGCCGGAATGGAATCAGATCCTTCTTCCGGCCATATCTTTCATTCCGCGGCCCTGCCCGGCCTGCAAATGCCTATAGCATCCGGGTACCATCCTCTATGGAGGTTACATATACCTCAGGAGTCTTTCCGTATTTCTCCTGGTACTGCCCGCGGATGAATGCGGTGTAATCATCCACTTTGCCGGACTCGACGATATTGATGGTGCAGCCGCCAAAGCCGCCGCCCATCATGCGCGCCCCCGTGACCTCCGGCCGTTTTCTGGCCAGCTGGACCAGAAAATCCAGTTCTTCGCAACTGACTTCATAATCTACACTCAGACCCTCATGGGTGGCATACATCAATTCCCCAAAGCCCTGCAGATCATCCTGGTCCAGCAAGTCACAGGCTTTCAGCAAACGGCCGTTTTCCTCCACCACATACTTGCAACGGCTATATTCTACCTCACTCAGGTCATCCCTGCTGATTTGCAGCATCTCCGGGGAGACGTCACGCAGATTCTTCACGTCCTCGAAGGTCTTTTTGATGACTTCCACCCCGTGCTCACATTGCTGCCTCCGGACATTGTATTCAGAGGAGGCGAGAGAATGATGCACCATGGAATTGCAAAGCACGATCCTGTACTCCGGAAAATGAAATGGGACGTAAGCGTAGCTCAGATCGCGGCAATCCAGCCGGATGAGCTTGTCCTTCTTGCCGTGCAGGTTGGCGAACTGATCCATGATACCGCATTTCACGCCGGCGAAGTTATGTTCAGCCAGCTGCCCTATCCTGGCCAGTTCTGCCCGGTCCGTCTGTAAGTCAAACAGCCGGCTCAAACCATAACCGGTCGCTCCTTCCACCGCCGCCGATGATGATAAACCGGCGCCCACCGGAAGATCGCTGTCCACGACTGCGTTAAAGCCCGAAACCGGATATCCCTGCTGACGCAGATAATACACCACACCCAATACATAATTGATCCAGCCTTCCCTGCGGTGGGCGCATTCTATGTCAAAACTCACCAGTTCATCAAAGGCGCAGGCGTAAACATTGCACTGGTCGGAATCATTGACGGCCAGGGCCATCACCACGTTTTTATCGATCGCAGCGGGCAATACAAACCCATCGTTATAATCGGTATGCTCTCCGATCAGGTTTACCCTGCCCGGAGAAAGAATAAGGATGGGATCCTGGTGAAATAACTCGTCAAATTTTTCTTTTACACGGGTGATCATTTGCTGATAATTTTTCTCTTTTTTTCTCTTTTTTATTATAAATAATGTCAGGCCATCGCTTTTTCAGGAACCGTCTTCTTTCCCAATCCGACCAAATACCCTTTTACCGCAAAATACAAGATGATCAGATAAGACGGAATCAACAGCAGGTACGCCAGCTGCGGATGATCGGGGTGATGATTGGCAATCGCCGCCCAGATCATCGGCATGATGGCCCCTCCCGCGATCGCCATGACCAGCATGGCGGAGCCCAGCTTGGTAAAATGGCCCAGTTTATTCAATGCCAGCGGCCAGATGGCAGGCCACATAATGGCATTGGCCAGCCCGAGCAGGGTAATAAACAGCACCGTTACCCATCCGGAGGTCAATACCGCGGCGACAGAAAAGATCAGCGCCAGGATACAGCAAAACCAGAGTGCCTTTCGCTGGGACACATATTTGGGGATGAGGGCGATCCCGATAACGTAACCGAGGATCATGAAGCCCAGTGTATAGGTCGTGAAATTCTGATACTGGCTGACATCATAGCCCAGCAAATTCCCGTATTGCCCGATCGTATCGCCCGCCATCACCTCGCAGCCCACATAAAAGAACAGGGCAATAACCCCCAGGATCAGGTGCGGAAACTGCCAGATCGAAGTACGCTGTTTAATTTCGGGATCATCGAGTTCCTCTTCTTCTTCCACATGGTCCACTTCGGGTAAATTGGAATACCGGATCCAGACGGCCAGTAACACCAGCACAATCGCCATGACAAGGTATGGATAGATCACTTTATCGGCCAGCCCGTTTAAAAGCACTTCTCTTGCGCCGGGATCTGTGGTCACTGACAGTTTGGTTTCGATGGCATCCGCCCCTGCCAGGATCAGGACACTTAAGATCAGCGGGCTGATCGCTCCCGCCACCTTATTAAAAATGCCCATGATGCTGATCCGCTTCGCGGCGCTTTCGATGGGTCCCAGGATAGTCACATAAGGATTCGAGGCTGCCTGCAGGACCGCCAGGCCGGCTCCCTGGATAAACAGGGCCACCAGGAATAGCACATAGGTTCTGCTCATGGCGGCGGGAATAAAGATCAGGGCGCCCCCGGCCATCGCCAGCAGACCCACCGCCATACCGTTTTTAAATCCCGCTTTTTTCAGTACCCAGGAGGAAGGGAGCGCCATCACCAGGTAGGCAATGTAAAAAACCATCGGGATCAGAAACAGTATCACGAGGTTATCGATCTCACAGGCAATCTTCAAAAAATTGATGAGTGTGCTGTTCAGCCAGGTCACAAAACCGAAAACAAAAAATAAGATCCCCACGATGATCGTGGGAACGAGGTAATTGGGAGATGGCTGTTGTTTTGTTTGGGTGGGCATAATGCTGGTTTAGGGTTATTTTTGCCGGGCGAACATAGAAAAGATTTCGCTATTATCCTAAATTTTTCGGTGGATGGCCCCTGCTATGCACCGGTGTATTTTCGCTGACGCACAAACTGAAACACCGCCGCGACGAGTAAAACAAACGCCAGTGGTATCAGAAAACCGAGCACCTGCCAGGTGGCTTTGTGCTGCTCCACCTTGGTTTTATCCAGCAACCGCAGTTTGAAATCCTTGTTGCGCGCCTGGATGATCCCTGTGGTGTCGGTGAGGTAAGTCAGGCAGTTCTCAAAAAACTCCCGGTTGGCGAACAACTGCCGGGTATAGGGGTCCATGCCCATGGCCAGCGGGCCGTCCTGCCGGGAAACGGGGTTGAGGAACATGTTCCCGTCGGAGACCACGATCATGCGCGTAGGGATGCTCAGGGGCTTATAGGGCTCATGAAAGCGCAGCTCGATTTTCGCGCGCATGTCCGCGTTCAGGCGGTTGCGGAAAACCGACGGGAAATCCCCTTCCAGCAACACGGCTACGGGAAGGTGCTTTTTGATAAATTCACGCGGGTCGGGCTTGACCTTCACACTTTCCAGCGACACCCTTAAAGGCGTTCCAAGGGTGCGACTGTTCTCCGAGGTGGAAAGCAACACGGTCTTGCGGATACCGGCCGCTTTCGTGGTGTCAATGGAACTGGCGAAATGCCCGAGCACCACATCCATGTTTTTGGTAATGGGATGATCCTGACCGGGCGTAAACAAGGGCGCGTAGGGCCATGGCAGGCGCTCAATCTGGGGCCGGTTGCCTATGTGCCCCACGGTAACGGGGATGGAAAAACATTGCAGATCCTGCACCAGGTCCGGGTTGACACGTACCCCATAGTTGAACAGGAGGTCGCCCAGGTTCAGCCCCTGGTCGTAGGCCAGAAAAGAACTCTGATGCTGAAGGCTGTCCATCGAGGCCACCACAGGGTCAATGCACCAGAGTATCTTACCGCCGTGCATAACATACTGGTCGATTTTTAACTTCTCCTCCTCACTAAAGCGCTTTCCGGGCTTCATAAAGACGAGTGCCTGGTACTTTGGTGAAATGGAAGGTGTGGTCGCCAGGTTCAGGGTATCCAGCCGGTAGTTCTGCTGCAGGACATTTAAGGCGTCATATACCTCCGGGCTCAGGTTCTCCTCGTTCCCCAGCATGTAGGCCACCAGCGGAGGCTGCTGCCAGGAAAGCTGTTCGATGGCATGCACAAAATCATACTCCAGCAGGGCTGCCGAATGATTCAGGGTTTGCAGCGGGTCCATGCCCGGCTGGGGCTGCAGCAGGTTCACCGCCAACTCGTGGCCGTGATAGTCCACCAGCGCCCCCGGAAAGATCAATTGAACCGAAACGCCCTGCGAGATATCCTGTTGCGCTTTGACGTTATAAGGCATGATCCCCATGGCAGTCAGTGAATCCTTTACTTTGACCTGCAGGCTGTCCGGCAGGCCCGCCAGTGGATTAACAAACTCATAGGTGACCCGGTGGCCGCCATAACGGCGAAATTCCTCCAGCAATTCCCTGACGGATTCCGATAAATGCCGGAAGCCCGAGGGAAATTTCCCTTTTAGGAAGACCTTGATCTTCACGGTGCCATCCAGGTTCCTGAGCAGTTTTTTGGTAGGTGCCGACAGCGTATAGCGTTTCTCCGCCGTCAGGTCAATGCGGGTATGCACATAAGAAGCGGCGATGTTGAGGACGATCAGTACCGCCAGGAACAAAAAGAAGTTCCTGAGATGCTTTCTTTTTATGTAGGCGCCTTTATTCAACGACCGGATGTTTAATGCCGGTTTGTTCTGACAGGTCACCGGGACCCGCCAACACGCCCGCTTTTTCCCATTTCCTTTTATCCAGGGATAATTTTGCCAGGTAAAGGAACAAACCGTCCATGCTAAAAAAATAGACAATATCCTGCAGCCCGATCACCCCTCTGCTGATGGACACGTAATGGTACTGGATCCCGATGAGTTGCAGGTAATAGTCGAGGCCGCCGGCAAAAGCAGGGATACGGCTCAACGCGTCGAACCCGGTGTAAACAATAAAACAGGTAAACACCGATAACAGGAACGCCACCACCGTCTGGGAACTGACCGAAGAGGCCCATATCCCAATGGCCGTAAACACACTGCCCAACAAAAACAGCCCGATATAGGAGCCGATGATGCCACCGGTGTCCACATCCGCCGGAGAAACCGCCAGCGAACGGATCGTAATGTAATAGATGACGGTGGGAATCAGGGCAAAAATCAGCAGAAAAAGGCCCGACAGGTATTTTCCTCCGACGATCTGCCATTCGCTCAGGGGGCGTGTCAGCAATAATTCCATCGTTCCGCTGCGCCATTCCTCGGCGAACAAGCGCATGGTGGCCGCAGGAAGCAATAACAACAGTATCCAGGGCGCTAACCGGAAAAGTGTGTCCAGCGTGGCGTAACCATCATTAAAAATACTGGTATCGGGGAATACGAACAACAGCAGTCCATTTGCTACCAGGAACAATATAATGCTCAGGTAGCCTGTGATGCTGCTAAAAAACTGACTAACTTCCTTTTTGAATAATGCCCCCATGAACGCACAAATATAAACGGCTAATCGCAAAGATATTGTTAGAGGGGTGATAAACTTAATAATTTACAGTGTTTTTCCGCAAAAGCCATCCCGTTTATAACTTGCGTACTATAACATCTGCTGTTTTCCCGATCTGAAAACTATTTTTCCCACCCGTCATGAATCCCTCCCCCGGAGGGAAAAATACCTTTACGCAGTCATCTAACAAGGACCTTTTAAGATAAACGGATGTTTGCCGGGAGATACTTTTTAGCCGGGTGGTAATACTTTGCGTCAGGTCAGGCAGTAATATTTCGTTGAACATTTTGCTTTATTCTACAAGACACTTAGGGGTGCCAGGGAAATAAGCAATAGTCATGCATATTCTGCTAATTAAACAGCCGGCCATCAAGATAATTTGCCCTTCCATTCGTTCACTTGTTTTGCTCCAGATTAATCTGCGGCAGGCAATAAGGGGCTCCGGTATAATCAGGCTTAATACCTTGAAAAAGCAAATGCATGCAGCTATTTGATTATCAATTATATAGAAGGCATATTGTTGGTTTGGCATAATATTCGCGTTAACCCAAGCGCTTTAATTCGGACAAAAAAAATTCTATGAAAATGACCAGCGTAACAATCAGCGTTCTTGCTACTGCCATGCTCGGCATGGCTGCCTTATTCACATCCTGTGACAAATCAGTGGATAACATGAACAATTCCCCTTCTCATCTTGATATTTACCTGACCGATTCACCGGGTGACTACCAGGAAGTCTGGGTCGACATTCAAAAGGTTATGATCAATACCCCTGGCGCTGACTCAACGGACAGCGCAGGTTGGAAGGAAGTTCCTTTATTACGTCCGGGCCTGTATAATCTCCTGGACTTCAGGAACGGGGCTGACACTGTTCTTGGAGGGGTGGATTTGCCCGCAGGCACGGTATCTCAGATACGGCTTATTTTAGGTAACGATAATTACCTTGTTCTGGATGATGGAACAAAGGTACCGCTCACCACACCCTCCGCCCAGCAATCAGGTCTTAAATTGAATATACATGCTGAATTAAAACCAGGTATCCCTTATGCCTTAGTGCTTGATTTTGATGCGGCCCGCTCTGTTGTAAAGGCAGGGAATAGCGGTAAATATTCGCTGAAACCAGTGATCCGAACCTTTGCAAAAGAAGCGGGCGGCGCTATGGAAGGAGTTGTCCTCCCTGATTCGGCCCGGGCACATATAATAGCCATTATGAATACTGATACACTTAGCGCCATCCCGGACAGCACAGGGTATTACAAATTCTGGGGGGTGCCTGAAGGTGGCTATCAGCTTACTTTTTCAGCAGATACCACCACCGGTTATCAAAGCGATACGCTGGATAACGTGATGGTAAAAACGGGAGCGGTTACAAAAGTAGATACCGTTTGGCTGAGCAAATAGCTGTTTGAAAATATAACTTCATCTTCAACTTCTACGTAAACCGTTAAAACTAAAGATCATGAAAAAGCTATTCTTATACAGCTTGTTGCCAATAGGAATGGTGCTTTGGGGCAGCCCAAACACTTCCGCACAAGTGAGTGTCCACATTGGTGGCGTGATCGGTGGAAATCCAGGTCCTGTTTACCAGGGATATCCTGTTTATCAGAATTACCCGGTGAATTTACCTCCGGGACAGGCAAAAAAATTATATGGCACAAAATCCGCCAAATATTTTGCTCCGGGGCATGCCAAGAAATCCAAACATTTTAAGCCTTATTATAACGAGGAACGACAATATAAGGTATATAGAGCCCCTGATGTATATGAAGTCCCAAGCAGGCATCGTGTGATCATTGATGCTCAGGTCAGGTTATAAAAATGTTTATTGATTTTTCAAACAAAAAAACAAATACTATGAAACGGTTAGCAAAAATTTTAATTCTGCCGGCAGCCTTATTTATTGCTGCTCCCGGGTTTGCCCAGGTAGGCCTTAATGCAGGTAGTCATGTTAATGCAGGCGCGAAAGCGGCTGCTAATGCAAGCAATATTCAACGTACAGTAAATGGTACTGTATCTCAAACCGCCCGCACGACAGGCCAGACTGTGCGTGCAGCACAACAAACAGCCCGTGCTTCGCAAACGCATGTTATCGGAGCACAGGTGAATGGCAAAGCTTCCACCACGGCACAGGCGGCTACGGAAAATGTACAAGCCGGAGCTGCTTCCACGACAAATGCGAGCGGTTCTGTAAAAAGCGATGCGGCCAATACCTTAAGCAGGAAATCCAAAGCATCCGAAAGAACGGCAAGAAAGGCTGAAAGAAAAGCCAGAAAACGAGCCAGGAAGGCTGACCATGCAGCAAAGGTAAACAGCAACACAAACATCTATTCCAACACGAACGGCGCCACATCGGGTCATAAGGCAAGGGTAGGATCGTCCACCAGGGCCCAGAACAACTCATCGGTAAAGGCCGGTAAGGTAAGGGCAAATGCTTCTACATCTGCTACAAACAAAGGCAGTGTAAACGCCTCCAGCGGACATTAATAAAGAAGTACAAAAAACAATCAGACCAAAACCCCGTGAAGCAGCGGGGTTTTGTTTTTACAAACAATGTTTACTGCACTTATTTAAATAAGACAACAATGAAAAGGATTTTATTTCTTTTGATCTTAAGTGTTGGCATGTATCATATAGCGACTGCACAGGAACCTGCTTCCGTAGTAAATAATGCGAAGGATACGACTATTGAAAAGCAGCAGCAAAAAAAGATTTTTATTAACCCGGGGTTTGAATATATTTCTGATCTTACCTATGCAGGCCGCAAAGATCCAGTCGGCATACCCGTATTAACGCCATATATAAACCTGATCTTAAAAAAGGGATTTTTTCTTTCCGCCACTGGCTATATCA
>DASULB010000088.1:0-8962 GCA_036278455.1 Chitinophagaceae bacterium | reverse complement strand
TTATGTAAAGCGTGAGAATGCGGCCCATCATTGCTGGCGAAGGCCTTACAGGGGAATGCCGGACGATACCGGCCCACCTGGTAAAAAGGCAGACAGGTGTGCCTGTAACCGGTAAAAAGTCGCGCCCGGCCCTGATCTCTATGACGATCCCCAAAGACAATCTTTTCAAAGAGACAGGACACCAGCGGATAGTAACATCGGCTGATGAGACCAACCGGTTCTATTATCTGTTAAGAGGGGGGCAGCATTGATCAGTCAATGTGCATACAAGAAAAACCCGGAGGCGCATGGCGCCATTGGCGCCGATAATTCTGTCAGCGGCACGCATGAATATTTACCTGTTCCCCTGACCGAATTACAAATCAATACCAAGATCAAACGGATCGCCGGGTATTGATGACCCCGCTGACTTTAATCGTTGGCTTGCACAGGGATATCGTCGTATGCTTGAAGTTAGCCAGTGCCGCAGATACGAAATCACTTTTCATAAAAGATCCAAAATAAAATAATACTTTTAGCACTTCCCTGCAGGGAAAATAAAAAAGCAAAATATTGAACCAGTAAATCATGATATGAATTTACCCGTGGAGCAGCAGTGGAACCGCCGAAAATTTTTGAGAACGGCACTTGCCGGAGCCGGAGGCCTGGCTGCCATTTCCATATTGGGAAGCTGCGCGGGCGGACGCTATGTTCACGAAGGCAAGCGTGGCCCTGCAGCCAGGACCATACCCTTTAATACAGATTGGCTTTTTGGTGGTGAAATGCGTCAGGGTGCCCTGGATCAGGATTACGAGGACGGTGCTTTTCAGCGGGTAACGCTGCCGCATATCGTCAGCGATTTGTCCTGGCGAAAATGGAATCCCGAAAGCTGGGAGAAGATTTGGGTCTATCGCCGTCATTTTAAGCTGGACCCCGAAGACATCCGGGGAATGCGTGTGTTTCTGGAAATGGGGGCGGCGATGACTTCCGCCACCCTGCTGCTTAACGGACATAAGCTGGGTGAACACGTGGGCGGATACCTGCCTTTAAGTTATGAGCTTACCGGTCACCTGCAACCGGGAAATAATGTGCTGGCGGTTGAAGTTGATTCCCGTTTTAACATAAACGTTCCTCCTGACAAGCCGGGTAAGGATCCGCGCTCCGTTGATTTTTGGCAGCCCGGCGGCCTCTATCGCCCCGCCAATCTCCACCTGGTTCCCCCGGTATTTCTGAGCGATGTATTTGCCAAGCCGGTCAACGTACTGGATGCCGGCCGGCGGCTTGAGGTCGCCTGCACCATTGACGCGGCCACGATGCCCACCGGTCCGCTCAGCATTGAGGTGGTGTTGCGTGATGAAAAAAAGACCGTAGCCCGCCAGGAAATGCCTGTGCAGCTCACCGCAAAAGGGCAGATGACTGTCACACTCTCCCTGGATAACATCGGGGATGTTCATTTGTGGGATCTGGAGGATCCTTACCTGTATGAGGTCATTGCCACACTGTCGGTTGGCGGGAAACCTGTACATGATTACGCGGTACGCACGGGGTTCCGGCAGGCCCGTTTCACCGGAAAAGGCTTTTATCTGAATGGCCGGCGGGTGCAGCTCTTTGGCGTTAACAGGCATCAGTTCTTTCCGTTTGTGGGCGGTGCGATGCCGGATCGCGTCCAGCGCAGGGATGCCGAGATCCTCCGCCATGAACTGAATTGCAACATGGTCCGGTGCTCGCATTATCCCCAATCCGAGGCGTTTTTCGATGCCTGCGACGAGGTGGGTTTAATGGCCTGGGAGGAAGCGCCCGGGTGGGGAAGTCCATTGGGGAATGCCGAGTGGAAGGCACGCGCTGTACACGCGGTCGGACAAATGGTGCGCCGTGACCGCAACCATCCCTCGATCATCATTTGGGGCGCACGCCTCAATGAGACACCGGATGATGTGGCCCTTTATACAAAGACGCGTAACCTGGCACACCGGCTGGATGATTCCCGGCAAACCACCGGCGCAATGGTAGGGGGTAAACATGACACCAAACAATTCGTGCAGGATGTTTTTTCCTATAATGATTACGCGCATAGCAAAGCTGCGGACGGAAGCCGTCAACCGGAACTGCTGCCTCCCCGGACGGATTTCCCCTATTTTGTGAGCGAAACGGTAGGCACCCTTTCGGGCCCCGCCAAATATTACCGCCGCATTGATCCGGCCTCGGCACAGCAGGGACAGGCCATGGCGCATGCACGGGTACATAATATCGCAGGGGCCGATGAACGTTATTGCGGCGTAGTGGTATGGTCCGGTTATGATTATCCCTCGGGATCAGGCAACCAGTACGATGGGGTAAAATATACCGGCGTCGTTGATCTGTTCAGGGAGCCCAAGCCCGGGGCGGCGATCTATCAGGCGCAGGTGGACCCCAAGATCCGGGCCGTGATCGCTCCCGCTTTCTACTGGGATTTTTCCCCGCGGTCACTGCCGCTTAAAGAAAGGGGAAAGGCCATGATCTGTTCGAATTGCGAACGCCTCGAACTTTTCGTGGATGGCAAACATCATGGTACGCTGCTGCCGGATACCAGGGCGTATGCTCACCTGCGTTATGCACCCTGTTTTGCCGACTTTGACCAGGTGGAGGGCACCACAAAACCTGAATTAAGGATTGACGGTTATGTAGGGGATCATAAACTGATCTCCCGTTCTTTTTCTGCTGACAGGCAGCAGGACCGGCTTTCCGTCATTGCCGACGATGAGGAAATTTTGGCCGACGGCAGTGACGCCACACGGGTGGTATTCCGTGCCGTTGATAAATACGGCGCGCCACGTCCTTATGTAACCGGCGAGGTAAACCTGACACTTGAAGGACCTGCCATTCTGGTGGGAGAAACGCCTTTCGATTTTGAAGCATGCGGGGGCGTGGGTGCCGTGTGGATAAAGAGCCGGCCCGGGCGTTCGGGTAAAATAAGCCTGCAGGCGCACCATGGTGTGCTTGGAAGCGGCAAAGTAATGATCACCGCTCGCAGGTCCTGAGCTGAAAATGATCCTGTAACAAAAAGTCATAAATCACCCTGATGGTAAACAGACAGGTCCTCCGTACAGGTAGCCTCTTAAAAAGCGCCCTGAGTCCTGCCGACATCATGATCGTGACCAGCAGAAAAAGGCTTTTTTTCTGCCTGTGTATGATGATGCTCCTCGTGCTGCTGGGAAATATCCCGGCCGTCCGGGCACAGCCTCATGATGTACAGGAGGCAGCTGTTGTCATCGACGGGAAATCGGGCGGAAGAACATTTGATGGCGTGGGAGCGATCAGTGCCGGAGGTTCTTCGCGGCTTCTCAGGGATTATCCCGAGCCGGAGCGGAGCCGGATCCTCGATTATTTGTTCAAACCTGACTACGGAGCCTCCCTGCAGATCCTCAAAGTAGAGATCGGCGGCGACATGAATTCGACGGATGGCGCCGAGGCCAGCCACATGCGTACGCCTGATGATCATGATTGTGACCGCGGTTATGAATGGTGGCTGATAAAGGAAGCCAAAAAGCGTAACCCGGACCTTCAGCTGATCGGGCTGGCATGGGGAGCCCCTGGCTGGGTGGGAAAATTCTGGTCGGATAAGACGATCGATTACCTTATCAGCTGGCTGGATTGTGCGAAAGCCAATGGGATCACCATCGATTATATTGGCGGCTGGAATGAACGGGGGTGGAACGCGGACTGGTACATCAAGCTGAACAAGGCGCTGGAAAAAAAATATCCAAAGGTAAAAATTATTGCGGCGGATGACATTGCCCATCCATGGTCTGTGGCGACTGAAATGGCCCACAACCCGGCCCTTAAAGCGGCGGTCGATATTGTAGGTGATCACAGTGAATGCGGATGGCGGACGGACTATAAGAGATGCCCGAGCACTAAAGATGCCAGGGGACTGGGGAAACCTCTCTGGAACAGCGAATACAGCTCAATGGGACATAATGCCGGGGCAAAGGCCCTGGCCAGGGGCATGAACCGTTTATACATAGAAGGGAGGGTTACCGGGATCCTGGTCTGGTCCCTTGTCTCCGCGTGGTACGGTAACCTTCCGATTGCTAATACCGGCCTGCTGTTGGCTGAATGGCCCTGGTCCGGTTATTATGAAGTGGGAAAGAGCATATGGGTTTTTGCCCATACCGCCCAGTTTGTAAAACCGGGATGGACCTATATGGACAGCAGCTGTGGTTTTTTACCTTCAGGGGCGAGTTATGTTTCCCTGAAGTCCCCCGACGGCCATAATTATTCCACCATCATAGAAACGATGGACATGCCACAACCGCAAATGGTGCGGTTTAAGGTCGAAGGCGGGCTTTCTACATCGGCTGTGCACCTGTGGGAGACAGATCTGACCGCCACCGGATCAGGGGATCAGTTTGCCCACGTAAAGGATATCTCTCCCGTGAACGGATCCTTTAACCTGGTAATAAAGCCGGGCCGGCTGTACACGTTCTCCACTACAACCGGTCAGCATAAGGGCACTGCTGCATCCGGCGCCCATGCTGCTGCACAAATGCCTTTACCTTACCGGGAAGATTTTCAGTCCTACGGGCCGGGCAAACTGGCGAAGTACTTTTCGGACATCAACGGTGCCTTTGAGACGGAACCCTGTCAGGGAGGCCGTAAAGGCACCTGTTACGGCCAGGTGTTGTCAGACCAACCTGTTGTATGGGGACGGCCGGGAAAAATGCCGCCGACCACGATCATGGGCGATCCTTCCTGGTGGGGAGATT
Organism: Chitinophagaceae bacterium; assembly: GCA_036278455.1. Taxonomy (GTDB): domain Bacteria; phylum Bacteroidota; class Bacteroidia; order Chitinophagales; family Chitinophagaceae; genus FW021-bin31. Next base: position 4,238 of record DASULB010000088.1, on the reverse strand, counting down.
ATAAAGTAAGTACCGATGTGCTGCTGGAGCAGCCCGGTTATGTGGAACTGTTGGGCAGAATAGCGGCGCAGATGGATACCATTATGGCGGGCTACCACTTGCGGATAAACAGTGATGGCGCGTGGAAACTTTATCGCTGCGCCCGTCAGAAGAAGGGTGTGGTCCTGAAAGCAGGCAAGGTTCCCTTTGGGACCGGAAAGTGGCACCGGATTGCCTTGCGGATGCGGGACCGTACGATCGCTGCGCTCATCGATGGAAAACAAGTGGCCTCTGTGCAGGATACCTTTAATCTGTCGGGTCAGATCGGGTTGGCCACGAGCAAATGGGAGCACGCCCAATTTGATAACCTGACGGTTACACCCACGGGTGCATGGCCGCGCTTTATCCCGCACCAGGGGATGCACGCGACGGCGACCAGTGAACATACCGGGTTTCACCGGGGTTATAGTTACCTGGCCGGAAACGCCATTGATGACCGTCCTGAATCAGCCTGGAATTCCGAATGGGAACCCAAAGCGAAACTGCCCCAGTCGATCACCCTGGACCTGGGCCGCAGCTACCAGATCCGCGGGTTGACTTACAGGCCGGACTTTATATCCTTTGGCAAAGGAAGAATTACCGGCTATCGGATTTATGTAAGTTCCGACGGCCAGTCCTACCACGAAGTAACAAAGGGCAAATGGGCCGATGATGTCGCCACAAAAATGGCGGTCTGGCCGGTACGGGAAGCCCGGTATATCCGGCTGGAGGCAGTGGAAGGTGCCGACAGTCTGGCCTCCGCTGCGGAAATTAATGTCATGCTGGATTATTCCGCATTGCCAACGGAATAATAAAAACAGGTCAATAAAACCCGATCAATAAGAAGAGATGAACGATACCAGGGCTTGAAGGATCCTGCTTTGTGTGGTCATCTTATTTTCCAAAGGTTGTCGTGGTCGCCGGAGGTCTCCCGCCTTTTTCAGTGATAACAGACATCTTTTTATTGAACGGTTATTGAACGGTCATTTTTCTACGGATACTTGTCAGGTGACCGTTCATATCACATCCTTCCAGGATGACCGTATAGGTGCCCGGCTTATCAGCGGTGTAGAATGAAACCCTGGCTTTCCCATCCTTACCGGTAAGGATATCGGGCTTCCAGTAAATGGTGGAGCGGGCGTCTATGGAATGCCCCCTCGTTTTCACGCTGTATTTGGGTGAATAAAATTGCGCCCGGGCACCGAAAGCCATGGAAGGCCGGTACAGATAAACGCCGGGGGTCTTCTTTAAGAAAGCACCATTGCCGGAGTAAGTGGTTATCTCAATGAATACATGCTCGAAGGGTTTTTGCATCGGGTTGAGGAATTTCTGAAAATAGGTCATCGTATATTTGGCGGAGGTCATGACTTCAATGCCTTTTATGTCCTCCGCGGTCAGGTAATCCAGGTACTGCTTATAGTAATCCTTATAGGACATCCCCTCCGGCTTAAAGAAATCCAGGTTGACACCATCGATAATCAGATGCACCAGTTCGGTATTAATGAGATATACATTGAGGAATTTCCCGCCCAACCTGAACCCTTTCACCTTTTGCCTTAATATATCCCCGAGCGTGGCCTTTCCCTCCTTGCGCATATCAGCAGCATTCATAGCGAAATCGGATCCGCCGGGACCATTCAGGTTTTTGGAATCCTTGATCACTTTCTGGCCCACGACGACCACCTCTTTGAGTACGTGTTTGCCCAACAGCTTATCAATCTGTTCCTGATTGGTTATCCGGGTATGGATGATGCTTAGATCGCCCGTATCGGTATTGACATACCAGGGAAGGATCCTTTGGCTTAAGGGCTGAAAGGAGGGAGGTTGAAAGGCATTGAGTTCAATGCCTACGTTAAAGCTCTTTCCGCGCTTGTTCCGTGCCTGGATCATGTACGACGCTGTGTCGACCGGGTAGAGGTTATTAAAAGTAAAGGTGCCCTTTTTATCAGTGGTCGTCTGCCGGAACGATAAAGGCTTTTGGGAGAACAGTACCACTTTTGATTCGGCTACCGGCTTGTTCAGTATGTTGGTCACCTTACCGGAGATTGAAAAGGACTGTTCCCCCGGATACATCATCCGCTGATGCGCTGTTACGGTATCTATGGAATAGTTCACCCAACCCTGGGTCAGTAATAACTGATCCAGGTCCTTCCATATCTTTTTTGTCATTACTACGGGAAAGTAATACCCGGGATCTTCAACAAAGCCTTTTAAATCGGAGGATAAAAGGATGCAGGAGACCATCGAATTGCGCCTCAGGGTATCGGTCTTTACCTGGGCGTCGTCGGTAACGGCCAGTGAAAAGCAGCCCTGCACCGGGATCCCTGTTTGATCGGTTATGCTGATATCCATGGCTACGCTGTCCCTGGTACTGTACTGCTTTTTGTAGCTGAGATGCGGCCGCAGTTCATCATGCTGATCGACAAAAATCAGGCGTGTGTTGAGTGGCCGCTTGTTTGTATCAAGCAGGGTAAGACGGGTGATGCCCGTGGGAAAGATACTTTTTGGAAGATGTATGGTCTCTACCCCTTTATCCAACACGATCAATGCCCCGAAACAGCCAATGCCCCTGGCCTGGCCTATCAGGTAATAATGACTGGTGTCGTTTTCCCTGTCTGGTGTACAGCGGATATTGACTTCAATCGAATCGCTTTTGAATGGGTTGACGACATTTAACAGTGTGCCTGAATTTTTTATGGGAGGCAGCGGATAGGATCTTGTTTTACCCCCTTTCAATTTTACAACGGCAGTATAGGTCTCCTTCGGATGGGATTTCAGATAAAACGCACCCATGCCGAGATGCGAAGACGTAAAATCAATCACTGGCTGGTGCTCGCTGTTGTAAATAGTCCCCGAAACAGCACAACCCCTGCCATCGGTACCGATCGCTTTAAAAGCGACGTGATTGCTGATGCCTGCCAAAAGGGAACCGCCTTCCGGCATGAATTGCAGGTCACAGTCCGCCTGATCCTGCAAACTGACCGGTACGGTCAGTTGTGGCACAGCGGAGCCTTTCCTTAAATCTTTTACGGTGATGGATAATTTATGCGGATCAGCCTTTGAAGGAACCTTAAAATTAAAAGTCAGGGCGCCGACTACATCGGTTTGGAACTTGTTTTTATTCCACACCTTACCCCCTTCGGTGAGGGCTATCTGCAGGTCACGGAAGGCCACCGGGCGCCCGTCAACCTGTTTGAACACAAGAGCCGCGCTGTCGGTTTGTTTCCCATTGCCCGGCAGGCGGCGGAAGCGCGCAGAAACGAGCCATTCATTCCCGGAAAAGTCATGGATGGCAAAGCGCTTCTGAAAGACGCATTTTTCATTAAAGTTACGCATCCAGTTGGTATAGGCACGCAAGGTATATACGCCCTGCGGGAATTCCTTTTTGGTCAAGGCAATGTCTCCCCAGCCTAAACCGTCGTATAGGGATACCATCCTTCGTTTGACGACCTGGTTTTCTTCGTCGGCGATCTCAACATAGAGTACCCCGCTTTTGGAGGAAGCGTTTAAATAGGCCGCGTTAAAGAGATAGGCCTTAAACCAGAGGGTGTCTCCCTGGTTGTAAGATGGCTTGTCTGTTTGCAAATAGGTCTTTTCGGGGGGAAACTGCAGGGTAGCGGTGGTAACCTGATTGATAATGTCACGCAATACCGAATGATTATCCTGGGCGGAGGATTTTAAACCGCAAGGGATCAGTACTGAAATGCAGATCGTTATTTTTAACAGGTTGAGGATATCTTTACAAGCGTCTTTGTTCATCTTATATTCGTGCGCATTTTTTAGCATAAGGTATGCAGTGTTGGAGGAAGGTACGCGCTAAAAAATGCGCCTGCCAATTTTTGGCTTGCCTGCGGGCATGTACCGGAACATCCTTTCACGGCTAATTTAGCCATGGTAAAAATAACAAAACTTGTTTATCCCCGGTAAATAAACAACCGGTTCCCGGCCTGATGTGGAAATCAACCCGGGGCGAGCTGGAGGGTCAAACAATACGCGCTCAAAACCAATGGTATTTTGGCGTGATCGTTTTAACAATAAATTAGAAGGATTGACCCGCAGGATAAAATGAAGGATGCCGCTATGCTTCGATAATGCTCTTTTCCTATTGCTTATTTTACATGATACCGGTTGTGTCCCGGATATACCGGTACCGGATACGGTAAACCCCGAAGCAACACTGTTTGTTACTGCAGCAATGCAGCTTCTTTATTGATCCGCAC
>DASULB010000087.1:0-3304 GCA_036278455.1 Chitinophagaceae bacterium | reverse complement strand
CCGTCTACTGTCTGTTTAGAGCATGTCGTTTAAGTCGGTTATAATTTGACTGCCATTTATCTCGCACCAGAAATTATTGGCCGAGCTGATCAAAATCCGTATTTGCCATCTTGGTCATCGAAAAAGCATCGGGAATACGTTACGAGGCGTGTATGGAAAGTAATTTTAGTCGCCCGGGATGACCGGAATCTATATTCACAAAAAAAACTTTCCCAATTATGATACGGTAAAACAAAACAACCGGTCCAGACTATATGTCACCCATTACCTTAATAATTGTCCGGGAATGTGCAGCTACCGTGCAACAGGTAAAACAATATCGGCATCGGCATAGATCCGATTTTCGCGGCTTCAGGAGAATCATTACAACGGCTAACGATCTGTTCGGTTCAACGAAGCGCTGTTATCGGGAAAACTGCTTAAACCTCTATGTCAAACTTGACACAAACACCGATAAAATTAAACGGATGGAACAGACGCTAACAGGCCTCCTTTACCATTTCAATTACTTTATGGAATAAACGCTTCGAATGACAGCCTGGCAATTCTAAAGAAAAATCCGGCTTACGAACTTTCGGAAGACCAACTGAATAGCCTGGGTTATGATCTGCTGAGATCGGGTAAAATTGTTAAAACAAATACAGGACTCTGCAAAGTTACAATACTTTTATAGCTATGGAGTCTCAGTGATAACTGACCGTCCAGGAAACGGGCTTGTCTGAGTTTGCTTTAAGAGAAATGATCCTCATCATTCCTTTTTTTACAACGGAGACCACCTCTGCATCGGGACACTCGAATGTTGAAAATTCATATCCTTCCGGTTCGGTGAGATAAAGCGTATAAGCTTCTTCTTTCATAACTTTGCTTTTCCCGGACAACTTCCCGTCTTTCCAATGCATATCGATTATATCGAAGGCGCCGCAAGTGATGTGTCGGTTTGTAGCCAGCAGCTGGGGACGGCCTTTTCTTTCCCGGATGCAAAATAACTGGCAATGGTATTTAGTGTTCATTGCACCGGTATTGAATTGCCGGTGAAAACTTCCTAACAGACTCTTGCTCCAAAATTCAAATACCAGGTATTCCTTGCCATTGTCCAGTCCCAATTCATCAAATGATATCCTTTGTTCCTCGCCGCCAATCCGTCCTAATAGCATCCAGTTTTCATAAGGCTCATTGACCTCCAGTAAATACAGGTAGTCTTTGTTATCATTCTGCCCGGCATCGAACACCCGGGGCCCGTCTCCGCTGAGTGCGCTATTTACCCGGCCTAATTCTGACGACCGCGAAGCATCCACATCGTATAACTGCCCCGGACGGGTAAACATGACCGGCATACTTCTTTTCGCGGCTTCCGCCAATTCGGTGGTATATACTTCCGGTTTATCGGTCAGCATGAAAAGGGAGCCCGTCATTGACGTGACCATACAGGAGGGAAAGGCCTCTTTCGCTGAAAGTACAATATGGTCCGGATCGTTTCTCCATACCACATTATTAAATGAATTATATTGCGTAAGTCCGGCATAGCCAAAGCCGTCGCCACCAATTCGGCAGGCATCAATAATGCCGATCAGTTCGGGGCGGATGCCCCAGCATCCCATCATAAAATTATTTTCCCCAATTTCGTTGCGGATCGCCTGCACAAGGTGTCTGTATGTTTTTACCCTGTTGATGCCTTTCTGGTCGAAATATTTTTTATATGAATTATATCCCTCATAGCGTAGGTGTCTCAGGGCATCTACTTTAAAATAAGCCCATCCCATATCTTTAAGTCCTTGGTAAAGCGGTTTTATAAGGGTATTTAAGGTGGCGGGATTCGAACCATCCATCACGTATCCCACCCAGTTCCCATGGGCCGGCTTCCCCGCGTCGTCGCGGACAAAAAGCTCTTTATGAGCAAATGCAAAATCTTTTTCATTAAAGCTAACATTGGTCCATATCCCCGGTTTTAGTCCTTTGCTCAGAATATAATTCGATAAACTGCCGAGTCCGGAAGGGAATTTGTCATTGCCCTGCAGCCAGCTTGCAGGAAGGCCGTAAGATTTCTGCTGATAGCCGTCGTCAATTTGCAGATAGTCCAGGCCATAAGGTTTAAGCTCCTTGGCGATCACATCAGCAGTATGTTTAATCTTATCTTCTGTAATGTCCGAGAAGTAAGCAAACCAGGAGCACCAGCCCGCTACGGAAGGTTTCCAGACTTTGTAATTCCAGGGTTCAAAATAACTTAAGCCCCTGTGTTTTTGATAGAAGCGGGGGCGAAAGCGAATAGATATGCTGTTACCGGATATCTCCACTTTAAATTTATGATTACCAGTATCATTCGACACCGGCGTGATACGAATGTGTGCTGGTCGGTCTACCGAGAGCACCCAGTCACTTTTACGGTCATAAACGGCGCGGTTCAGCAGGCTGTTGCTCAGGCCGATCGTATGCCTGACAATGTTTTTGGTATCGTAAGGCGCATCGGCTACACAGGGAAATGATTCATCACTTGCTTCGATTACACCTGTGATAGTAAGGGGTTTGCCCTCACTGGACCATTTATAAACCTGGTTGATTTTCCCGGATTGTTCATCAACCACCTGATTAAACTGAACATCCGAATCCATGTAGTTGAATTCAGCATGAAACAGAACTTGGTCGTTATAGCGGATGACCAGTTCCTTATCTTTCACGGTTACCTCCGATGGTGCGTTAGGTGGTGGCAATTGAGGTTGAACACAGGCCCCAAATACAGGAGTGGTCCCCGCTAAAACCAGGAATAAAAAAATACAACAGACAGATAAAAATTTGGCTAGTTTCATGATGGGTCTTTTTAATTGTCCGCGACAGTCTGGTCTGGCCGGTGTGGAATGGGGCAAAATGATTTTTATTGCCATACAAATGATGGTTTAAAAGATTTCCTGGCTACTTACCTTTTATAAACCGGTAAACGGTTACGGCATGAGGCGGCAATTTGATAAAGATGGGGTTTTGCTTCACCGCTACGTTCTTGTGCTCCCACAAATCTCTTACCACGTAGTCCTTCAAATCCAGGTTATCCTGCTGCCAATAGCTGTCACTCGCTTTCAGCAACAGGTTGAAATCCACCTGAACCTCCTTTACTTCATCGCTCTTATTCAGTAAACAGGCTGCTTTTTCGTCTTTGGCCAGCTTTTTTATCCAAATCTGGTAATCACCGTTATCTCTGAAGCAGAATCCTTGCTTACCCAAGGTATCCTGATCGAGGGCAATGATTTCTTGGTTGGTTAATATCGCCTTGGTTTCCGCAGTCATATGCTGAAGATCATTTCCGGCCATCAAAGGG
>DASULB010000086.1:0-2462 GCA_036278455.1 Chitinophagaceae bacterium | reverse complement strand
AATAACCAGGGCGTCGAGGTCTGTGTCAATTTAAAGGCTGGCGGAGCAAAAACATCATCTTTAAAACTGTAATGATGCATGGAATCCGGGAAAGAATGAAAGGAAGGGAATATCGTCTTGATCCGGTTAACCTTATCGGGTGATTGAAGGACAAACAATACCACGGGCTTGGTGTCATACCTGCGGATGGCTCCCTGGTAGCTGTGATCGGAGGTCCAGCTAAATCGGATAGCGTGATAGGCGCCTATTGAATCCTGCCCGCTCACTGTTTTTATATTCGAAAGGGGGCTGTTGAGTGATCCCTTAAAAGTCCATTCGGGATTGTGCTCATTGATAGTATAACTGCCGGACCGCGGGGCGATTGTAACCGAGATACCGGATGCAGATACTGCGATTTGCTGCTCTTTATTATTTGAACAGCCGGCTATTGTCATGAAGAATAGAAGCAACAAATAGCGTGATTGACGACCGAATAGATCATTTCTTGAGATAGGACCGTTTTTAATCATGATTGGAATCATTTATGTATGAAGAAAAAATCATTTAGTTTATTTAAAAGCCAAAAAGGCTGCAATCGTTTACATGATGTTAACATCAGTGCAACATGCACAGATCATCAGAAATGTATTTCATTTATCCGGTCGTCCTGATAGCTGATCATGTTCATGTCTCCTGGACGGGTACGGTCCTTTTTCTTCACAGGAAAGCAAATCCCTGACAAGATCACAGGACCAACGGGCCCCGAAAGGTGAAAATTCACTCTGGATCCGGATTTTACGATTTCATTTATCAAAGGGAGGCCTTTTTCGCTTTTATTGTTTCCAACTTAAGCTGCTCCAAAGGCCGATGGGTTTAACATATTGTTCTAAAGAGGAAGCGGTGGCTCCCTTCCCCAGACACGATGACTCCTTCCCGGGCTCATATTTTAAAGATACTATTTTATTAGACAATCATTGTCCTTTGGGGTTGACTGAATAGGTTAATCACCCGCTGTCGACAGCCATCTATGCCTAATATCCGGTATTTTGTTGCGCTTGTTTTTGCGCAGCGGTTAAGGAATGACCGTCTATTTCCAGTGCATCTAAATATGCTTGTGGTATGGGCCGGAGGTGATGATATTCTTGAATAAAGGGGGCCGCATCAGGATTAAATGCTCGTACTCTTTTTACCAGTGTACCCGTTCTTGATAAATCTACCCACCGGTGATATTCACCCCCTAATTCTCTTGAACGTTCATCGAGTAAGAAGCACATCATCCTGTCGTATTCGCTCGTATATCCCAATTTTTGAATGATTGTCTCATCTTGTGCCGGCAAATGATTGATATCAGTGACGGTGAGATCCGTGGCGGCAGTGGTCACTGGGATATTATTTGATTCGTAATAGGAGTTTTCCGGCATAAATGAATTGATATCAGGGTTCTGATTCAAGGGAGAAGAAGGATAGGCCGCCCCTCCATCTGTATAGAGGGCGCGATCTTCTCCACCTTTCCAGGCGGCGCGCTGACGAACCGGATTAATGTATTGTAATGCCTGCTGATACTGATGCAACCTGATTTCCGCTTCTGCCGCCATGAGATAATCTTCGGCTGATCTGGCCAGGATGATGTCCCGAAATCCTCTTTGATCATTGACGCTCAGGCGTGAGCCATCAATGTATTTGCTTAATGACGGATATCTTGCTGGGTTTTTATAAAAGGCTCCGGGAGTGGTGACGCCCTCGGGATAAGCTACAAAAACAGAAGGGATGGTTTTCCCGGTCTCAGTATCCACGACGGTATTTTTCAATTGACTGCCTGGAAAGCGATTATCCCCTGGTTGGTTGATCACAAACATCACCCCTAAATCTCCATTGGTATAATAGCCTCCGGAGGCATTGTTGAGCCTGTCCTTTGTTCTGAAACTTTTCCAGAAACGGGAATCATTTACCAGGTCGGATATTTCAAACATGTAATAGGTCGGAGATAACCTGCTCCATGGCCGGTCGCCACTAATGTCCCGCTGCATCATGGGAAGATCATCATATCTGGAGACATAATACAGGTGTTGGGTATTGCTTGCTGTTGTGGTGTTATTGGTAAATTGCGCAGACAATATCACTTCCGGCAATTGCTCATTGGCACCATCCGGCTTAGTATAAGCCCAGAGTGCTGCATAATCGGGTGCCAGCGGACGGTCTGCAATGACTTGTTTCGCGAGTACAAGAACCGAGTCCAGGTCACTGGTCATCGTAGCAGCGTTCCACGAATCGTTGATTTCACTGGCGCGAAACAGGTAGGCTTTGGCAAGATAATGTGCGGCTGCATCTTGTGTCAGCCTCCCGGGGCCGGAAGATGATGTAGGTAGCAAGTGATAAGCCCGGGTAAAGTCAGAAATAATCTGACGATAGATGTCTTTTACAGAGTCCCTGGTGAAACTTGCCTCGACGGTAGTGCTCGGTTTAAGTTTTAGGGGAACTGCCCC
>DASULB010000085.1:0-7024 GCA_036278455.1 Chitinophagaceae bacterium | reverse complement strand
ATCATGCCGTTTAGCTGCATGAAGTGCAGGGTATACCGGAAATGCAGGATGGAGAGGATTAAAAACAGCAAAAGGCAAGCATAAATGATCAGGTAGCTTCTGCGTTTGCCCAGCGCCACGGGCAAGGTACGGATGCCTTTTTTCCCGTCGGAGACCATGTCCCGGATGTCAAAGGCAAGGCAAAGGGCAAACATAAAAATAAAACGCTGCATAAACACCAGTTTAAAACCGGGGGTGATCCTGGTCAGCGTGACCATAGGGAACCATACGGTGATGAGCGTCCAGACATAGGAAAGTGTCAGTATCTTCAGCAGCCCGAAATCCTTCAGCCGCTTTTTGTTCCGGAAGGGCAACAGCGGAAAGGAATACAAAATGGTGATCACGGCGATGATCCCAAGCACCATGAAATTTTTTGGCTTCAGGTGGAAAAGTCCGATGACCACGCCGATGGCGCCGATGATGTTCAGGATGAGGTGGACGTTGCGGTGTCCGATGGACCAGAAAAAGCGGTCCGAGTCAGGGTTCGCGTCCCTTTTGATGTAATAATGGATGTTGTATTGGCCCAGCGTCACGGAGAATACCAGCAAATAAAAGGGAAAGGAGTTAAAGGGCAGTCCCAGCAACAGGCTGGTTTCCATACAAAGCCCAACGGTGCATAAGGAGATAAAGATGGCCCCGTATATGAAGGTGTTAAAGACAGGTTTCATGGTTGCTGATGGTGCGGGCCGCGGCGGGCCGTTCCGGCCTGCAGGCTTATCTTTTTAAACGTGTATATACATCCGCGTGTGCCCGCTGAGGTGTGGCCGGCTCCGTGGCTGTTTTGACTGGTTTTGTTGGTAAATGACATTTTGAACGACATCCTCTTGCACCTGCACGATTCGTTTCTCCGCTTACAGTGGAATGTTCCCGTGCTTTTTTTTCGGCAGGGTGGCTACCTTATTTTCCAGCATCTTGAATCCCCTGATTAGTTTTACGCGGGTATCCTCAGGAAGGATCACCTCATCGACAAAGCCCCTGGCCGCCACACCATACGGGTTGGCGAACTTCGTGGTATATTCCTTTACTTTTTCCGCCAGCTTCTTTTCAGGATCCGCCGCGACGGCGATCTCTTTTTTAAAGATGATCTCGGCAGCCCCTCCGGCGCCCATCACGGCGACCTCCGCGGCAGGAAAGGCGAAATTCAGATCGGCGCCGATGTGTTTGCTGTTCATGACATCATAGGCGCCGCCGTAAGCTTTGCGGGTGATCACCGTGATTTTTGGAACAGTGGCTTCGCTGAGCGCGAAAAGCAGCTTGGCCCCGTTGGTGATAATGCCATTCCATTCCTGGTCCGCGCCGGGCAAAAATCCAGGTACATCCACCAGTACGAGCAGCGGGATGTTAAAGGCGTCGCAGAACCTGACAAAACGGGCGCCTTTCCGCGAGGCGTTGATGTCCAGCACCCCCGCAAGTACAGCCGGCTGGTTGGCGAGGATCCCGGTGCTTTTGCCGGCGATGCGCCCGAAGCCGACAAGGATGTTTTCGGCGTACTCCCGGTGGATCTCCAGAAAACTGCCGGCATCGGTCAGCTCCCCGATCACCTCTTTCATATCATAAGGCTGGTTTGGATTGGAAGGTACCATGCCTTTTAACGAGGGCCTCGTTTCGTCCGCCGGCACATAGTCCAGGGCCGGGGCTTCTTCCTCGCAGTTCTGGGGGATATAACCCAGCAGCGTCTTGATGGTCTCCAGGCATTCCACCTCGTTTTCGCAGGCGAAATGCGTCACACCGCTCCGTGTGCCGTGCGTGTGGGCTCCGCCCAGTTCCTCGGCGGTGACATTTTCATGGGTGACGGTTTTGACCACGCCGGGTCCGGTGACGAACATGTAGGAGGTGTTCTCCACCATGAGAATAAAATCCGTGATGGCGGGGGAGTAGACGGCGCCGCCGGCGCAGGGACCCATCACCGCGGACAGCTGCGGGACCACACCGGATGCCTTGACATTCCGGTAAAAAATATCGGCATAGCCCCCGAGACTGTCGACCCCTTCCTGGATGCGTGCCCCGCCGCTATCGTTCAATCCGATCACGGGTGCGCCGTTCTGCATGGCCAGGTCCATGATTTTGCAGATCTTTTCCGCATGGGTCTCCGATAAGCTGCCGCCAAAGACGGTAAAATCCTGGGAGAATACATACACCAGGCGGCCGCCGATGGTGCCGTAACCCGTCACCACGCCGTCACCGGGGTATTGCTCCTTTTCCATGTCGAAATCGCGGCACCGGTGCTCCACCAGCATGCCCAGCTCTTCAAAAGATCCGGCATCCAGCAGGATCCCGATGCGCTCGCGGGCGGTAAGTTTTCCTTTGCCATGTTGGGAATCGATCCTTTTTTTGCCGCCGCCCTGCCGGGCGGCCTGGATCTTTTGCTCAAGCAGTTTGCGTGGATCTTTTGACATGTGTTCAAGCGCTAAGCTAAATCAAAAAAATGAAAGCAAATCACAGCCTTTTGACATGATTTGACATGAGTGGTGATGTGTCGGCGCACCAAACCTACAGGAATTCGGCGAATACACAAAAAGGAGATGCGGCAAAGCCGGCAGTCATGGGCAGGGGTCAGCTGCCAAATACGACTACCTTTGTGGTCCTGACCGTATCGCTGATATGCCCCGCGCGGTCTTTCAGGTACACATCGAAAGAAAGCGTATCCGCTGCAGCGCCTCCGACCGGTGTACTAAAATCAAGGTCTCTTTCAAGCACCAGGATGATGTTCCCTTCCATATTGCGTTGCGCGGGAAAGTTAGGGATCGCGTAAGGGGCGAATACGTTGTTGTTGCTGGCTTTATAAAAGATAGAATCCTGGATGTCGCCCTCTGCGTCCCTGAAGCCGCAGACAATCTGTACCGAATCACTGGCACGCACCTCCGAGGGGCTGATGCCCTTGAAGGTCAGATCGGGGGTGGAAGGGAAATTTTTACTTTTCCCGCAGGAGATAACCGAAAGCAAAATCGCGGACAGGATGATCAAATTGAGTCGTTTCATAAGTTTTTTTTGAAAATATTGCGGGTCATGCCTTCCGGCTGCATTAACTTCGTGGTCCCATACGCGGCCTTCGGACATCAGTGCCGGAAGCAGCGCATCCTCTGCAAATTTAAGATTAAAAATGTATAAATGATGTCTTCTCCTGTGTTTTCCTCCGGCGAATTTATGACGGCACTTTTCGATAATAACGCAGATTTTGATGATTTAGCGTACAGACTTTTTGTGTTTCAACAAAAGAAAAACGATCTTTACAGACGCTTTACGGAGCTGTTGGGTGTGCAGGCCGCCGATGTCCGGCAAACAAAGGACATCCCTTTTTTACCCATCGGTTTCTTCAAGACCCATGAGGTCAAAACCGGCGCCTTTGCCCCCGAAGTGATTTTTGAAAGCAGTGGTACCACCGGCGCCGCGACAAGCCGTCACCTGGTGAAAGACGCCTCGCTGTATGAGCGGAGTTTCACCGAAGGCTTTGAAAGGTTCTACGGGCCCGTAAGTGATTATGTCATTATCGGATTGCTTCCCGCCTACCTGGAACGCAGGCACTCTTCACTGGCATACATGGTCGGGAATATGATCCGCCGGAGCGGCCAGCCGGAAAGCGGTTTTTACCTGTATGAACACCAGGCGCTGCACACCCGGCTGCAGCAGCTGGAAAAGGCGCGCAGGAAAACACTGCTGATCGGGGTGACCTTCGCCTTGCTGGATTTCGCGGAGCGTTACCGGATGCAGTTGCAACACACCCTGGTGATGGAGACCGGCGGCATGAAAGGGAGGCGGCAGGAGTGGACCCGGCCGGAAGTGCATCATTATCTGGAAGACCGGTTAGGCGTCAGCCGGGTACATTCAGAATACGGCATGACCGAACTGCTGAGCCAGGCGTATTCCAAAGGGCGGGGGATCTTTTATCCGCCACTCTGGATGAAAGTCTTTTTGCGCGATGAAACAGATCCGTTGAGTGTATTACCGGAGCCCGCGGCGGGGACGTCCCGGCGGGGAATGATCAACATCATCGACCTGGCCAACGTCCATTCCTGCGGCTTCATCGCGACCGATGATATAGGGAGAGCCTACCCGGACGGTGGTTTTGAAGTGCTGGGCCGTCTGGATCACAGCGATTTGCGCGGCTGCAGCCTGATGACCGCCTGAGGGGAGCGGCGGCAAGAAAAATAACCCGCAGGAGAGTGACTTGCAGGGGAAGAAGTTTTGTATTGTGTAGTTTTTGATAAAATCAAGTGTATGGAAGGAGAAAATACAACAGCCGCTTCCTTTTCCGGGAAAACTGCCTGCACCGGTATCAAGTCCGGTATCAAGTCCTGGGCGCCGGATGACCGCCCGCGCGAAAAGCTGCTGCTCAAAGGCGTACAGGCCCTCAGTACCGCAGAACTGCTGGCGATCCTGATCCGGACAGGAAATAAACAGGACACCGCCCTGGGCCTGGCGCAACGTTTACTGGGGACCGTGACCAATGATCTGGGAGATCTCAGCAGGTTGAGTGTGGCGGATTTTACCAGGATAAAAGGGCTGGGCAAAGTAAAGGCCGTTACCATCATCGCGGCACTGGAGCTTGGGCGCCGCCGTCAGTCGGGTGGCCCGGTGGAAAAGCGGGTCATCCACAACAGCAGTGACGCGGCCAGGATCCTTCAACCTCTTTTGGCTGATTACCGTCATGAGGTTTTCGCGGTGGTTTTTCTCAACCAGAGCAACCGCGTCAATCATCAGGAAGTGATCAGCACGGGCGGCATCACGGGTACCGTCGCCGATCCCAAGATCATCATGAGAAAGGCCCTTGAACATGACGCGGTCAAGATCATTTTATGCCATAATCATCCCTCCGGAAACCTGAGGCCCAGCAAGGAAGATGTAAACCTTACGGTGAAACTTCGTGACGCGGCGCTGTTACTGGATATGAGGGTGCTGGACCACCTGATCGTTTCCACGCTGGGATATCTGAGTTTCGCGGATGAAGATCTGTTGTGAATGCGGGGAGGGATTTTTTGAAATCTGCATCTGTTTTTACAGCCTAAGCCCTTATCTTGCACCGGATTATTTTTTGACGAGGACAATACCATTCCATGCTTAAAGTAGGTCTTTTTGGCGTAGGTCACCTCGGGAAGATTCACCTCTCCCAATGGCAAACGCTCCCTGATGTGGAAATTACAGGTTTCTATGACCCGGACGACCAGGGCGCAGCTGAAATACAGCAGCAATTCGGCATTAAACGTTTCGACGACCCGCAGACACTCATGCGGCAAATTGACGCCGCAGACATTATAGCGCCTACCACCCGGCATTTCGGGTTGTGTGAGATGGCCATCCGCCATGACATTCATGTTTTTGTCGAGAAGCCGATGGCCAATTCGATGGAGGAGGCGCGGGCCATCCTGAAACTTCTTTCAGAAACGGATATCAAGTTCCAGGTAGGGCATGTGGAACGCTTTAACCCTGCCTTTCTGGCCCTGAAGGGGTATCAGCTGCACCCGATGTTCATAGAGGTGCACCGGCTGGCGCAATTCAACCCGCGGGGAACCGATGTGAGTGTGATCCTGGACCTGATGATACACGACATTGACATCATCCTGCACATCGTAGACTCCACGGTCAGTCATATCTCGGCGAGCGGAGTGTCGGTGATGAGTGATACTCCCGATATTTCCAACGTACGGATTGAATTCAACAACGGTTGCGTCGCCAACCTCACCTCGAGCCGGATCTCCCTGAAAAAGATGCGCAAGATGCGTCTTTTTCAGAAAGACGCCTACATCGGCATTGATTTCCTGGATAAGAAGACGGAGGTGATTAAGCTCAAGGCGCCCACGGGCGAGGAGGGTTTGTTCTCCTTTGAGATCGATACCAATAACGGGAAGAAAACGATTGCCATCGCCAATCCGCCGGTAAAGGAAACCAACGCCATCCGCATGGAGCTTGAATCGTTCCGGGACAGCGTGCTGTTGCATAGCCCCGTTCCCGTGACTGCCTACGATGCCTTCCAGGCGATGGATGTGGCCCATCAGATACTCGGAAAAATCAGCAAGACAAACGCCTGACAGCGCACCACCTATCCGCCGGGTTGCACATCTATACAGCCACGCACCCGTCCCGGTCATTCGTTGTTGAAAAAGACCGGATAAACCGGCGGGGGAGGCGGAATGTCGGGTGGATCTTTAAAGGAGAAAATGCTGTCAAAAGGAATTCAAAGGAGAATACCGGCGGCACTCAAAACAACAAACGGGTGTTGCCGTTAGGCCAGTCCTTTTAGTTCGTCTTCATCCTTTTCCTGGCTTTCTTCCCTGGCATCCGCTTCCTGGCGGATCATGTCAATACTGGCGTTGAGTTCAAAGCCGATCAGCAACACAAAGGAGTTGATATAGATCCATACCATGAGCACGATGATGGAGCCGATAGACCCGTAAATGCGGTTGTAACTGCTGAAGTTATTGACGTAATAGGAAAAGCCCAACGTGCTCAGGATAGTCAGGAAAGTAGCCATCGTAGAGCCCGCAGAGATAAATTTCCAGCGTTTTTTGATGGCGGGGCCATAGGTGTATACCAGGGAGATAATGGTAAAGAATAACAGCACGATGATGATCCACCTGACCAGCCCGATAAAGAGTTTAACGGCTTCGCTGGTGAGGTGCAGCGACCCGAGCAGGTTCCTGAAGATGGAGCTCTGTGCCACCAAAAGACAGATAGAGACCAGCAGCAACAGGATGAGCAGACAATTGAGCTTAATGGCCATCCAGCGCTGCTGAATGACATTTCTTTTTTTGAATACCGGATGGTCCTTGTTAAAGGAGCGCAGGATGCCGAGGACCGCGGAAGAGGAATAGAAGATGGCCAGCACAAAGGCGAAAGATAACAGGCCGGTACGCTGCGTGTGGAGGAAGTCATAGATGACCCCCCTGACGATATGATAGGTATTCTGGTTGGGGGTCAGGTCACGCACCAGTACATAAAGCGTGCTTTCCAGGTTTTCCAGGGGGATATAGGGAAGCAGGGTAAACAGGAA
>DASULB010000084.1:0-35172 GCA_036278455.1 Chitinophagaceae bacterium | reverse complement strand
GGCTCAAGCGGTAAATGGTACGGATTTTGTTTGTTTTGTGCCCTGTGCCTGACCTGGCGATCCGGGACCTGAAGCGGGAACGCGCCTCCGGAAGGACTTTAAGGATGGCGCAGCCGGCGCCCGGAGGAGGAAGCGTGACCGGAGCGTGTTGTAAATGAAGGTTTATAAACGAGCAAGTAACTATTTTTATCAGTGATTCCATCAAGTGCAAGGCCGGCGAAAACCGGTCCTGCCCGCAAGGCAGCCCCTTTCCCGGTAGCTTTGTGACTACCTAAAATAAGCCGTATGATCCTATGACGGCCACGGAAAACCCGTAAGGACTTCTTTAACCTATGATGAGAACGGGCGCTCCTTTATCCTGGACTGAATCAGGTATTCAGATCGGGTGAAGGGCGTGTTCACAGTGCCGGCAATCCGGTGGATATGGCCAAAGGCCGTTTCCACAAAGGGTTTGAGCATCCCCGATCGCAGACACCGGGAGATGCTGCCGGAACAAAACGTGTTGGAAGGTTGTATAATTTTTAGCATGATCAATCGTTAGATATATAGCCAATCATATTTTTAAAAATTGAGTTCTTATGGCATTAATTAATCTTAAGACACATAAGGCAAAGGTCGTCCTGAACGTGATCTTCAGCGTGGGTGCTTCCATCGTTATTTTTGGTGCCCTGTCCAAACTCGAACACTGGGGCGGAGTATTACAATACGCCCTGGGCGTGGGAATGATCACCGAAACCCTGGTGTTTCTGTTGATGGCCTTTCAACCTCCCGAAGAAGAATATTATTGGGAGAAGATCATTCCCAACCTGAACGTGCATCCAAGAGAAGAAAAAAAGAACGGGAACTACCAGGAACCCAAAAGCCTTTTCCCCCTCTCCTTTAACCAACAGCCGCCTTCGGCCCTGAGCAGTATGGATAAAATGCTCGACGAGGCGGATATCACGCCGGCCAGCTTAAAGCGTCTGAGCGAGAATTTCCAGCGTCTTGGCAACCAGGTGGAGAATATGACGGATGTAACGGATGTGGTGAACGTGACGGGCGAGTACGCCGAGAATACCCGCCAGGCTTCCGTTGCCCTTCGAAAAATGAGGGATGTCTATGCCGATGCGACGAACACCGTGGCTTCCTTCAACCAATCTGCGGGGGCTACACAGCAGTTCCATGAACAAATTCAGCAAATGACCAAGAATCTGTCTTCCCTTAATGCCATTTATGAGCTTGAATTACAGGATACAAACAACCATGTGAAGGCCATGAATCATTTTTACGGGAACCTGAGCGCGGTGTCCGAGTCGATGGCCGCCACCAAGGAAGACAGCCAGAAGACGCAACAGCAGGTCGCGCTCCTGGCACAAAATTTAACCAACCTGAATGCCGTTTATGGCAACATGCTTTCCGCCATGCATAGCAGGTAAGGGCGCGGCAGGCCCATATGATTATTTTTTAGTTTGTCTGAAAAATTTCAGTTTGCCCAGGAAAGAAACAGCATTTAAAACAAAAACAGGCTTCCGGTGACCACCGGAAAACCTTGTTGAAACCGAAAGATTAGCGCCAATGTCAATACCCAAGCACCCCAGGCAAAAGATGATCAACCTGTTGTACATCGTGTTGATCGCTTTGCTTGCGCTGAACGTTTCGGCTGAAATATTAAACGCCTTTAAAACCGTCAATGAAAGCATTGGCCGCTCTAACCTGTCCATCGGTCAGAAAAATGCCCTGATCTACCGGGAGTTCGCCAAGCAGATGCAACAGGACCCTAAGAAAGTGGGGCCGTTGAAAGCGAAAGCGGAACAGGTAAAAAAACAATGTGAGGACGTGAACGCATATATCGATAGCCTGCAGAAACTCATTGTGGCCCAGAGCGGCGGACGGGATGACAGCGGGGACATCATCGGGATGGATAACCTTGATGTGCCGGCCCGCATCATGGAAAACCAGAAGAACGGGCCGGAACTGAAGGCAAGGCTGGAACGGCTACGGAGCAATTTGCTGGGCTTCTTCCCCGCTAATATGCGGGCGCAGCAGGAAAAGATATTTCCCCTGAAACTAGTGACGCCCAAGCGGGAGGGAATGAAAACATGGAGCGTGGCCACTTTCGACATGGTGCCCACCATCGCGGCGGTCACCATCCTGAGCAAGCTCCAAAACGACATCAGGAACTCGGAGGCGCAGGTGATTGATTACCTCTACGGACAGATCAATGCGCAGCAATTTACCTTTGACACCTATGCGCCGTTGGTTTCAGCCAGTTCCGGCTATATTATGCAGGGCCAGAAGTACGAGGCTAAGATTATGCTGGGCACCTACAGTTCTACGGTCAACCCAACCATCACGGTGAACGGCCAGCCTGTGCAGGTATCGAATGGGGTGGGTACTTTTAGCACGGTCGCCTCCTCGGTAGGCGAACATAACTACAAAGTGGCCGTCAGCCTGAAAGATAAGAATGGCGAGGTCAAGACGTTTAATACAACGGGGTCCTATATGGTGGGGGCTTCCTCCTTATCGGTCTCCGCCACCGGGATGAATGTGCTGTTCATCGGGCTGGACAATCCCGTCAGCATCGCCGCCGCCGGCGTTCCGGCGGAGAGTGTTTCTGCCTCCATCTCCCAGGGGTCGCTGCATAAGACGGGAACAGGACACTACGTGGCCAGGGTGACCAGCGTGGGCAATGCCAGCATCAGCGTTTCAGCAAATGTGGGAGGGGCTGCGGCAAGAAACCTGGGGACCATGAAATTCCGGGTGATGCGGGTGCCGGATCCGGTGGCCGAAGTGGGCGGCAGCAAGGGAGGCAGGATGCAGTCCTCCGTTTTCCGTGTCCAGCAAGGTGTGCAGGCGGTGCTGGAGAACTTTTATTTTGACACGAAGTTCGTCATTACCCATTTTACCATGGGATTTGACGGGACCGGTTTTAATGATTACCTGGAGAAACAGGCCAACACGGCGCTTTTTACCCCCGACATGAAACAGCTGATGCAGCGTTGCCGGCCGGGAACGAGAATTTTCATTGACGAAATAAGGGCAAAGGCCCCCGACGGGACGACCCGAAGCCTGCCCGGGATTAACTTTAAGTTATATTGATTTGAATTATATTGACACTTATCATATAAAAGGCACAGCCATGAAAAAGGTTATTTTTAGGCGTTCCGCTGGTCTCCTGCTCTTTGCGACAATGATCGGAGGGACCGCCTTCGCGCAGGTGAACACCCGCATAAGGGCCACCAAACCCGGGCAGCAGAATGCCGGCCAGGTTGTGAACCCGGCCACGGGCAATGCTGTCACTCCGCCGCCGGCGCCGGTACAGGGAACCTACACGGGCAGTGTGACACCGCAAGGCGTTTCGGGCGTATCCCTGCGTGCGGATAATGTATTTGGCATCGATTCCACCAAACCCTCCCTGAGGAACGACTGGGCCGTCAGGAGGGACACCAACAGCACCCGTATTCCGCTGTCCTATCAATACATCAGGCCGGATGACGCCATCTGGGGCAAACGCGTCTGGGCTGAAATAGATACCCGGCAGAAAATGAACCTGCCCTTCCGTTATCCGGGATTCGATGAAAAGGGGAACAGTCTCACGCTAATCAATATTCTTTTGGATGCGATCACGAGAGACAGCGTACAGGCCTTCAATCCCATCGATGACCGCTTTACCACTGTCATGACACCCCAGGAGGTTGCCCAGGAGGTGCATGGCCAGGCGCAGACCGTCAGGATTACCAACCCGATTACGGGACAGGAGACCGATACGACTATTTATAACGACTTTAATCCGAACTCCGTCACCCGTTACCGCCTGAAAGAGGACTGGGTCTTTGACAAGGCCACCTCCACGCTTTATTGCCGCATCATCGGAATAGCACCGGAGAAGACCATCTTAAATGATGACGGTTCCATCAGGGCCTTTGCGCCCATGTTCTGGCTGTATTACCCGGATCTCAGGCCCATACTGGCGCGCTATGACGTATTCAATTCCAGGAACTATTACCAGCGCATGAGTTGGGAAGACCTTTTTGAGATGCGGTTCTTTTCCAGTTACATCATTAAGGAAGACAATCCTTTCGACCGCAGCATCAAGGATTACATCACCGGAAACACCGAGGAAGCCGGGGTGAAGCGCTTGCTTGAAAGCCGGAAGATCCGGGATCAGATCTTCAATTACGAGCAGGATCTCTGGGCTTATTGAGGGCAGGGACTTTCAGACACCGGAAGCAGATGGTTGCTACCACGACCAAGGGCCGCAGAGAAAATAATCGTATGTTTGTGTCCTCCAAGACGCGCTAAAAAAAACTAAAATGAAGTTATAATTTCTTTCTGACAGATATAATGGCACCCGCAAAGCGGTTTGCCATGGTTATTCATCATTTGAAGAAGGAAATTATGCTTATTCTGCAAAACGTCACCTACCGGCATCCCGACAAAGAACTGTTGCTTGAAGACATTAGCCTTACCGTTAACAATCACGATAAAATAGCCCTGATCGGCAACAACGGTTCCGGGAAGTCCACTCTTTTGAAAATCATAGCGGGTCAGGTTCAAATCACTGCCGGACAACTGAAAACCGGTGCCCTCCCGTATTACATCCCCCAGGTTTTCGGGCAGTACAACCATCTGACCATTGCGCAGGCGCTTCAGGTGGCAGACAAAATACGCGCGTTGAAAGAAATTCTTGACGGCAACATAACGGAAGACAACCTGAACCTGCTGGAGGAGGACTGGACGATTGAGCGCCGTTGTCACGAGGCCTTGCGTCATTGGGGATTGAAAGACCTGGAACTGACCCGCGGAATGCAAACGTTAAGCGGCGGGCAAAAAACAAAAGTTTTTCTGGCGGGCATTTCCATTCACCGGCCCCGGTTGGTGTTGCTGGACGAGCCGGGCAATCATTTGGATAACGCGGGCAGGGAACTGCTGGAAGACTTTATCCGGTCGACCCGGGTGACCCTGATCATGGTAAGCCACGACAGGAAATTATTAAACCTTTTGGACAGGATTTGTGAATTGAATGAACGGGGCATAACAGTATACGGAGGGGATTATGATTTTTACGCCGGGCAAAAGCAGATGGAAGAGGACGCCCTGGAACTGGATTTGAAAAGTAAAGAAAAGGTTTTGCGCAAAGCCAGGGAAAAGCAGCGGGAAACAATGGAAAGACAAAACAGATCAGATGCCCGCGGAAAGCGAAAACAGGAAACCTCCGGTCTTCCGACCATCTCCATGAATACGCTCAGAAACACGGCCGAGAGGAGCACCGCCAGGATAAAAAGCGTTCATACTGAAAAGATCGACGGTATCTCAGGCCAACTGCAGGCGCTCCGAAAGGAATTGCCCCGCATGGCGGGAATGAAGTTCGGATTTGACCATTCCCCGTTGCACAAGGGCAAAATATTATTTGCCGCCACGGGGATTAATTTTGGGTATCATCAGCAGCGGTTATGGGCCGATGATCTGAACTTTAAAATTACAAGCGGGGAAAGGATTGCCCTGACCGGCTTAAACGGTTCAGGCAAAACAACCCTGATAAAAATAATCCTGGGGGAATTGCAACCGCGAACCGGCAGCGTTTACCGTGCAGCTTGTAAACCGGTGTACATTGACCAGGATTATTCCCTGATTGACAACCGGCTCAACGTTTACCGGCAGGCACAGCAATTCAACCGCACTGCATTACAGGAACACGAGGTTAAAAGCAGGCTCAACCACTTTTTATTTGCAAAACAGGACTGGGACAAACCTTGTAAGGCATTAAGCGGAGGAGAAAAAATGCGGTTAATGCTTTGCCTATTGGCAATAGGCAATCGGTCGCCCGATATGATTATTCTGGACGAGCCCACCAACAATCTGGACATACAAAACATAAAAATATTGACCGCCGCGATCAATGAATATGAAGGAACCCTGATCGTGGTATCGCATGATGCAGATTTCCCGGAACAAACCGGTGTGAGCCGGAGGATCCGGCTGTGAGAAAATGCAGCAGTTAACAGCGATGGCATCCACCGTTGCAGGAGGTAAAACGGCAACAGGAATTTACATCGTTATTGGGTGCCGGAAATATTTTAAGCTCCTTCTTCAAGTTGTTCTTCCAGGCTGGAGATGCTAAAAGCGGGAAGGCAGAGCGGTGAAAAATCACCGGGTTTATAGATCCGTAACAGCGCTTCAAAATCTTGGTCAGTAGCTGTCTGGCGGGGTAAGAATAAAGAAAGGTTTTTCAAGGGAAAGTTTTTTCTCAGGTAGAAACAGTATTCACTGTCTACACTGTCATCCATTAGCCAAAACAGGGCTTCCAAAACTTCATCAGCGGCCATTTCAGGCCCGCCTTGTAGGGCGCGCAAGGATTTTTTATGTTCTAAAATAAAGCAAATATTATCTGCAGGGGGAATGAACAAGGCGATGTCCTCAGCGGCTAATATATCCTTGGACATGGGGAATTCCGGAGGGTGAACGTCTTTGCCCATCTTTGCCTTATCTGCTACGGTTTGGAAATGCCAGTGACTAAACGCATTCATCTTTTCCTGTAACTCCCTGCCTGAACCGAAGACGACCAGGTCACCCTTGAAAAAAGTAGCTGATTTATGGCGGTAGTCCAGTGCCAGTTTTTTTATTTTCTGACGGTAGGGCCTGTAGTGTTTTAGAAAAATATGTTGATCTGCTGTGTTGGTCTCCGCGATCTCTTCCTGCGACAAGGGCATGGCCATGCATGCTCCTGAAATCCAGGCGTCTCCATTCCAGGGGGCTAATTTGGTAAGCCAATAGTTGCCCTGTTTTTTTACCTTTAACGGTTCGTTAAAGCTTTCTATTACTACATCAAATTCTTCGCTGGTGGCGGTATGGATAAAATGAAAATGGGTGGCCGTTTCTCCGGCTATCTGAAAAATGCCATAAGGGCGCCATTTCAGGTTGGCAACAGACGCTTTCATTTCATCACTGCCATGCATGGCACCTGCTAATATATCCACCGGGAAAAATGCGGTTAAGGAAGAAGGCTCCTCACACATCAGCCGGTCTTCTTCCGCATATAACATCACGTCGGCCAGTTGAGGATCTTTGTCCTCGTTGTTTTGCCGGGAGATATGATTTTGGAGCTTTCGGCTAAACTCCTTTCCTGTCAGGTAGCTACCGAAGACAAACCATTGCAGCATTCTTTTTAGATCGAAATAATCATCCGGAGCGGTCAGAAAAGATTCATAAAATGCCGTCTGGGGAACCTCCTCTGTTTCATCCATGTATTCAAACACCCTTTTGGTCAGTTCTATAAAAAAAGGATCATCGAAGCGTATAACCGGTTTTTCACGGTCATTCGTTTGCTGAATGATATAGCTGACAAACAAAAGATAATGAACATCCGCCGGAAATATATCTTCATGGAGGTCTTCCTGCGCCTTTAGATCGCTTATATCAAAGAAAGGAACACGCTTGCCAAACTGCTTTTTGTGCAAAGCCACCAACGACTCCCAGAAACCAATATTATTGACCCTGTCCTCAAAATAAGCCGTCAGGATGTAGGCCGTGTCCCTGCTATCTTCGTTATTCATTTGCATCACCGTGGTATATTGTGCGGGTAGTTCGCTGATGATCTTAAAAATACGCCTGCACATTTTCAGGTAAAACAAATCATACGCCGAATGGTGTGAATAAGGCTTATGATTCATATACCAGGTAATGTTGATAAATTTTTCCAGGTTCATATTTGTTCTGTTATCGGGGAGGGTATGATGAAATGATTGTTGTATGCTGCAAATGTATAATTCTTTATCACATGATCGTATGATCGCCAGATCCGGGACCGGTCCACTGTTTACCGGCAGGCGTGATAATTAAAGGCCGGTATTTGGCCTTACCTACTGCATTGCAGCAACAGCTTGTTCGTATCCCATGGCAAGTCATTGGAACGGGGAACAAAAAGGTGAGGCGATAACCGAGGTTCTGCGATGATCGTCATTTTTTCCGAAAGCTTTGCCCGATCGTAGTCAATGCAGGACCCGACAGGGAAGAAGTCGCTTTAAGTACCCGGACAAAATAAGCTACTTCCTGAGGCTCAGCCGGACAGCCGCTGTTCGGATAGTCGCCATCAGGGTCGGCGCCTTTGGGTTTGATCCTCGAATCGGCGAGCAACTTGCCGTTTTTGTCAAGGATCAGCCAGTAAGGAATGCCCTGCTTATCACCATGGTATTGTTTCAGCAGGGCTTTACCGCCGGGATTCTCCAATCTTTTTTTAGCAGGAGATTCATCTACGTCGATGTGACGGATTATATAATTGCGGCTGAACAGATCCTTGCAGGCGGGCGTCCCCATGATGGAATCCATCCGGCGACACCAGACGCACCATGATGCATGAAAGATGATCATGACCTGCTTATGCGCTCCCGCGGCAAGGTTACAGGCATTGCTGAGGATCTCTTTTGCCGGCAAGGGTGTTACCGGCGCCGGGCTTTGCGCCCTGACAGAAAAGAAGACGCATAAGAAACTGCATAATAAGGGCAGCAACAGGAATTTTTTCATGGGGGAAGATTTAGACCTTACTAAGGTAAGTATTTTTGGCAATGCTTTTCTGCTCAGGCTTCTTCGTGAAAATAAGCCCAGACCTTTCTGGCTTTGGCCCTTCCCAGCTCCCCCGAGAGTTCCCTTTCTGTGAGTAGCCGGATCTTGTTCACCGACCTGAATTTTTTCAACAGCTGATCGGCGGTCTGTTTGCCGATGCCGGGGATCTTTTCCAGTTCGCCGCCCAGGGCGTCCTGGCTCCTTTTCTGGCGGTGGAAAGTGATGCCGAAACGGTGTACTTCATCCCGGATGCGGCGGATAAGCTTCAGGCTTTCCCCGTTATAAGGCAGTTTCAGGCTTTCCTTGTCGCCGGGAAAAAAGATCTCCTCCTCCTGTTTGGCCAGTCCTACCAGGGTCATGCTGCCGGTCAATCCCAGCCGCTGGATGCTTTCCATGGCTGCGCTTAGCTGTCCCTTGCCGCCGTCAATGATGACCAGTTGGGGCAGGGAGGCTTTTTCATCCAGCAGTCTTTTATACCGGCGGTATACCACCTCGCTCATGGAGGCGAAGTCATTGATGCCTTCAACGGTCTTGATGTTGAAATGCCGGTAGTCTTTTTTGCTGGCCACACCGTCTTTAAAAACCACGCAGGCGGCCACCGGAAAGCTGCCCTGGAAGTTAGAATTATCAAAACACTCGATATGGGTCGGGGTGACCGGGAGTTGCAGGTCATCCTGGAGTCCGTCCAGGGCCGCCTTTCGATGCGGCCCGGTGGCTTCCTCCAGCCGCAACATTTTTTTCCTGCGCGTTTCTTCCCTGAAATACTGCACGTTCTTCAGGGAAAGATCCAGCAGTTTCTTTTTGTCGCCGGCCTTTGGTACGGTGACAGTGAGTTCGGCGCCGGGATATTCCACCGGGAAGGGCGTGACGATCTCCGTCGCAAAACTGTTCATCTTTTCCCGGAGGTGGGCGATCGCGAAAACCAGCATTTCCTCCGGGGACTCCTCCAGTTTGCGTTCCAGGGTTACGGTCTTGGTTTGCACGATGCTGCCGCCCCGCACCTGCAGGTAATTCGTGTAGGCCTGCTGGCCGTCCGTCACGATGGAGAAGACATCCACGTCCCCGATATGGGCGCTGACCACGGCACTCCTCGCACTGTAAGCCTGCAGGGATTCCAGCTTGCGGTGTACCACCGCGGCTTTTTCGAACTCCATTTTTTCCGCATGTTCCTTCATTTGTTCCTTTAAGCGACTGACCACGGGAGAGAGGTTGCCTTTCAGGATGGCCCGCACCTGCTGCAGGCCTTCCTGATAATCTTCCGGCGTCTGCAACCCTTCACAGGGGCCTTTGCAATTGCCCAGGTGGTATTCCAGGCAGACCTTGAATTTCCCCTTCTCTATGTTCCGCCGGGTGAGGTTGAGGGTACAGGTGCGCAGCGGGATATAAGTACGGATGAATTCGATCAGGTCTCTTACTTTCCCTACGCCCGTGAAGGGTCCCAGGTATTCTGAGCCGTCTTTGATCACCCGCCGGGTGAGGAAGACCCGGGGAAAGGGTTCATTCTTGATGACGATGAACGGATAGCTTTTATCGTCTTTGAGGTTAATGTTGTAACGCGGCTGGAACTGCTTGATCAGCGAGTTCTCCAGGAGAAAGGCGTCCTGCTCGGTGTCCACGATGGTGAACTCCAGGTGGTGAATGTTCTCCACCAGCTTGCGGGTCTTGTAGTTATCGGGTCTTTTGACAAAATAGGATGTGACCCTTTTGCGCAGGTCCTTGGCCTTGCCCACGTAGATCAGGACGCCGTCGCCGTCAAAGTATTTATATACGCCGGGCTGCCGTGGAACGCTGTGAACGATGCTTTGAAAATCTTCGCTTGTCATGACAGTTGCAAATTTCCGAATTATTTAGCCGTTTTCGGGAGATAATAAATAATCCGGGAAACTCAGAGAGTGGGAACGGGAAGGAAGGATGACAATCGGTGGTCCATTCCCGATTACCCTTCTTATCTTTGTCAGTACAAAAAGGAAGCATGTACGACAAAGCATCGGGGAAGAAACTGGATGAGAAAAGCAGGACCCTGCTAAAAGAAGCGGGTGGCTCTTCCGCCGCCCCGCCCGAAAAGATCATAGCGGACCTGAGAGCGGTCATTAATTACAGCGACTGGCGGTATTATGTCCAGGATAACCCCGCGCTGGCCGATCCGGAATACGACCGGCTATTCAGCTGGCTCAAGGAACTGGAAGCAAAGCACCCCGCGCTCGTGACGGGCGACTCACCGACGCAGCGCATCGCCCTGGGGCTGACGAAAACGTTCCCGACCGTGGACCACCTGGTGCCCATGCTGAGCCTCGACAATTCCTATAATGCCCAGGACCTGCTGGAGTGGGACCGGCGCGCACGGGAGATCACCGGGATAGAGGAGATCGAATATTGTGTGGAACCGAAATTTGACGGGGCCGGCATCTCCCTGGTATACCAGGACGACCTGCTCACGCGGGGGGCGACCCGGGGCGACGGGGTGCAGGGGGAGGATATCACCGCTAACGTGAAGCAGATCAGATCGGTACCGCTCTCCGCTAAATTCTCCAGCTATGGGATCCGTCAGATCGAGATCCGCGGCGAGGTACTGATCGACAAAAATAAATTCAAGCAATTCAACGAACAGCGGCTGGCCGACGGGTTGTCCCCGCTGGCCAACCCACGCAATGCGGCCTCGGGCTCCCTGCGCATGGTAGATCCGAAGGAAGTGGGAAAACGGGGATTGAACGCCTTTCTCTACCACGTGAGTTACCTCGATATGGAAAGCGGCACCGTGGAACCGGAGGCCATGCAAACGCATTATGGCACCCTGAAGGCGCTCTCCCAAATGGGTTTCCGTACGCCTGTGGGGGTCATGAAGGTATTTAAAGGGATTCAAGAGGTGGTCGCGCATTGCGGGAGCTTTGAGGAAGAACGCGACGCGCTGCCTTATGAAGTAGATGGGCTGGTGGTCAAGGTAAATGCCTTCGCCCTGCAGGATAAACTGGGCATGACGACCCACCATCCCCGGTGGGCCATGGCCTATAAATTCAAGGCACGTCAGGCGACCAGCAAGTTACGCCGCGTGGAATTCCAGGTGGGGCGCACCGGCTCGGTGACACCGGTGGCGAAGATCGATCCCGTCCACATCAGCGGCGTCATGGTGGCCTCCGTCTCCTTGTTCAATGAGGATGTGGTGCGGGAAAAGGACCTGCATATCGGTGACACGGTGATCGTGGAACGCGCGGGCGATGTGATTCCCTATATCGTCAAACCCCTGGCAGACCTGCGCGACGGAACGGAGCAGGACATCGTCTTTCCCACCCACTGTCCGGTATGCGGCGACCCGCTGGTGAGGCCGGAGGGTGAAAGCGTATGGCGCTGCGTCAACATCAACTGCGAAGCGCAGGTGTTGGAACGGCTGATCCATTTTGGCAGCAAAGACGCCATGGACATCCGCAATCTCGGGGAAGCCAACGTGCGTCGCTTCTATGAATTGAAATTGCTGAAGGACATCCCGGGCATCTATAGCCTTGACTTTGAGAAAATAGCCTCCCTGGGCGGCTTTGGGAAAAAATCCATTGACAACCTGCGTTCAGCCATCGAACATTCCAAGGGACAACCGCTGCACCGGCTGATATACGCCCTTGGCATCCGCCATGTGGGCGAGACGACGGCCAAAACACTTGCCCATGCTGTTGGTACCATGGCGGAACTGGGCGAACTGAGTGAAGAGAAATTACTGATGCTGGCCGACATCGGACCAAAGGTGGCCAGTACCATCCGGCTGTTCTTTCAAAATGAGGATAACCTCAGGATGCTGGAAGCCCTGGAAGCAGCCGGTGTGAACATGGCCAACGGTGATAACCGGGATATGACCACCGGGCAATTGGACGGCCTTACCTTTCTGTTTACCGGTACGCTGTCCTCTCTGAAACGCAGTGAAGCCGAAGAACTGGTCGAACAGCAGGGTGGCAAGGTCCTGGGCAGCGTCAGCAGCAAACTGAATTATCTCGTCGCGGGTGCCGAGGCGGGTTCCAAACTGGAAAAGGCTAAAAGGATTAATTCTGTCAGGATCATCAGTGAAGAAGGATTTTTAAAGATGATCCGTCAGGGGTAACGATCCCGCAACCTCTTATGTAATCACTCTATGAAACCGTCAAATGCACACATACTTGATTAAAAAATATTTTCGTGCCTTGGGGATGTGCGGGCTGGCCTCCCTGGGTTCCATGGGAATCAGCCACGCGCAGGCTCCCGATACGTCCGGTATGGCGCCGGTAAAGCATCGCGACACCACCCTGGTGGGGAACCCCCTGGCCACCGTCGTGGTCAGCGCCTTTGAACAGACCCGGAAATTGTCCGACCAGCCGGCGCCGGTCGCCTACCTGTCAGGGGCCGCCCTGGGCAGGTATGGGGTTACCGGTATCCTTTCGGCCATGAATGCCGTGCCCGGCGTGCGCATGGAGCAGCGCTCTCCCGGCAGTTACCGGCTGAACATCCGCGGCAGCTCGTTGCGTTCCCCCTTTGGAGTGCGCAATGTGAAGGTCTATTACAACGGCATGCCCCTGACCGAACCCGGTGGCAACACCTACCTCAATCAGTTGAGTTTTTCTGACTACGGTTCCCTGGAGATCATCAAAGGACCGGCCGGAAGTATCTATGGC
Organism: Chitinophagaceae bacterium; assembly: GCA_036278455.1. GTDB lineage: Bacteria > Bacteroidota > Bacteroidia > Chitinophagales > Chitinophagaceae > FW021-bin31. The sequence continues at coordinate 22,006 of DASULB010000084.1, read as the reverse complement.
GCGGGAACGGGCGGCGTGGTACTGATACACAGCCCGCTCTATAACGATACCGCGAAAGGCAGTAAAGCAGTGGTGAACCTGGACGGGGGAAGCTACGGTCTGCGGAAAATCGGTGCATCGGTAAGATGGGGAGGGAACGGCGCCGCGAGTGAACTGCGGTATACAGACCTGAAAACGGACGGTTACAGGGACCATACCGCCCTGCACAGCCGCATTGCCTCCTTTGAGACCCGGCTGCAAAAAAACGACCGGGGTCAACTGGATGCCTTCTTCCATTACACCGACCTGTTTTATGAGACCCCGGGCGGCCTGACCTTCTCGCAATATGAAGCCGACCCGAAATCCGCCCGCCCGGCGGCCGGTCCTTTCCCTTCTGCGGACCAGAACAAGGCCGCCGTATATCAGAAAGCCTTTTTCATGGGGTTAAAACGCAGCTACCGGTTTTCTTCCCACCTGGAGAACACCACGGTCCTTTACGGGTCCTATACCGATTTTACCAATCCCACCATTTTCAATTATGAATACCGCAAAGAACCCCACTTTGGCGGCAGGACCGTATTCCAGTATCATTACCACGGCCCGAAAACGCGCACCAGACTCTGGCTGGGCGCCGAAGTCCGGCAGGGCTTTTTCAGTGTAAAGGACTTGCAGAACATGCAGGGGAGCCCAGGCGCCCCGATGACCGATGACCGCATTGATGATCTGACAGCGCTCCTTTTCGCACAGGCCGAGCTGTCCTTTACCCATGGCTGGGACCTCACCGGCGGCGTCAGCGCCAACCATGAAGACCTGCGGTTCACACGGCTGTATCCTGTACAGGCACGCCCTTTTCACAAGACATACCCGGTCGTCTTATCACCCCGGATTGCCCTTTCCAAAAAATTGACGCCGGATATTTTGCTCTACGCAGATGTTTCCAGGGGCTTTTCGCCGCCATCAGTGGCAGAACTGCTCCCCTCCACGACAGTGCTTAACAAACACCTGCAAGCCGAGCAGGGCATCAATTACGAAGTGGGCAGCAAAGGCCGTCTTGTAGGCGGAAGACTCTATTATGATGTCAGTGCCTTTGTCTTCCACCTTACCCAAAGTATTTCCCAGCGCCGGGACAGCAGCGGCGCGGATTATTTCGTGAACGCGGGGAGCGCCTTGCACAAGGGGTTGGAGGCCGCCTTCACTTACCGCCTTTATCAAAATGGCCATGCCTTTATCAGTCGTGCGGACGCCTGGGGCAGCGGGAGCCTGATGGATTTCCGGTATGAAGATTACCGCGTGGCGGACAAGGATTATTCCCATCAGAAAATCCCGGGCACCGCCCCCTTTACCGCTGCCGCGGGGGTGGATATTGACACCCGCTTGCGGCTGCAGGCGCACCTGACCTGGCAGCATACCGCTTCGATACCGCTCAATGACGGCAACAGTGTTTCCGCCTCGCCGTATGACCTGCTGGGTTGCAGGCTCTCTTACGGGGGCAAGCTGGCAAAAAAAACGGACTTTGTGCTTTCCGCGGGGGGAGATAACCTGCTCGGCGAGACCTATAGCCTGGGGGATGACGTCAACGCGAGCGGCGGGCGGTATTACAATGTGGCCCCGGGCATCAACTTTTACACTAACCTTCAGATAAGATTCCTATTTTGAATGCGGTGAATCTAATGGATCAAATGGACCAAAGAGAAAAGGATACCCGTTACATGCGACGCGCCCTGGAGGAAGCCCGTAAGGCCAGGGAGGAAGACGAGGTGCCTGTAGGGGCCGTCATCGTGGTGAACGACCAACTCATCGCCAGGGGGTATAACCAGACCGAAAGACTGGTGGACTGTACCGCGCATGCCGAGATGATCGCCCTGACCGCCGCATTTAATTATATGGGTAGCAAGTACCTGCCCGAGGCCACCTTGTATGTCACGCTTGAACCCTGCCTGATGTGCGCGGGCGCGCTGTATTGGAGCAGGATCGGCCGTATCCTTTACGGGGCCACCGATGAGAAGAATGGTTACAGCCGGACGACCGGTAGCGTCTCCCCCTTTCATCCCAGGACTTTGCTGGAAAAAGGATTGCTGGCTGCCGAATCGGCCGCCCTCATGGGGGACTTTTTCAGAGGGAAAAGGAAGGGATGACGCCTGGCTGATTCCGTCGGGCCGACCGGTTATCTGCGGGCATTTTTAGCGGGACCGCGCTACCGGATAAGGATGACCGTCCCTTTTTTTGTGATCGTCTTCCCGTGAAGGTCCTCCCCCATGACTACCCAGACATAACCGCCCGCGTCCGCGGGTTTGCCTTTGAAGCCGCCGTGCCAGCCCTGCATATAGGTCGTCGTTTCGAACACCAATTGCCCCCAGCGGTTGTAAACCCTGAAATAATCCAGGTGGGTGATCCCTACCGGTATGGGTCTGAACACGTCGTTCCTGCCATCACCGTTGGGTGTGAAGGCGTTGGGCACATAGATGGCGGGACCCGTGATATAACGCAGGTTGATAGTGTCGTAAGCAAAGCAACCTTCCGGGGCCTGGATTACCTTGACCTGGTAGGAAATATCCCGGCGCCAATCGACCAGGGGATCGGAGATATCCGGATCGTTCAGGCCGGTAAAAGGGCTCCAGCGATACTGGTTACCCCCGCTGGCGTGCAACTGGATGGTCTGCCCGATGCTGACGATCGTATCATTGCCGGCGAAGGCCCGGATGGGCGGGATCACCCCCACCAGGATGTCCTGGCTGACAGGCTTGGGACATCCCAGCGTATCGGTGACCGTCAGGGTGTAGCGGGTAGAGTCCAGCGGGGAGGCGAGCGGGGAGGCCAGGGTGGAATCGTTTAGGCTTCCGCCGGGCGTCCAGCGGTAAAAAGCGCCCCCGCCGCCGCGCAGCAGGATCTGATCCCCGTAACAGATGGCTGTATCCGGGGCGGCGTAGGGGACCGGATACGGGACGGCTGTTACACGGGTGACGTCCGAAGCATGGCAGGTTCCCAGGGCGGCTTCCACCGTATAGGTTTTATTTTGTACAGGCGCCGCGGTGGCATCCAGGCTTGTCGCCACCACCTGATCGGCGTCATCCCTCCATGTAAAGACGTAGTCGCCGTCACTGGTCGCGTGCAGCATGACCGGATCTCCGGCGCAGATGGTGGTGTCATCACCCGCGGTGACGTGTATTTCGCTCACTACCCGCAAATGCACCGAGTCAGTGTTCACGCATCCCTCTGTATCGGTGAAAGTGACCCGGTAGGTGGTATCCTTCCCGGGGTATACTTCCGGTGTCGCGGTACCGGCGTTCTGGATGTGATAGGCCGGTATCCACTGGTAGGTCCCGCTCAGCAGGCTTTGCGCGCTGAGTTGCAACCGGTCGGGGTAACACAGGATCGTATCGGGGGTTAAGCTGAGCGGCGGCTTATCATAGACCCTGAGCGATTGGGTATCCGACTGGACACAGCCTTTCGTGGTGGTGAGCGTGAAAGCCACCGCGTAAGTATTGGGCCGGGTGTATTGATAAACGGGGTTCTGCTTTCCGGAAGTATCGTTGAAACTCCCCGGATCCCCGAAATCCCAGCCGATGGAATCAATGCCGCCGTAAGGGATTACACTGGTGTTTTTAAAACGGGTAGGGAACTGCAGGCAATTCCCCAGGTACGAGAAACCGGCCTTTAATCCCGGGTATATCTTGGCCACCGCGCTGATGCTGTCCCCGCAGGAGGAGGTTGGATCCACTTTCAGCCAGATATGGTACACGCCGGTATCCTTAAAATAATGGACGGGGGTATAAGCCGTGGAGCTATCGCCGTCCCCGAAGTCCCACAGATAGGACTTCCCCGGGGTGCTGTTGTTGGGAAAGTGGATCGTGTCTCCTTTACAGTCATTATATAGGGGAGGAATATCCGCCAGCACGACCCGGTGACAATCATGTACGTCCACCTGGAAATCCTTGAGATGGGTGGCGATCAGCTTGCCGTTCCGGTGGGCATATACGGCCACGCAGACATCATAAGTGCCGGGCTGCAGGTTGGTGCGCCCGCTGATCTCCCCCGTCGTTTTATTGATGGTGACGCCGGGGCCGAGCGGGGCGTCGGCGGAGAAGCCGTCCTGATAAGCAAAAGTGGTGTAAGGCGGCGGCGGGGTAGGAATGGGGGTGACATTGCCACGTGTGCCGCCGATATAGCCGGGGTAGAAGGAATAGGTCAGCTCATCCCCGTTGGCATCGGTGGCCGCATAGCTGTAATTGAGCTTGCCGCGGCTGCAGACGAGGACCGCTTCCTCATTGCTGAAAACGGGGCTGTCGTCCCCCGGAATGCCGTTCTCGGTGCCGGGGATGATCGTAAAATAAGTGGCGCCGACGTCGTTGCTGGTGTTGACGTTGAGCAGCAGGTCGTTGCGGCAGCATCGCTGGTAGGCGACGGTGTACCCCTGCTTGTTGACAGGAAGCGTGATGTCGGCCGTGTAGGTACCGATCTCATAGCATATAGTGGGCGGGTTGATGATGCAGGGATCGTTGCGTTGCTTATTGGGGAAATGAGGTCCCTGCAGGCTTATATTCAGCACGGTTTTGTAGAGCGAGTTGTCATCATTATTATAAACGCTGAAAGGCACTGTGGGGTCAAGAGGGGCATGGTTATTATCCACCGGCTCACAACCACGGTAAAGTTTCATGGTGACCTGGTAGGTGAATGTTTTTCCATCCGCACTTTTGTTTATAAAGGTATAGGTCATCTCCCCGCCGATAATGTGGTGCCCCCGGGCCGTCAGTGAGATCAGGAGAAGGGGAAGAAGGAGTGATATCAGCCATAAGGTTTTTTTCACACCGGGGTATTGTCTGTTACAAAGGGGAATGCCACACAAAAACGAATGAACTGCTCCAGCACATCGGCAGACGCCGCCGGTGCCTCCAGCATGCCCAGGTGAGCCACCTGTTCAAGGAGGTATACTTCACTCACCGCGGGAAGCGACACCTGTGGCAACACATCACGCGCGGGAGCTGCCGAATCTTCTTTTCCTATAACGAACAAAACGGGTGTTTTGGTTTGCCGGAGTACCGCTGTACGGTCGGGCCGCTCCCGCATGGCCTCGTAATAGGCCGCCAGCGCCTCCACCTCGGCATCTGCCCTTTCGGCGATCAGTGCCTGCACCCGGGCTTTCTCGTGTTTGCGGAATTTTCCGGCGAACAGCGTAGGGATCATCTGCCGGAGGAACACTCCCGCGCCATAACGGCGCATCATGTCAACGGACCTCAGCCGGCCCTTTTTTTTCTCTTCCGTATCGGCAAGGGCGCTGGAATGAAAGAGCCCGAAACCCTTTAGCTTGCCAGGGTGTTTTTCTGCAAAGGCCAGGGTGGCGTAGCCACCCATGGAATGACCGATGAGGACACACTGATCGATGTTTTCCTGTACCAGAATGTCGTTCAGGCATTCGGCCATCGCCTCGATGCTCAGGTGATCCTTCAACGGGGAAGCGCCGCTTCCCGGCAGATCGGGGATCAGCAACCGGAAATGCTGCTGCAGCACTGCCGCCTGGGCGTCCCACAAACGTCCCTCTATGGGAAAGCCATGCACCAGCATCACGGGAAAACCCGCGCCCTCATCACGGTAAATGGTTTGGCGAAAAGCACCTTCAGACAGTTGTTTTACGGACTGTTCCATGAGTTGGAAAATTAAGGATAAATCACGGAATACAGCGCCGGGATTATACCAGTGGTGCATAATATCCAGGGTAGGACAGCGAAAGATTATTGAATGGTCAGCGGGATCACAGTATCCGGACGTATCCCATTTTTTTGATCCCTTGCCTGGCGGCGCATGACAGTGGTTGCCGGGGCAGGCCCTTGCGGGTCACCTGGTGACTGAATGGTTTCAGACATTGAATAGCGCGGTCTTTTGTCCAAACGGAAAAGGTGCCGCCCTGAAGGGTGTTGGGTGACCAGCAGAAAAGGAGGCATGTGCCAGATCTGATAAAATGACCCTGATGAATTTCAAGCATCCGGACCTGTGCTTTACGGGATGCCGTCTTTTTGGTCAGCCGGGTCGTCGCCGCTGCTTTCCACCCTGCGGTTCCGGAGACAGACATCGCATATGCCGCAGGGGCGGCTTTCGGCTTCATCAAAATAAGTGAGCAGCATTTTGCTTCTGCATACGGTCGTGTTCTGTACATAGGCTTTGATCGCCCCGATGCGTTTCTCGAACGCCGACTTTCTGGCCTTTATCCTTGCAGTGTCAAGCCGCAGGTTGTCCACAACGATGCGCTGCTGCATGAGGTAAATCTGGGGTTTGTCCTTTTTGGGCCGGTAATCGAGGATCCCTGAACGCCGGAGCTTACGCCACCCTCCCTTTACGTTTTCTTCGGTCGTATCCAGGAGCCGTGCCACGTATGTTTCGTTTACGGTCACATAATCGTCAAAGATCCCTTCATAGGTGCGGAGCAGGCATTTGATCGCTTGCTCCAGGGCGGGGTTTTCCCGCTGGAAACGGTATAAGGTGTTTTTGGCGACCGTGAAGCGTATCCTGGAGGGTAACAGGGTGTTTTCATTGAAGGCGGCTATTTCTTCCTGTTCAAGCAGGCGTAGCACATGTGTCACCAAAGCGGTGTTCAGATGAAAGACCCTGATAAAATCATCCAGATCAAAATCATAAAAAAGACCCTCGCCGCCACCGGCAGGGATGCCGAGATAACTGACCAGGGCGCGGTAGACCGCGCGGATCTCCTCCATCGGAGGATAGCGGAGCGCGGTATCCCACCCCATGGTATCCAGGTCATGCGCATTGAACAGGAGCACCGCGTAGGATCTTTCCCCGTCCCTTCCCGCGCGCCCGGCCTCCTGGTAATAAGCCTCCGGGCTGTCCGGCATGTCATAATGGATGACGGTGCGGACATCCGGCTTGTCGATGCCCATGCCAAACGCGCTCGTGCAAACGATGATGCGTGTTTTATTACTGATCCAGTCTTCCTGTTTTTTGCTGCGTTCATTAAAGGGAAGCCCCGCATGATAGAAATCGGCGTGCAGGCCGGATCGTTCGAGGTAAGAAGCGATCTCCCCCGTGCGCTTCCGGCTGTTGCAAAAGACAATGCTGCTGCCGGGAACCTTGTGGAGAATATCGATCAGCTTGCTTATCTTACTGTCTTCCCGGAAAGCGGTGTAGGATAGGTTCTCCCTGAAAAAACTTCCCACCAGCACGTTTTTTTTCCTGAAGGACAGTTTGGTCTGGATGTCCTCCCGCACCTTCAGCGTGGCGGTGGCCGTGATGGCAAGCACCGGGATTTCCGGAAGATGTTCCCGCAGGGCGCTGATGTGGCCGTAAGCGGGCCGGAAGTCATTGCCCCACTGAGAAATGCAATGCGCCTCATCCACTGTGACAAGGCTGATGGTCATCTCACGGAGATAATCAAGGAACAGCGCGGAGCGCAGCCGCTCGGGCGACAGGTAGAGCAGCTTATAATGTCCGGATAAGGCGTTTTTGTAGATGTTTTCCACTTCCCGCGGGTGCAGGCCCGAATGAACGGACCGGGCGGGAATCCCCTTTTCCCTCAGGTGGGCCACCTGGTCCTTCATCAGGGAGATGAGCGGGGTGATGACCACGCAGACGCCTTCCAGGCATAAGGCCGGTACCTGGAAACAGATGGATTTACCGCCGCCGGTAGGCATCACCGCCAGGGTGTCCCTGCCCCTCAGTACCTGGTCAATGACTTCACCTTGCAGCGGACGGAAATGTTTGAATCCCCAGTAGCGGTGCAATATGGCGATCGGCTCGGACATGGTCAGATAAATAAGGCTAAATTGAGGATCAAAAAGAAAACATCAGCACCGGAGCGCCGGCGCGGTTTGAGCGCTTTTTCCCGGTCGGCTGTAACACAAAACGGTTTGGTCGCTATCGAATACCGCGTAAGAATAATGGTGCAGCCAATCTCCCAGGTTGAGGTAATGGCTGCCACCCGAAAGGGGAATGTCAAGGGGTAAATGACGGTGGCCGAAGATGAAATAATCGAAGTGCTCCTCCTTTAATTTATCTTTTGAGAATTGGACCAGCCATTCCCGGTCTTCGCCCAGGAAGGTCTGCTCCTCGGTCATCAGGCGGCTCTGCTTACTGAACGTGTTCGCGATGGCGATCCCCCAGCCCGGATGCAGGGCGGCGAAAAGTGCCCTGCAGAGCTTGCTTCTGAAGACTTTTTTCATCAGCTTGTACCACCTGTCGCCCGGTCCCAGGCCGTCCCCATGGGCAATGAAGAATCTTTTATCGGCGATCCTGAACGCCTGCGGGTCGGTAAAGACCCGGATATGGAGCTCTTCCTCGAAATAGCCGTCCATCCACATGTCATGGTTGCCGGTGAACACCGAAACGCCGATGCCCTTATCACTCAGCTCGGCCAGCTTCCCGAGCAGGCGGGTATAGCCCTTGGGGATCACCTTTTTGTATTCGAACCAGAAATCAAAGATATCCCCGACCAGAAAAATATGGGCGGCATCGGTTTGCGCTGCGTCCAGCCATCTCACGATGGCCTGCTCCCGTTCCAGGCTGGTGGCTTGATCAGGAGCCCCCAAATGGAAATCCGATGCGAAATAGACCCGTTTTCCCGCGGGGCAGGGTATCAGGATATTGCGGTCTTGATCCATGTCCATAGACTGCAAAAGTCCTGTTTCCTGATGAAAAAACCGAGAAAAATATCCCCTTCGGACCCCCGGCGGATGCCTGTTGCCGCAATGCAGCTGCCTGCCGGCCGCCGACAGTCTCCTGTGTTATCAGAGATTGGCCTGATCGTGTACTTTGAGGCTGGAAACTGTCAGCGTTTTTTTGTGGCCATCGCGAAGTACGGTTGCCTTCAGGTCCTGGTCGTTCTTATGCTGGTCCAGGGCTTTTCTGATATCATCCACGCTGGTTATCTTCTGTCCCGCGAATGCCGACAGGATATCGCCGGGTTTGAAGCCTGCGCTCTGGGCCGGGGAGCCGGGTTCCACCTGTTTGACCGTTAAGCCTTTCTGATCGTCACGGGCCTCGACGGTCATTCCCAGGTGCGGTCCTTTTGGACTGACCATTACCCGGGGATTCATGAAAGAGTGGTGCTCGCGGAATTGTTGCATAAAGTTCTGCGGGTTGGAGGAGCCGCCGAAAGGTCCGCGAAAATGAAAACGGTCAAAAGGCATGTTCATCCCAAAAGAGCCGGCGCCGTTGTCGTTCCGGCCCAGCGTTACTTCGGCCTGGCGCGTATGACCGTCGCGTGTATAAGTGACCGTTATCTTATCGCCCGGCTGGTACTGTCCGATCGCCTCACTGAGGTCTTCTGTGGATTTGATGTCGGTGTCATTTACCCTGGTAATGATGTCGCCTTTCTGTAATCCCACGCTGTCCGCCGGCGTCCCTCTTTCCACTTCCTCTACTTTAGCGCCTGTCAGCGAATCGCCCGGCACGGTCAGCACGCCGAGCAGTGCCTTGTTAGGGCTGACGGGTGAAAGGCTGAAGCCGCGGGAATCGCCGTTATAAGACCGGCCCGGCTGGCTAAAGCCATAAGTTTCGTCTTCGCTGCCGGAGGATTTTTTCCGGATCACTTCAATATCGCCCTTGATATCTTCTGGTTTCTTACCGTTGATGGTGACCGCGTTGCCGTTCAGCTGGATGGTTAAATTTTTGGGGAAATCACCTTTTTTCCGGATGATGATCTCTTCGTTTTGTTCATTTTGTTGTGTGGAATTGTTATCCTGTGAATAACCCTGCAGTGTCAGGAGTATTCCTCCCAGCATAAACGATGAAAGCAAAAGATATTTTTTCATGGCATAAAGTATTTGACTTGCTAGTTGAGTGCAAATTTAAGCAGCTGTCGTGGCGCCCGCGGTTAGCAAAAAGTTAAAAAGCCTTGAAAAGGGATAACAGGATGTTAAAAGATATGTAACAAGTGCCGCGCGGAAATGTTATTATCATAAAGGCGGCAGGCAACCTTGTCGCATCATTTGATCCATTTATCGATAATCCCCGGCATTGGATGTTTCGCTGCCTGATGCGCTAAACAAGGAAAACAGGAAGATTGCATGAAAGAACTGGCAAACCGGCGAAATGAGGTGTGGCTGAGGCTTGATAATGCCGCCAAAATTTATCCCGCCATACGCAGCCCTGAACTGACCGCCGTTTTCAGGATCAGCGTTGATCTTGCTCAAAGGGTGAAGGTAGCGGCATTCCTGGACGCGGTAAACGCGATTGAAAACAGGTTTCCTTATTACAAGGTAAGGCTGCGAACCGGTTTTTTCTGGTATTACCTGGAATATTCCGCGCTTCCGATCGCCGTCAAAGCCGATACCGACCGGCCCTGCCGCGACTTCAACAAACGGGAACTGATGTTCAGGGTGCTTGCCAGGGAAAACACCATCAGCGTGGAGTTTTCCCATATCCTCACGGATGCCACCGGGGCTTTTGAATTCCTGAAATCACTGTTGCTGGTTTATTTTGAAAAATGCGGGATTGCCATTTCACCGGAACAGGCTTTTTTACGACCGGGGGAGACACCCGCCAATGAAGAATATGAAGACGCCTACAGCCGTTATTTCAAAAAGGGACCTTCCTCGCTGATACAGGTCCGGAAGGCCTTTCACCTGCCTTTCACCGTCAAAAAAACTTCCCGCTTTAATGTACTCACGGCCATGATACCGCTGGATGAAACCTCCGGGCGGTCCAGGCATTACGGCGTCAGCCTGACGGAGTACTTCATCGCTGTATACCTGTTTTCCCTGCAGCAGGTCTACGAGAACCTGCCGCTGCGTTCCAGGCGCGGGAGCAACAGGATCTTCCGCATAGAAGTGCCGGTCAATCTCAGAAGGATGTTGCCGACCAGGACCATGCGGAATTTTACGCTGTATGTATTGCCGGAGATCGACCTGCGTTTGGGGGCCTATACTTTTGAGGAGATTATTAAAACGGTCTATCACCAGATGCGTCTCGAAACGGATCAGAAGCTGATCAATAAGGTGATCTCCCGCAACGTGGGAAGCCTGAATAATCATTTCGTAAGAAGGGTGCCGCTTTTTATCAAGTCTTTTCTTTTATCGAGGTTCTATGCCATCGGCACCAGCCGCTACAGCGGGGTGGTCACCAATCTCGGTAAGATAGACATCGCTCCCGACATCAACAGCCAGATGGATAACTTTAAGTTTATACCGCCGCCACCCAATAAAATATTAAAGGTGAATTGCGGCATTGTTGGATTTGGCAATAAAATAGCGCTCAGTTTTGGGAACATCACCTCCTCAAGGGAACTGGAAAAGGCTTTTCTGAAGTTCCTGACAGATGACGGCGTCCATGTTCAAACCATTTGATCAATAAAATATTCAGGTCGTGAAAATTTGTAAAAATTGCGGGGTTGAGTTGGCAGACGACATGCTTTATTGTCCTTTGTGCGGAGAATTGTCCGACGAAGGTGCCCTGGCGCATTACGAGCCTGCCACCAGGCACGACAGTCATCCGCACCCCGTGCTTTCCGGGAAGAAGTCAGTTTCCCCCAAAAGCATTGTTGCGCTGATCAAGCGAAAATTTCATGTGTGAAATGCTTTCAAAACACCGTTAATGTTTCCCGTCGCCGGCGAACAGGAGCCGTTTTAACACGGCGGGATAAGTTTTTCCCCTGGTGGATCCCTCGCCACGGGCGTAAGCGCCAAAGGTGATGCTGTCACCGTAGCAGATGATCCTCTGATAATGTTTGTCCCGTTTTTTCAAAAACTTAAAGACACTTTCGGCGATCAGTTTATACCCTGCGGCGGTGGGATGCACCCCATCCTTGCTCCCCGCATTCGCCTCGTTCCTGATCAGGCTTTCCCCGCTTTCATTGGGTGAATGGTGCGCCCTGAAGACCGCGTTTATGTCCAGGAACATGCAATGCTGGTCAAGCGCCGTCTGGCGCATGATGCGGATAACGGTATCTATTTTCACGTTCGGGGCTATCTTGAATTTTTTGCTGTCGCGCCTTGAAAAAAGTTCGGTCGTGTCCACCGGGGGCGGCGATAAGAGCAAAACATCCGCGCCCTGCTGCGTGATGTTTTTCACCAGCTTGTTCAATTTGCGCCTGTATTTGTCAAAGGAGAGCATTTTTGGAGGGTTCACCATGTCATTGGTCCCGATCATGATGATGACCAGGCTGGGATGGTGTTTTAAGACCGCCCTGTTGAGCCGGTGATTTAAGTTGGTGACGTTGTTGTTGGGGAACCCTTTGTTTAAAAGATGGTTGGTGGCGGTAAAGGTGGTTTTACAGGAAATCAGTAAGAATGGTATGAGCAGGATACCTTTCATTTTTGCGCGTACTTTCCTTAAAAGTAAGCCTAATTGGGCGGGGAACCTAATTATGCGGAAGCCTGTTTATCCGGGTCTTTTACCATGGAGCGTATAGGGTGAACAGTGCTTTTACCCTTTAAGCATCACCGTGGCGGTCCAGGGGGATGGTGGCGATTCAACACCCGTGGAGTCCCGGTGAGACCCTGTTCACTGGCGTAACAGAAGCCTGTGACCAAGGGCGGCCCTTGCAGGCTTTGATTCATCCGACCTCCTTGATACAGCGTCTTTCCGTTTATTTGGAGCCTCCGTTAGTTTAGCTCAGTTTACTTTCGCTATAAAAATGCCATGTTGCAGAAAAGGCGTACCATGTTCAGCGGGAGAACTTCAGATCACGCCTGTAACTTATAGGGATGCCCGTCCCGCCAGGATGTTTTTTACCGTTTCAACCACTTCCCCCAGCCGGGAAATGTCTTTCCCGCCGGCGGTTGCGAATGTTTTCTGTCCGCCGCCGCCGCCCCTGATGAGCGGGGCCAGCTTTTCACGGATGATCCCTGCGGCGTCCAGGTTCTTTTCCGCAGCCGTAGCGTCATCCAGCATCAGGGCGACGGCGGCTTTTCCCTGCAGGTCAGCCGCCAGGATAAAGCCGTAAGTGGTGAAACGTGGTTTCAGCTGGAAGCAAAGTTGTTTTAAGGCGTCGGCATCGGGCACTTCCACGACTTTACCGATAAAGGAAAGCCCGCCCAGTGGTTCGGCACTTTTGGCCAACATGTCGCTCAGCCGCGACAATTCTTTCGCCGCTGAGGCGGCCGCTTGCTTTTCCAGCGCCGCCTTGTCTTCCAGGAGTTTCTCCACCGCCTTTAGCGGCTCTTTGGCCTTTAATAATTCCGAAATGGCTTTGTGCTGTGTGATCTTGTCGGTCACATAACGGATGGCCGCGCCACCCGTGAGTGCTTCGATACGGCGTACGCCGGCGGCTACGGCGCTTTCCGAGGTGATCGTGAACAACCCGATCATGCCCGTATGGCCTACATGGGTACCGCCGCATAATTCTATGGAGAACCGTGGGTCCATGGTCACCACACGTACCCTGTCGCCGTACTTCTCGCCGAATAGGGCCATGGCGCCCAGTTTCAACGCCTCCTGTTTGGGCAGCTCCCGGATGACTACCGGGATGTTTTCCCTGATCTTCTCATTGACCAGGGATTCGGTTTCATGTAATTGCTGGTCGCTGATTTTTGCGAAATGGGAGACATCGAAGCGAAGTACCTCAGGGTTTACCAGGGAACCTTTCTGATTGACGTGTTTACCCAGTACTTCTTTCAGCGCGGCGTGCAGCAGGTGCGTCGCGCTGTGGTTACTCATGGTGCGGAGACGTTTTTCGGCATCCACTCTGGCAGTGACGCCCGCGTGCATGTCTTCGGCGATGCCGCCGGTAAGATGGATGATCAGGTCATTTTCTTTTTTGGTATCGGTCACCTCCAGCCGGGTATTACCAATCATCAGGGTTCCGGTGTCGCCCACCTGCCCGCCGCTTTCCCCGTAGAAAGGGGTGGTCTCCAAAACGATCTGGTATTGCCGCCTGTTTTTTGAGGTGATCCCGCGGTATTTTACCACCCGGGTATCCACCAGCAGGTCGTCGTAACCCACAAAGGTCATCCGGGGAACGTCATGGATGGTGACCCAGTCCTCAGTGTCTGTCGCGGTGGCCTGCCTGGACCGGTTCTTCTGTTTTTGCATTTCCACGCCAAAGCCTTTCTCATCCACCAGGTAGCCTCTTTCCCGGGCGATGAGCCGGGTAAGGTCCAGCGGGAAACCAAAGGTATCGTATAATTCAAAGGCTGTTCTACCGTCTACCGTCTTATCCAACGCCTGCTCCTTCCTGTCTCCGGAGAAATATTCCTCCATCCGTTTCATGCCGCTGTCAAGGGTCCGCAGAAAGCCGCTTTCTTCTTCCATGATCACCTTTTTCAGAAAATCCTTTTGCTGTTCCAGTCCCGGGAACACATTGTCGAATTGGGCGGCGAGCGGATCGATCAGTTTATATAAAAGCGGTGCTTTAATCCCCAGGAAAGAAAAGTAATACCTGACGGCCCTGCGAAGGATGCGGCGGATGACGTAGCCGGCACCGGTATTGGAGGGTAGTTGTCCGTCGGCAATAGTAAAACAGATGGCCCGGACGTGGTCGGCGATCACGCGAAAGGCCACATCGGTATTGCTGTCGCCACCCGCATATTTCAGTCCGGTCAGCTTTTCGGTGTGCCGGATCAGCGGGGTGAAGAGGTCCGTGTCATAGTTGGAATTTTTTCCCTGCAACACCCTGACCAGGCGCTCCAGGCCCATTCCCGTGTCCACATGACGGGCCGGCAGCGGCTTCAGTACGCCGTCATTCAGCCGGTTGAATTCCATAAAGACCAGGTTCCATATCTCAATGACCTGGGGATGGCCGGCGTTGACAAGTTCCCGGCCGTCGGTTTCTTCCCTTTCAGCCGCGCTGCGGCAGTCCACATGGATCTCGCTGCAGGGGCCGCAGGGACCGGTGTCCCCCATTTCCCAGAAATTGTCTTTTTTACTCCCCGGGAGGATGCGGTCCCTTGCGATGTGCTTTCCCCAACAGGCGCGGGCCTCCTGGTCGGGGGAAAGATTTTCTTTTTCGTCTCCGCCAAAGACGGTGACATACAGTTGCTCCTTTGGTATCTGATACACTTCGGTCAACAACTCCCAGGCCCATGCAATGGCTTCCTCCTTGAAATAATCGCCAAAGCTCCAGTTGCCCAGCATCTCGAACATGGTATGATGATAGGTATCGGTTCCCACCTCTTCCAGGTCGTTGTGTTTGCCGCTCACCCGCAGGCATTTCTGGGTATCCGCCACCCGCGGACAGGCGGGTGGCTTGTTGCCCAGAAAAATATCCTTAAACTGGTTCATTCCCGCGTTGGTGAACATCAGGGTGGGGTCGTTTTTTACCGTGATGGGTGCGGAAGGAACGATGGTATGTGATTTATTTTGAAAAAATTCCAGGAAGGTCCGGCGTATTTCGGCAGCGGTCATCATAAACAAGGTGGTCTAAAGGTCAGCGGATAATAAAAAAGATTGGTTTCTAATGCTCAGTGATTTCTATTTGCGTCTTTTGTGTTTTTTTGATGGTTCCTGCACAGGTCCCTTTATAGTCATCCGGTCACGCATCTTTCCGTCCTGTCAATGCTGTTGACCGGATGGGAAATGCAAAAGTATCAAAATAAATGCGGGTTTTGGCCCTTAAAGACAGGGTGATGGGAGCCGGGGCTCCATTGGGAATCCAACGCGGGGGCAGATGCCCTGGTGAATCAGGAGCGGTCCTTGTTTGGTAACAGGGGGATAATGACGTGTAGCAGGGGGTTGATGGTGGTCTCGATGGTGATCTTGAGGAGGATGTTTATGGTGAATGTTTATGATGGCGGCCTGAACTTAGATTCAGGATCGATATTTAGATGGCAAAGCCACAAAAACAAAGGATAAAGATGAACGATTTTTGAATAATGCTCGTTCATCTTTATCCGTTTCTATCCGTTTCCGGCAAGCCGCCTATTGATGGGCTGCCGGGCTTTAGGCCGTTGCCTTGCTAAACCGGTCTTCTACCACATCCCAGCGTACAAGGTTCCAGAAAGCGTTTACATAATCAGGGCGCTTGTTCTGATATTTCAGATAATAAGCATGTTCCCATACGTCTATGCCCAGTATAGGGGTGCATTGGCATTCGGCCACGTCCATCAGGGGGTTGTCCTGGTTAGGGGTGGAACAGATGGCCAGTTTGCCGCCGTCTTTTACACCCAGCCATGCCCAGCCGCTGCCGAAACGGGCTCCCGCGGCCTTTGCGAATTCTTCCTTGAATTTGTCAAAATCTCCCCAGGTCTCATTAATGGCGTCGGCCAGTTTGCCGGAAGGTTTGCCGCCGGCGTTCGGTCCCAGCTGAGGCCAGAAAAAGGAGTGGTTATAATGACCACCACCGTTGTTGCGCACGGCGGCGGACTGCTTGGAAGCGTCCTTCAGGAGGTCTTCCAGGCTTTTATTCTCAAGCTCGGTCCCTTTGATGGCGTCATTCAGTTTGTTGACATATCCTCCATGGTGTTTGTCATGATGGATCTCCATGGTGGTCTTATCAATATGAGGTTCCAGGGCATCATAAGCATATGGAAGATCAGGAAGTGTAAAAGACATAAATGTAAAATTTAAAATGGTGAAGAAATAAAATGCAAAACTAAAGTTAACAACAAGAAAAGTCAAAGGTTGTTCACCGCTGAAAGGTAATTGCGGCCCATGACCCGAAAGCACTGAACTGCCCTACCGCTGCGGATTACCTCAGTAATTCACAAGGCCGCAACCCTGTATGTTTCTTAAAGGCGGTACTGAAATGTGAAATGCAGGAATACCCCATTTTTACCGCCACTTCCGATACGGAGAGGCCCTTATCATAGAGCAGCGATTTGGCGCGTTCCATTCTTTCTTTCTGGAAATAGTCATACAGGGTAGTGCCGAACATGGCTTTGAAGCCTTTCTTGAGATAGCATTCGTTCATGGCTACCTTGCGGGCCAGTTCCTTGATGGTAATCGGTGAATCCAGGTGGGCCAGCAGGATATTCTTTGCCTTGATGATCTTGGCGCGGTCCTCATCATGGGTCAGAAAACGGCAGCCGAACCTTTCATCCTGGTTGTTTTTGATGAATTGATCCGAACTGTAAATGAGCAGTTCCATGGATTTGCTTTGCAGGAACAGGTGCTTGAGGACGCCATCATAAGGGTGATGGACCATTTGTTCCAGTGCCAGTTTTGTCTTGGTACAGGGTGAAATGGTCTTGGTAAAAGGTTTGTTTAATTGATCGTCAAACAGCAGGGCCAACTCTTTTTTACCATAGGTCTTCAGCAGTCCGGGCTGGAAACTGATGCTGATGACATCCATTACCGGCTTTTTTTGTTGGCAGGCTGCCTTTTCGGCGACGATGCATTCCGCGTTTTTACAGATCGGGTTGTTGCAATACTGGTTGCCTACCAGGCAGTAACGTAACTCAATGGCAGGAGGACTGGTTTTGGTCCCCGGTTGGAAATAGACTACCCCGATATCTTCCACCGGCCATGCCTGCGGGTAGTCATAGCGTTGGAGCTGGAAATTAAACTGATCTTCTACCCCCGTCTCTTCTTCTGCAATGAGCGACATTTCATTTGCGAAACCCGTTTGCTGTAAGGCAAGGGATAATATATCGGACTGATTTTTCATTTCGAATACGCTTCAGTTAAACAGTGAATGGCAAAGATAAGGCTTTTCAGCTTCTTTAAAATCCGCCGGCGGGTGTTTGCCGGCGGTCTGATGGCAGGAGGACAATGATTCACGGGTCGTTTTTCACCGCCCATCCGTTGCCGGGAAACAGGCCCGCTGCCGGCAGGGTGCAGCTGATGTTGCAGCGGGTAAATTTGCCTGTTGAAGCCACCGTCCCATCTTAAAAACAGGGCCGGACGGTTAAAGCTGAACCCCGGCTGAATTGTGCACATCTATGGGTTGATCGTGCATAAATAGTTTGCCTTATGCGTTGGAAAACAGGCCAAAAATCGTTAAATTTGCACTTTAATAACAAATCCATTCAATTTCAGGAAAAATACGACGAATGAACGATGAAAACGTGAATACAGACACCTTGACCCCGGTTTCGTCCAATGGGTATGGTGCTGAGAGTATCCAGGTTCTGGAAGGGTTGGAAGCCGTTCGTAAGCGCCCTGCCATGTATATTGGCGACATCGGCGTGAAAGGCTTGCATCACCTGGTGTATGAGGTTGTCGATAACTCCATTGATGAAGCGCTGGCAGGCTATTGTTCCAATATCGAAGTCATTATTGAGGAGGACAATGCCATTACCGTCTCCGATGACGGCCGGGGGATTCCGACAGGGATCATTCCCAAAGAAAACCGCTCGGCATTGGAAGTGGTAATGACCGTTTTGCACGCCGGCGGTAAATTCGATAAGAATACCTATAAGGTGTCCGGCGGCCTGCATGGAGTGGGCGTCAGTTGCGTAAATGCGCTTTCCTCTTTCCTGCATGCTACCGTATGTCGCGATGGAAAGGAATTTGAGCAGGAATATAAATGCGGGTTCCCGCAATATCCCGTGCGCGAGGTCGGAGACAGCGACAAAACCGGGACAACTATTCAATTTAAGGCAGACGGTACCATTTTTAAGGAAATTGTTTATAACAGGGAAATACTCGCTTCCCGTCTGCGGGAGCTGGCGTTCCTGAACAGGCAGGTCAGCATTGTCCTGATTGACCGCCGCGAGAAGGATGAAAACGGAGCGCCGTTCAAGCAGCGGTTCTATTCCGAAGGAGGCATCATTGAATTTATCAAGATGCTTGATAACGCGGGAAAACGGAACCCCCTGATTGAGGAGCCGATTTATATTGAAACCCATGACACCACGAGTAACGTGATGGTGGAAGTGGCTTTACAGTACAATGATTCCTTTAACGAGCATATTTTTTCCTACGTCAATAACATCAATACCATTGAGGGAGGAACGCACGTCGCCGGTTTCAGAAGGGCTATCACCCGTGTATTCAAAACCTATGGGGAACGGAATAAGATGTTTGAAAAGGTGAAACTGGATATCAGCGGGGATGATTTCCGGGAAGGTCTCAGTGCGATCATCTCCGTAAAAGTGCCCGAACCGCAGTTTGAGGGGCAGACAAAGACCAAATTGGGTAATTCCGAAGTAATGGGCATTGTCGACAGTTCCGTAGGCAGTGTGCTGGATGCCTACCTGGAAGAACATCCCAAGTCGGCTAAAATGATCATCAATAAGGTCATTCTTGCTGCCCAGGCGCGGCATGCCGCACGGAAAGCACGGGAACTGGTACAGCGTAAAAGCGTCCTTACGGGCGGCGGGCTGCCGGGTAAACTGGCGGATTGCCAGGATAAAGACCCGGAAAAATGTGAATTGTTCCTCGTAGAGGGTGATTCAGCGGGCGGAACGGCCAAACAGGGCCGGGATCGTAATTTTCAGGCCATTTTGCCACTGAGAGGGAAGATACTGAATGTGGAAAAGGCGCTGGAACACCGGGTATATGAAAACGAGGAGATCAAAAATATGTTTACGGCGCTTGGTGTTACCATCGGTACCGAAGAGGATGAAAAGGCGTTGAATCTGGCGAAGCTGCGTTACCACAAGCTCGTGATCATGACCGATGCCGATGTGGATGGTTCCCATATCGCCACGCTGATCCTTACCTTTTTCTTCCGTCATATGAAAGAACTGGTGGAGCAGGGTTATGTCTACCTGGCACAACCGCCGTTATACCTGGTGAAGAAGGGGAAGGAGCAGGAATATTTGTGGACCGAAGAACAGCGCCGGGCGGCAGTAACCAGACTGGCCGCGGGGGGCAAGGAAGAAAGTGTGGCGGTACAGCGGTATAAAGGCCTTGGAGAGATGAATGCCGAACAATTGTGGGAAACCACGATGAATCCGGAAACGCGTATTCTGAAACAGGTGACCATTGAAAGCGCCGCGGAAGCGGACCGGATATTCAGTATGCTGATGGGTGATGAGGTACCTCCGAGAAGGGAATTCATTGAACAGCATGCGCGGTACGCAAAGTTGGATATTTAATTAATTGGCCCGGTAGTTCAATGGATAGAATAGGAGTTTCCTAAACTCTAGATACAAGTTCGATTCTTGTCCGGGCTACAATGTCAGCTAGTAATGGCAAGTTGCAGTCGTCTTGCCATCTTGTCTGGGTGCTTCAAACTGATTTACCGGATATATATTTGTCCCGGATTTTGTAAAATCCTACCTTAGAACAGAGAAATAAGAATAATAAATCATTGATAAGAGCATCATTTTTTAAAGCCAGTTAGTATAAACTTATAACATGACATCGATCGCAATTCAAGAACAGGTTGATGCAATCAGAAAAGCAACCACTAAAGCATCGCGCACAAAAAAGGCGGCGATAGCTTTCTTGGATGCTGCTGGCATAGTTTCAACACCAGTTAAAAAAAATCAGTTAAAAAGAAAAAATAAACGTTTTTGTCATTATACCATCCAATCCGCATAATAGGTTTTCATAGCTGCGATAGGGAAGTCGGGTTAAAAGTCCTGAATGCCCAGGATTCTCTAAAATATACCTTTCAAAGAAATTGCATATACTCTCAGGCATTGTAAGAGCAACTTATTGCTTTAAGTAAAAGAAATTTACACTTTCATTGCCTGTTGGTGCAACAAAATCATAATACTTGTTTTGACCAATTTTTATCCCATGTCTTTCTTTTGACAAGGGTATTGGTTTCGTCGGGATCAGGTTTCAACAGAGCCACAAAGAGATAAACGTTTAAAGGCGAACGCGGATAATTGTCTTTCCACTGACCCTGTTGGCCGGATCGAAAGTAGCAACGGCGTCGTCAAGCGTAGATGTAGCGCCGATGTTCGTCCGCAGACGTCCTTCACGCAGCCGCTGAACGATTTCACTCAATTGGCCGGGATTCGCCTCGACAACGAAATCTATCGTCGATCCGTTAGCAGGCCGGGCATCGGTCGGACCTGCGATGGTTACTAGTGTTCCCCCTGCCCTGATCAGCCTTGCAGATTGACCGGCAATGTCTCCGCCGAAGATGTCGAACACGAGATCAACTATGCCCACGTCCTGTAACTTTCCGTTTTCAAGATCTACGTACTCGTGTGTACCGAAATCAAGTGCCGCCTGGCGACCGGTTGCACGTCCGGTGCCGATGACATAAGCGCCTGCCGCCCGCGCAAGTTGGACAGCCATTGACCCTACAACGCCCGCTGCGCCGTGTACAAGTATGGTCTGTCCTGCCTGAAGGTGTCCGTGCACAAATAGTCCCTGCCATGCGGTCAAACCTGACATCACAAGAGCTGCTCCTTCCGTGAAATCAACATCTGCCGGCAGCGGTGCAAGGTTACGCGCTTCGACAGCCACGTATTCCGCAATACTGCCGTTGCGATGCCAGTCCGTAAGGCCGAATACCCGCTGTCCCACCGACAACCCGGTTGTACCGTAACCGAGGCCGGTAACCACGCCTGCCAGCTCATGACCGGGAATGGCCGGTGACCGGTCGCGGCCGGCACGATCGACCCAGGTGGACGGCCATGACAGCTCATCTCCCGTGATAGCCGCCGCATAAACCTGAACAATGACGTCGTTCAGTGCTGCCTCCGGTTCAGGTTGCTCTGCCAGCTTCATTCCCGCTGTTCCCGCTGCCTGTTCAGTTGCAATAATTGCCTTCATAATAAACCTCCTTTTTTCCCGTACACGTTTGTTGTTAGCATGATTTTAATATTTAAAGTTGAACGATAACTTTTTCAATTTCTGGTTAAAATTAAATCTTAATTTGGTTATCTTAGTGGGCCAATTTTAAAATATTGAGGGGTCCAGTTATGATTCAAAAACTTCTTGAAATTTCATTTAAAAAAGGGAATGAGTACAGTCCTTTATATCTGCAATTGGAATCCGAAATCATCCAGCTGATTTGCCGCGGCATTCTGAAACCCCGACAGGCGCTTCCATCTTCACGTGAACTGGCACAGCACCTGCAATTGAACCGAAAAACGGTGGTGGCGGCCTATGAGGAATTAGATGCACAGGGCTGGGTGGAAACCAGAGAAAGAAGCGGCGTTTATATTTCCAGCCAACTCCCTGATACTTCGGCCCGTAAAATGAATCAAAACAGAAAAAAATGGACACGGAGCCGGCAACCTGCTTATACATTAATAAAACGATCTCGTGACGTATCTATGGGCACAGATCCGGGTGT
>DASULB010000083.1:0-8060 GCA_036278455.1 Chitinophagaceae bacterium | reverse complement strand
ATTTCAAAACTTGGTGAAAAAGCGGCTATTCTGGGTGCCGCGAGTTTGTTAAAAGATAAAGACACTGATGGAAGGGAGATCGGTACGCTGCGTAAGTCTAACCAGCCCTTGTTGCCGCTTCACCGGCCTGACCAAAACGTTGACGGGTACAGCCTTTATCCGGCCTTCCGCTTGGGCGAAGAGAAGATCCACGAAGGGGCCGGCTCCCTGGCGGAATATATTCTGACCCACAAAACGGTGGTAATCGATGGTTATGCCGGCGTATTCTGGGATGATCTGAAACAAGCGCTGCAGGATTGCTTTAAAGAAAGAGGATTAGAGGAATGCATCAGCGATACCGGAAACTGGTTTTATCCGCAGGAAAAAATAAATACGCTCCTGGCACCTTTCCTGGGTGAAAAAGACGGCGTGTGGGGAACGAAATGCGATAAGGAATTGTCGGATCTTTTTGATCCGGAAAAAATCAGGAAATGCCTTCCTGACCCGACTGCCGATATCAACATCGTGATGGGTGTGGGGGCTGCTTTTGCTGGCTGGGACGCCCCTTTGATTTATGTTGATCTGCCCAAAAATGAATTGCAATACCGCATGCGCGCGGGAAGCGTTACGAACCTGGGTTGTCTGACCACCGAAGAGCCCGTGCAGATGTATAAGCGGTTTTATTTTGTAGATTGGGTGGTGTTGAACAAACATAAAAAGGCGCTCCTGGACCGGATAGACATCGTCGCTGACGACCAGCACCCCGGTACCCTTACCTGGATGCATGGCGAAGACATGAGACGGGCCCTGCAGACGATGAGCGAAAACGTGTTTCGTGTTCGTCCGTGGTTTGAGCCCGGTGCCTGGGGAGGCCAGTGGCTAAAAAAGCGCATCGAAGGCATCAACCCGGAAGAGGTCAATTACGCCTGGTCGTTTGAACTCATCACCCCGGAGAATGGATTACTCTTTGAAAGCGACGGGTTGCTTTTGGAAGTATCCTTTGATTTTTTGATGTTCGCCCATCACCGGGAAATACTGGGACAAAAATTTGCGGAAAGGTTTGGCGATGAATTCCCGATCCGTTTTGATTTCCTGGATACGATGTCGGGGGGTAACCTGTCCATTCAATGTCACCCCACCGTCCCCTACATAAAAAGATATTTCGGGGAAAGTTTCACCCAGGATGAAACTTATTATATCTTAGATGCCGATGAAAAGGCGGGTGTTTACCTTGGTTTTCAGGAAGACGTAGATGCTAAGGCGTTCCGAAAGGAGCTGGAGCGGAGCAATGAGGAGCATATCCCTGTTGAGATTACCAGGTATGTGCAACGCATTGCCGCGAAAAAGCATGACCTTTTCCTGATCCCCAGTGGTACGGTGCACAGTGCTGCGAAAGGGAATCTGGTACTGGAGATCAGCGCCACGCCCTATATATTCACCTTTAAAATGTATGATTGGCTGCGGCTTGACCTGAATGGTGATCCCCGGCCGATTAACATCGCGCATGCCTTCAATAACCTTGATTTCAGCCGTAAGGGAGCGCGTGTAAAAGAAGAGCTGATCTCAAAACCGTACCCGCTGAACGCCGGTAAAGACTGGAAGCAAATCCATCTGCCCACCCATCCGGAGCATTTCTATGACGTTCACCGTTATGAGTTCCAAAGTGAAGTGCGGGTTGAAACAGGGGGAAGTCCCCATGTACTCATGCTGGTGGAAGGGACTTCAGTTTTGGTGGAAACTAAAAATGGGGTGCGTCAGCGATATCATTACGGCGAGACCTTTGTGATTCCGGCCGCTGCGGAAAACTATAGGCTGATTAATGAGGGCAGTGGGATCGCCAAAGTGGTGACAGCCTTTTTAAAATAAATTAACCAAACGAGCTTTTATGGACAATCATTCTTCTTCCCGCCTAAAGTACCTGATCCTTATTTGCGCCATCGCCGCGCTGGGAGGCTTTCTATTTGGATTTGACACCGCCGTGATCTCGGGGGTCGTCGGTTTTGTCAAGGGTGAGTTTTCCATGTCGGCCGCCATGGAAGGATGGTTTGTCTCCTGCGCCTTACTGGGATGCATCATCGGTGTGGCGGCGTCAGGAAAACTGAGTGACAGTTATGGGAGGAAAAAGGTTTTATTGTTATCGGCATTGTTATTCACCATTTCCGCCACGGGTTGCATGTTGGTCCGGCAGGAGGCCCTGCTGATCAGTTTCAGGCTGATAGGAGGCCTGGGTATCGGGGTGGCTTCCATGGTATCCCCACTCTACATCTCGGAATTTTCTCCCGCCCGCTTACGGGGCAGGATGGTGACCTTGTATCAGCTTGCCATCACCATAGGCATCCTGTGCGCCTATTTTTCAAATGCTACATTGTTGAAGTTTTCAGAAAGTTCGCTTTCCACCGGTGGTTTTTGGCATTGGATCATCAAAGCCCATGTATGGCGGGGCATGCTGGGGATGGGACTGGTTCCGGCCGTCATTTTTTTGATCTGTTTATTTTTTATTCCTGAATCCCCGCGCTGGCTGATCATGATGAAAAAGGAAAAGAAGGCGGAAAAATTATTGATGAAGGTAAATGATAAAGAGACGGCCCTGCGGGAAGTGAGGGACATCAAGGCTTCTTTTGTCACTGAAAAGGGCGGGATGAAGGAATTGTTGTCCCCCGTATACCGTGCCGCGTTGATCATTGGATTGTTGCTGCCCTTTCTGTCGCAATTGTCCGGGATCAATGCCGTGATATATTATGGACCGAGGATATTGGATGAGGCAGGCTTTACACTTGGCAGCGCTTTTGGAGGACAGGTGACCATCGGCATCGTGAATGTGATCTTTACCTGTATTGCGATCTTTACGGTAGACAAATGGGGAAGAAAGCCGTTATTATTTCTCGGCGTGTCCCTCGCCATCGTTGCTTTGATCCTGATCGGGGTATTGTTTCAGTTGAATGTCATAGAAGGCCCCTGGATACTGTTGCTTATCCTGCTTTATATTGCCAGTTTTGCTTTCTCTTTCGGCCCGGTATGCTGGGTGATTATCGGAGAGATCTTTCCCACTTCCATACGCGGTCGGGCCATGGCGCTGGCGACCCTTTCCTTATGGGTCGCGAATTTCTTCGTGGGGCAGCTGACTCCCATGATGCTTGATGGCATTGGCCCCGCGGGTACATTTTGGATATTCGCCATCCTTTGTTCGCCCACCTTATGGCTGACCTGGAAGTTGATACCGGAAACCAAAGGGAAATCATTGGAAGAGATTGAACGGTTCTGGGAAACGAAAAATGCGGGAAAGTCGCTGGTCGTGGAAACGGATGTCCTGTAAATGACCGGATGTCATTGAGCCAATGGCTGTGAGCTGATTTTTGTTTGGCATTATCAGGTTTTGTTTTTATCTTTATGTTCAGACATTTGAACAAGTAAAGACTAAAATAGCATTGATTTGATGAAACCTCTTTTCGAAAGTAAAGAGTGAGCGTGTCCTTAATAAAAGAGTAGTCGTTAATAAAAGAGTACTACATTTGTTTAAGTCCATTTTTGACAACCCCTGCTCTTAATTTTGGTGAACGGTCGCTGTTACACCTCACGTTTATACGATCACTTTATAGAAGATTTATTATGGCAAAAAGCCTGTATACTACGCTGCTGTTGATGTTTTTATTGGTATCAGGAGCCCGCGGGCAAATGGTAAGAACACCGGTTAGTTATGTAGATCCCTTTATTGGATCTGTAAATTGCCGGTGGTTTTTCTTTACGCCTGCTGCGCTTCCTTTTGGGATGGCACGGTTAGGGCCCGAAACAAATGCTCATTATGGAAGCCCCCATGGATGGGAGCCTATAGGGTATGATGATCATCAGCATTCCATTGAAGGATTTGGACATTTTCATGAGTTCCAGATTGGGGGATTGATTGTGATGCCCACTGTAGGCAAGCTTATTACGGTGCCAGGAGATCTGAATAAACCAGACAGCGGTTATCGTTCCCGTTTTGATAAAAATACAGAGGTCGCAAAACCTGGGTATTACAGCGTATTTTTAAAGGATTATGGTATAAAAGTGGAATTAACGGCGACTAAGCGTGTTGGCTTTCACCGTTATACCTTTCCCGCAACAGATTCGGCGCATGTCCTTTTTGATGTTGGCAACAGGCAGGGTGAGAGCGGGCCGGTGCTGCATGCAGGGGTACATATCATTAATGATCATGAACTGGCGGGAACCATTATTACCTTACCGGACTATGTCAGGACCTGGGATTCCACGGGAAGAGTGAAAATGTATTTTTATGCCCGTTTTAACCGCCCTTTTACCGGTTATGGTGCATTTATTCATCGTATCCATTATAAAGGTAAACGTAGTATTAGGGGGGTGGGTTGCGGGATGTACTGCTCTTTCAATACCCGTCAAAATAAAGAGGTGGAATTAAAGGTGGGTCTTTCCTACACCAGTATAGCCAATGCAAAGAGGAATTTAGACGGCGAAGCGGACCATTTAAGTTTTGACCAATGTAAAAAGCAAGCGCTGAATACCTGGAATAATTATTTGGGAAAGATAGAAGTTGCAGGTAAAAACGATACTGCCAAGACCAAATTTTATACCGGTTTGTATCATGCATTGTCAGGCCGTGGCATTTCCAGCGATCTATCAGGAGCATATCCCAAACCGGGTGGCGGGATCGGGCATATACCGCTTGGAAAAAATGGGCGGCCTTTATATAACCATTATAATTCGGATGCCAGCTGGGGCATATTCTGGAATTTGCTGCCTTTATGGGGATTGGTCTATCCAAATATGCTGGATGGTTTTGTCCGGAGTTACCTCGACTGGTATAAGGATATAGGATGGTTGCCCGATGGGGTTGCCGCCGGTGCCTTATCTCCCGGTATGCCCTCTAATTTTACAGGGCTTACGATCGTGAGTGCCTATCAAAGGGGCATTAGAAACTACAACATAGATACGGCATGGGCTGCAGTCAGGAAAAATGAGCTTGACTGGCATCACCGTCCTATTGGTGTGGGGAAATACGATTTAAAGGATTTTGTGACCCTTGGCTATGTCCCCATTGAAAATACCTTTAACGGCTATAAATTCTCCGCCTCCCATACCCTGGAATATGCTTTTAGTTCGTGGGCGGCGGGGCAAATGGCGAAGTCCTTGGGCAAGATGAAGGACTATCATCTGCTGAATAAAATGGGTCATGCCTATCGCAATATCTTTGACACCACCACAAAAATGATGCGTCCCCGACACCGGAACGGGCAATTTATTAAAAACTTCGACCCCTCACAGGTGTGGAATGGTTTCCAGGAAGGGAACTCCTGGCAATACAGCTGGTATGTCCCTCAGGATGTAGATGACCTGATAAGATTGATCGGCAAAAATGAATTTAACAAAAGGCTTGATTCCATATTCAAAGCATCAAAGAAGAATTTATTTGGCGGAGGTAAAAATGTAAACAGTTTCTCCGGCCTGCAAGCGGTATATAACCAGGGCAATCAGCCGAGCCTTGACATCGCTTACCTGTTTAATTATTCTGGCAAACCCTGGCTCACACAGAAATGGGTAAGGGAGATCATGAATACTTTTTATGGCGTGACGCCTTTGCATGGTTACGGCTATGGTCAGGATGAAGACCAGGGACAGTTGGGCGCCTGGTATGTATTGGCGGCCCTCGGTTTATTTGATGTACAGGGAGGTGTGGCCGGCAACCCTGTTATGCAGATTACCACCCCCATATTCGATTCAATTACGATCCACCTGGATCCGCGTTATTATCCTGGAAAAGAGATTGAAATTTTAACTGACGGCAATAACAAGCAAAACGTTTATATCCAGTCCGCCCGTTTCAACGGAAGAAAATTAAGACATCCCTGGATTGATTTTAACAGGCTGGTAAAAGGTGGTAAGCTGGAGTATCGATTGGGTAGCGAACCGAATAAAGCGGCATTCTAGTTCACTTGCAGGATGATGAAGGAAACCATTATTTTTTGTTATGAAGCATTTTACCGGAAGTATTTTGTTGGTTGCTTTTCTATTATCAAGTTTTGGGATCCGGGTTTACGCGGGTCCCGGCAACATAGCCCGGGAAGCGAAAGTGACCGCTTTTTCGCCGCTGGACCAGGGGTTTAAGGCAAGCAATGTCAATGACGGTGTAATCGCCGTAGAGGGGAAAGGGGAATGGGCCTGTTAAGGCCAGACGCAGTCCTGGGGTTACATCCGTTATCCATGGGTCCGGTTGGACTGGGATACCGCACACAGTATTGATAAGGTAATGCTTTATGACCGGCCGGTCCGGGGAGAGCATATCGCCGGAGGAACCCTTGCGTTCAGTGACCTATGGATACTGTAACACGGCATACAGAGGGCCCGGTTATGAAAAGTTTAAAGTAGATCATGGTACGGTCAAGATCTCTTTTGAGCCCGGCAGCATTGGCGATGGTTCATCAGTCAATGACGGGCAACAACCCGTTGTTTTTTTCTTGCGGGTACGGACAAGGTTTTCCATCAGCCCAGGGCCCCGGATCGAAGAAAATTAGGTCTGGGTCTCATCAACGGAGATGTCTGATCCCGTGGCGGTCAGGTACGGCTTTGCCAGCTACGCGGTGACACATTTTTAAGATAAGGAATGGTAACCAGCGGTGTCTTTTCGTACGGATCACCGGAGTAAGTAACCAGGTGGCTGCCGCGAAAACTGAACATTGATATTCATATTAACATAAACATCAACGATCATCGCATAAGCCATTTTATATGAATTGTAAACGAAGTGCACCCATACTCCTTTTGCTTGCAATCTTGCCGATCCTGTCATCCTGCCCTTCCGGTCCTGGAGGGCATGAGGGTAAGGACAGTGCTTCGGTGCGGAACACCGATACCACCACATTAAATTTTACGGCAACAGCAGCGCCTGACTGGACCGCCTTATTCAACAGGGATTCAGGCTGGTTTGGCGGAGATGGCATCTTCTCCATCCCGCTCAACGGGGCGGACACCGCCAGCGCCAGTGACAGTACCCTGTTTGTATTCAGCGATACAATGATAGGCGACATCGTGGATGGTAAATTGAAGCCAGGGTCCAGCATGGTACATAATTCAGTAGCCTATATGAAAGGCATTATTCCCAAGAAAAAGGACATCAGATTTTATTACGCTAAAGACAAAAAGGGCCACCCTGAATCTTTATTTGTTCCCCACACCAAAAGTGCAAAGCCGGGTGACTATTACTGGCTGGGCGACGGGTTTGTCAATACTGCGTTAAACGGTAACATTTACATTTTTGGTTACCGCATGCATAACATGAGCAGTCATGACTGGAGCTTTACCCAGGTTGGCAATGTCCTGATCGTGTTAAAGGCGGACTCAAGGCCCCCTTTTAAGGATCAACGGCAACTCGAAACACCTTTTCTGCTTCAGGGTACCGGTGAAACGGATAACGGATCATTGGGTGCAGGTATTTTTGTCAATACCCGCAGCGCGGGTGTTCCTCATCCCGACGGGTATGTTTATGTATACGGGATCAAAGGGAAGGCGAAAAACCTGATTGTTGCGCGGGTTTTGCCGGCGGATTTTGAGCATTTTACCAAATGGCGTTTTTGGGATGGTAAATCGTGGAATAAAAATATGCACCGTGCTGCGTCTCTGACCGGAGGTGTTTCAGGGGAGTTAAGTCTTTCACCGCTTTCCGGTGGAAGATATGCGCTTGTGTTCCAGCAGGGCAGCATGAGCAATACCGTGGGACTTCGTATTGGTTTGAGCCCGTATGGCCCTTTCGGCCCCATGATCAAGCTATGGGACTGCAAGGAGTCCCGGCACAAGAATTACTTTACCTATAATGCCAAAGCGCATCCCTGCCTTTCAAAAGCGGGAGAATTACTGGTGAGCTATAATGTAAATGCCTTTGACTTTTTTCATGAGATCAAGGCGAATCCGCATCTTTACCGTCCCCGGTTTATCCGGTTGAAATTCAAATAATCTTTTAAACTGCCGTTATGTTGTCGAGGAACGTTCGTATGGCTGTTTTCCTGATGGTTGCACTACCCTTTGCCGGTTGCCATCAGGATAAAAAGGAGAATGGATCTCTCCGTAGAGACACAGGC
>DASULB010000082.1:0-11661 GCA_036278455.1 Chitinophagaceae bacterium | reverse complement strand
AGAGGATAAAATTAAACCCTGCTTCCTTTAAATGGAGGAATGCCGGCTTACGGAGCAGGAGGGCGGCGCCGTACAAGGTCAGGGTCCGCCCGTTTTCCGCAGCCTGCCGGCCGCTGCCGTAGACATAGAAATCCTCGGGCCAGTAGGAAGGGACCTTTTCATAGAGCGGCGTGCCCAGTCCGCCCAACATGGCGATGTGTGGATGGCCGGTCAGCACGGCGCTGGCGACTTGCAGGAAAGCGGGGTCAAGCAGGTTGTCGTCATCGCAAAAAAGCAGGTTGTCGTACCGGGCAGCCTGGATCCCTTTTTCCCGGGCGGCAGACAACCCCTGTGTCCGTTCACGGAGAATGCGCATCTCAAAGGGCGCCTGAAGGTCCGTCCAGGCCGCAGCTGCTACGGCGACGGTATTATCCGTACAACAATTATCGATGATGATCAGTTCGGCCGGGATTCCGCCTGACCGGTCGAGGGCTGCCAGATGGGCCAGTGTCCGGGCCACGCGTTCCGCACTGTTATAGCAACATACAATAATAGAGAATCCTGTCATTGATCTTATTTTCCTGTGGGATAGCGCCCTGTTTGTTTAGGGTCGTCCGACGATCGTTTTATACCCGTTTACTTTTTGATCCCCAGCAACATTTTGACGCAGAGCTTCGCCGCCTGAAAGACCACCCGGGGGTTGGCCGACAGGTTTAAAGCTTCCCGGATCTGCACGCTTGTGCCGCGCCGGTGCTGGTATCTGCCCCATAATGTCCGGGCGGTGTTAATGGCATAATCCGCGTAGAATCGTTTGTTTTCACGGGATATCCGCCTCCATTGGTCCACCGTAAAATAGCCTTTGGCGACGGCCATGACCTCCTTTAGGTCGCGAATGTTTTGTCCTGTTAAAATGTACGCCCCACTGATCGAAGCGGCATGCTTTCTGTACTCGGCGAGCACCTCGGGTACATAGCCCACTTTATAACGGGCAGCGATGCGAAGCCACATTTCCCAGTCTTCCCCGTAGTGGACGCCATAAAAACCTCCCAGGGTTTCATATACCTGCCGCCTGACCACCATCGCCGGTGTCTGGATCCGCTGCTTGCGGGCAAGCCGTTCCAGCCAGTTCTCCAGGATACCGGCACGGGCCATTTCCAATGCGCTGGTCATCTCCTCCCCGTTGAATGCATCGATGGAAACATAACGGCAAAAAGCTGCTCCGATCTCCGGATATTGCACAAAAAGCCGCTCCATTTCCCGGTAAAAACCTGCTTTTACCTGATCATCTCCATGGAGGAGGTGGATGATCATCCCCCTGCTCCGGTTCAGGCAGGTCTCAAAGTTTCTCAGGCTGCCCACATTGCGGGGTTGCCGGAAATAAGCAATGCGGCCTTTGCCGTACGTGTGCACCAGCCCCGCAATATCCCCGTCGGTGCTGGCGTCGTCGCATACCTCTATCTGCATTTTCTCCGCGCCCGGCCCGTAGTGCAGTATGCTTTTCAATAAAGCAGGCAGATAAGGGGCACAGTTATAGACCGGGATCATCACAGACCACAGCGGCCGCGGCCGTCCGTCCGGGTCCTCCGGTATGGGCGCTATCACGGGAGGCTCCCGCGGTATCCTGTCTGCTAAGTCCATGTATTGATATCCTTTATGGCTGTTGATTTAGTGCGCAAAATAGGACCGTCCGGAGACCATTCCTTTTATTCTTTTTAAAAATAATGTGGCTGCTAATGCGGGCTGTCTATAATATAACAACATGCGGGCCATTTGTCTTAAGGGAAGGCGGGTCCCCAATTCTTTTAAGATATAGTTTTTTTTATAATGACTGATAAAGCGGATGGCGGCCGCATCCCTGTTCGGGTTCTCGGTGACCAGTATGCGGGCGGAAAGCTTGTCCAGCAGTGCAAGGCACTGCCGGATCTCCCTTAAGTCCCGGCTTTGTAATAAAGCGTCAAAATCATAGCGGTAACACGCCGACCAGGCCTCCGGCACCCACGCGTCTTTTCCCAGGTAATACCTGAAATTCCGCTCCAGGACGCGCCGGGTATAAGCGTCGTATTCCGTTTTCCTGGCCGCGGTATGGAGATTCCGGTCGTGTACCCGGTACCAAAGCAGCGGTTCTTCCAGGGTGTGAATGGGATAAACCAGGCTGAGACGCCAGAAAAGATCAAAATCCTCCGCATAGGGGAGTTTATACCCGCCGATGGCCTGCAGACAGCTTTTCCTGAACATGACGGCGGAATGATAGACCGGGCATTCAAAGGTAAGCGTATAATAGGCATGACCGCTATGGACCCCTTCTGTCCTGAGGTATTTTTTGTTTTGATCCATCACCTTGACCCAGCTGTCCACCATGGCACAGGCAGGATGAGAAAGCATATAAGCGACCTGCTTTTCCAATCGCCAGGGATGGCTGATGTCATCGGTGTCCATCCGGGCGATCAGCTCCGTTGAACAGGCCGCGATCCCTTCGTTCAAAGTATCGGTCAGTCCCTGGTTCGTTTCATGACGGATCAGCCGGATACGGGAATCGGTGAAGCCGCGGATGACGTCCGGCGTATGGTCCGTCGACCCGTCATCAATGATGAGCAACTCAAAGCGTGTATGGGATTGCGTTAAAATGCTCTCCATCGCGGCTGCGATGTAGGCCCCGGCATTATAGGCCGGCATCAGTACCGTAACATCATGCTCTTTTTTATTCATTTTTTATCCATGCCGGCTTATTGCCTTCTTTAGAGGTTAACCTTCAAAGCGTTTACCGTCTTTTCAGGGATGATTTAATTTTATGGAGAAGGGGGTACCGGTAGGGTAAAAATGCTTCATTGACTTTTTTTTCCACCGCCTGGTCCCTGATCCCTTCCCGCTTTAAAAATGCGCGAAGCCATTTCAAAAAGAAGTGCCGCACTTCGGCATAATTTTTTTCGCGCTCAGATTGCGCCATGAGAGAGCCGGGCCGCTGGCGGTAGCGGTCCATCGCCCTGGAGCAGATGTAGATCGGCTCATTTAAATAGATTTTTACCAAAAAGGCCTGATCCTCATAAAATTGATATTTCCCCCTGAAATCTTCCTCAAACCCATGGTGGCGGAGGGCGGTGTCCCTTTTTACCAGGATACTGCACGGGCAGGGGGCGGCACCCTTTCCCAGGGGATAGAGTTCCAGCGCTGCCAGGGGGGGCCTGATCAATTCATCTTGCGGCCCGCCCACCGGTACAGCAACATCCTTTTTATCCCCGTCCGCCCAACTGTTCCAGTATAGCGAAGCGCCACATATGAGTGCCGCCTCCGGGTATTGTTCCGCGATGGCAACCTGGTGGGCCAGCTTTCCCCGGAACCAGTAATCATCGGCATCCAACAGGGCGATATATGCCCCCTGACACCCGCCAAGAGCAAGATTCCGCGAGGCGGGAACTCCTTTGTTCACACCCCCCGGATGGGCCAGGCAACGGATCTTTTCCGGAAAAGATGCCGCGTATTCACGGGCAATGGCCGTACTGTCATCCGAGGACCCGTCATCAACCAGGAGAAGTTCCCAATTCGTGTAATCCTGGTGCAGCACACTTTCGATGGCCTCTCTCAGATAGCCTTCCACATTATAAAAGGGCGTGATCACCGATACTAAAGGAGCCTGCATGGTTGTATAAATATTTTAAAGTTACTTTCTTAAAAGCCGTGATGGCCGGTCCCGGCGGCTGCTACCGGAAAAGGTTCTCAAGTTGCCGGACGAAGGCTTCCGCCGAAATGTTTTTCATCCATATCCGGGGCAGGGCAAGCCGGTCGGTGCTATTACCGACGAGGCCCTCCGCCGTTGTACAGGCCAATTGGAATCCGCAGTCCCGGGCAATGGCTTTGGTTTGGTCCGTAAAATGACCATGCGGATAGGCAAGCTGGGTAACCGGTTTTCCGGTCAGCGCCTCCAGCTGCAATTTGCCGAGGCTTATTTCTTGCCGTTGTATCTGATCGCTTTGATAACCAAGGGCGGGATGATGAACGGTGTGGGCGCCGATCTCGAAAGACCCTTTGGCCAGCGTACTGATCCACGGCGGCGATATCTTTTTAAAGTCCTCTTCAAAGCCCGATGACCCGCCCGCTTGTGCGATCAACTGGCCGGTGATCATTTGCTGTTCATCCGGTGAAAGGGTTTTGATCCAGGCGCAAAGCTCCAGGTATAGCCGGCAGCGGTCAGTGGGCGGGGACGCGGTGTTGGCGGACCAGTTATTTTCAAGCAGCCGGTCACGGCGACACGCCTCTGCCGGCAGTGTCTTTTTGAAGTGCTCCCGCCCGCAGCTTAAGTTGAATCCACCGGGCAACGCGTCCCGGCTCCAGAAAATCCCGTCGACCGTCTCCCACCAAAACGGCCCGGCGTCCGTTAAGTTCCGGCTGGGGATAAAAAAAGTGGCAGGAAATCCAAATTTTTCCAGCAGGGGCACCGCGCATTCAAGGGTATCCAGGTAACCATCATCAAAAGTGATAAAAACATTTTTGCCGTCCTGCTTTCTGTCCGAGAGCACCTCCTTTAACCGGGAGAGCGGATGCACCCGGCAGAACCTGCCCAGTACCTCCATGTGCAAACGAAACTGATCCTCCCGCACGCAGATCTCCCAGGGATCGGAGCCCTCCTCCCGGATGCGATGATACATCAGGATCAGGGCGGCCGGCCGCCGCCTTTGAAATAATTTACTGCTTATGATGCTGAATCCCATTGGATGTGTTTATACCTTTTGCGTGTTTCTCTTTTGGTGTTTTAAGCTTTTAGCGCGCTGGCCGCAATGATGACCTCATAATGCGGATCATGGTCGTCTTTTTCCTTATCGGTTATTTCCCCGGTGCCCATCCCGTATAAAAAGGCCGTGGCGGCCAGCACGTTCCCGTGGGTTTGTACCCGTATATTGACCGGGTTGAAAGCCGTCTGAAGCAGCTTTTGAACCGAGGCGCCCCTAAAGGACCAGTACCAGGTCCCGTCGTGCCGGCCATAATCGGTCTGGGAGATGCCCGGTACGGTCAACAGCAACGCCCCGCCGGGCTTCAGCAGACGATGGCAATGCCGCAGCGCCGCCTGGAAATCAAAGATCAGCTGAAGGGTCTGGGTAAGAATAATACAATCGAACTGGTCTCCTTTAATATGATCCGCATGGCTCAGGTCCCCTATGATCGTTGCCGCTGGGTTGGCCGGGTCTATGTCCAGCACATCGGCTTTCCTTACCCGGTCGCCGCCATAGCGAAGCGTATAGTCGTTGCTCCCGATCTCCAGCACATTCCCTGTGACATAGCCGGCGTTTTCTTCCAGGAAGTTTTCAATATAATACCGGTCCACGGGGCCGCCACGGTCATAACCAAATGATTTGCTGAGCGGCATGGTACGGCGAAGGTTACCCAGGCGGACTTTTCCCGTCCTGGGAACAGCGGTGCCGGCACCCTTTCCGGTCAGCCGTCTGATGCGTGTTTTCATGGGAGCGGTTTTTCGCAGGTAAAAATAACGGCTATGGTTTAATCCTTTGCACAGACAGGTTTTGGCCAGCTGCCAGGGCAGCGTGGTACCTGCAAGCCAATAATGACCAAAAGCAGACTTATGGCCCGGATACAGCCAGGGATAGGCGATGCGCCTGTACAGTTCCCTGCCGTAATAGGCTCTCCAGTTTTTTTTGCCCCGGCGCCGGAGCTTCCTGATCTCCCGATCCGCGTGACGGGTATTTTTGGCGAGTACTTTGTTTACGTGGCGCAGCATCCTGGGAATATCCCGGGACATGTTGCCATTGTGTATGCGATAAGCGGCCAGTTTTTCATCGTGGCTGAAAACCGGGTATTTCCCGGCAATGCGAAGATACAGGTCGTAGTCCTCACAGCAACTGAGCGTTTCATCAAAAAGGAACGCGTTGAATACTCCGCGCCGGTATATGACCGCCCCGTGCATGCCGATATAATTTCCCTGCAGCAGGGCGTGGTAATGGTCCCGGCCGGGAGACTGGTTTTCAAAGGTTTCAATGAGTTTTTTATGTTCATCCACCCGGTCGTGCCAGCCTGAAACAAAGGCGCATGCCGGGTGCTGCCGGAAATAGGCAAGGTTTTTTTCGATCGCGCAGGGATATAACAGGTCATCTGCGTCCAGGAAGACCACAAAATCGCCTGTACAATTAAAGATACCGGTATTCCGGGCCGCGGAGAGCCCCTGATGAGGCTGCCGGATATAATTGATCCCGGGACAGGCCGTCATGATCTCAGCCGTATGGTCGGTAGATCCGTCATCGACCACCAGCATTTCCACATGCCCATAAGTCTGTCTTAAGACACTGTCGATGGCGTCGGGCAGGTAGCGGGCATGGTTATAAGTGGTAATGATCACGGAGACCAGGGGGCGGGAGCCTGTGTCTTGATCTGGTGTCCTGCCGGGTGGAACAACCGCTGCCGGGAAGGGTTCCGGTTGTCTGTGGCTGTAAAAATAACGGATGCCCGCCAGATAACCCGTTATTTCCTGAAGCAGGGTCGTGTAGCGGTCGCTAAAGGGATACCGGAGCTTTAAAAAGAAAGACCTGACATAATGGAGCGGCAGGGTCCTGTACAGATACAACAGGTCGCCGCGGTGTCCGTAGCGCTGGTGTTGCACGAGAATGGCTGCTGCCGCTCCGCTCAGGTAGGAATGAATTTGCTTTTTGAATGCTTTTTCTTCTCTGCGGTGTGTATGATAGGCGATCGCCCGGGGGGTGTAATGAATCGTCCACCCTTCCGCCATCAGCCGGTACCACATCTCCGAATCACCATTGCATCCTGCCGCTCCCGCATCCAGCCGCGGATCAAAGCCCCCTGCGGCCCGGAGTGCGGACCTGCGAAAGGCCATGTTTGCGCCGGCGCCGATCTCCCAGGCGGTTACGCCTTTTTCCAGCTGCCGGTTAAAATAACCGGTATCATAACGGATATCGGCATAGCCCCTGTTGAAGGACCAGTACTTTTCAAAAAGGACCTGGGCCGCCGTATCAAGCGCCGCCGCGAAGACAAGGCCGGTGACGGCCTGTACCCTCGGATCATCAAAAGCCGCCGCCAGCTGCCAGGTCCAGTCGGGATGGAGCTCCACATCATCGTCTGTGTAGGCAACGACCGCCGAGGTGGCATGCTGCCAACCGGTATTTCTGGCCCGGTCCAGCCCTCCCGCAGGTTCCGGTACGTAGGTGACTGCCGGATAACCGGCCACCAGCTGTTTGGTACGATCGTCATCCGGGGCGTTGTCCACCACGATCACTTCTTGGGGCGGAAGCCAAAGCCCGGCCAGGGCATCGAGGCATTTTTTGAGCTGGTGTGTTCTGTTCCGGGTACAGATAACCAGCGATACGTCCGGGGCCGTGGCGGTATCCGTTTTTTGGTAAGCCCCGAGAAGGATCTCCATATCACGGGTAAAACACTCCCATTTTTTCTCGTGCCAGTGCGAAGCCGGTTGTTCAAAGGGGATTCCATGATTTTTGCTCGCATAAAACTGCAAGGTTTCCCTGATGGATTCCCATAAAAGGACCGAGGGCTGGGCGGGTGGAGCATTTTCACCGGTCCAACGATGCCCCAGGGGAATATGCCCCCACCAGTAGACATGGTATTCACCCTCTGTCTCCGCGAAAGAGAGGGTTTTGTCCGCCAGGTTGCGGAGATTGATGTGCCGTATGGGGTATCGGTTTCGTCTCATCATCGGTCTCGGGCTATAACATCATCGGAGAACATCTGAATTTTTCTGAACGATCTGTATGGGAAACTGCGGTCTTACCGCACCCATCCATTTGCCCTTCCACTGGATGGTCCCCCTGTGATCGGCGATCTCGAAAGCCAGGCATTTTTCCAGGTAATATACCTGCTCAAGGGTATCTTTCACAAAAATGATCGAGATGTAATAGGCGCCATCGTTTAAGAAGTGCGCGGGTATGGTACAACTGCCTGCATAATCGCCTTCGCCCAGTATGCGGGAAGCCGAAGGTACATCAAAAACACATTCACCCGGGCCGGTGAAAAGATGGATGCCCACGCTGAGGTCGATGCCCGGGGAAAGATTCCTGAACTCGAAATGAATGTGCAGGGGCGTCCGGACGTCGATCACGCGCTGCTGGCCGGACAGCTCCGGGGTCAGCGCTACCTTTTTCATGCGGATGATCTCGTTGCCCGGTGCTTCACCGGGATTTTCCCAGCACCTGTGGAAATTCAGTTTCCCCATCGATTTAAAATAAGTATCCACCACCTGGCGGGGAAGCCCCACCGTGACCATTTGCCCCTGATGGAGTAACATCGCGCGGTTGCAAAGCTGCAGCACGGAGGATAAGTTATGGCTGACATAAATGACGGTACAGTCACCGGAACCGGCAAGCTCCTGTATGGCCGTCAGACATTTCTCCTGAAATTCGGTATCACCGACCGAAAGCACTTCATCCAGCACCAGTATATCGGGGTTCAGATGGGCGGCCACGGCAAAGGCCAGGCGTACGTACATGCCGGAGGAATATCGTTTGACGGGCGTGTCAATAAATTTTGAGATGCCGGAGAAATCAACGATCGCGTCAAACTTGCCCCTGATCTCCCGGTTGCTCATCCCCAGGATGTTGCCGTTTAAAAAGATGTTTTCCCTGCCGGTAAGCTCTTCATGGAAGCCGGTACCCACTTCCAGCAAACTGGCGATCGTGCCCGTTCCCCTGATCACCCCCCGTGTAGGACGCGATATGCGGGAAAGTAACTTCAGCAGGGTGGATTTACCCGCGCCGTTTTTGCCGATGATGCCAAAGACTTCCCCTTTGGTCACCTCGAAACCGATGTTTTTTAAGGCCCAGAAATCCTGTGTAGGGTTTGTACCCGAAAGGTCGTTGTCACCGGTGAGGTCGTCCGCCGCGGGAAGCGCTTTGCCCAGAATACGCCTGTCCCACCAACCCTGCAACGCTTCCTTGAGGTTCCCCGCGCCGATGTCGCCCAGCTGGTAACGTTTCCACAAATCCTCTACAATAATGGCTGCGTGTTTCATATATTGATGCGATTACAGGATATCCATGGCTTTGCCATCCCGCAGGTTAAAAAGGATGATGCCACCGACAAATGCCGCCAGGGCAAAAGCCAACGAATATAAAAGATAAAAGGATCCATGCATACCGGCCCCCAGGAAGCCATAGCGGAAAACTTCCAGCAAAGGCGTCACCGGATTGAAACGCAGTATATCCAGGTAACGGGCGGGTACGATGGCCAGCGGGTAAATGACGGGGGTGGCGAACATCCAGATGCGGAACAGCGAGGAAAGCAGGTTTTGCAGGTCGCGGTAACGGACGGAAAGTGTCGCGAAAATCAGTCCGAGTCCCAGGCTCATCAGGGCAAGGACCCCTATCACCACCGGGAGCAGGAGCAGGTAACCGTTGGGCCGGACCGCGGGATCCCGCCACAGCCCCCAGGCGAAAAAGACCAGGTAGATGACAAATTGGATGCCCAGCCTGACCAGCTGGGAAGATACAATGGACACAGAAGTGATGATGCGCGGGAAATAGACTTTGTTAAAAATGGCCGCGTGGCTTCCATAAGTATAGGAAACCGCCAGGGTGCTTTCGGAGAAAAAATTCCAGAGAATGACGCTGCCAAAGTAAAACAGCAGGCCCGGCCGCCCTGCGGTGGAAACCCCCACCACGTTTTGAAAGATCACTACATAAATAAGGGCGGTTAACAACGGCTGGATCAGTATCCACATCGAACCGAGTACCGTTTGTTTATGCGAAGCCAGAAAATCACGCCGCACGAAACGCACCAACAGTTCCCTGTACTGCCAGATCTCTTTCAGGTAAAAATCCGGCCATCTGGTTCGCGAAGTAATTTCCCAGGATGATGGTATCATGATCAATGGCTAAAAATACCTCGAAAGTAAACAGACCGGCCACCACTTAAAGGGACCGTTTCGTTAAACGCCTGTTTTCATTCGTGAAATTAAGCATCCTCTGGGTGTGGTCATGTCCTGTTCCTTACAGGTTTAGATTACATATTAAGTTCAAAAATATGTCAAAATATTTTTCAGGGCGCAGATAGGCTGCGTTCGGGTCATATAGCCTTGTGGCATAGGAGGGTGTGCTCATGGAAGGATGAGCAGTACCACCCATGGCAAAAGTCATTACCTCATTAGATAACAGGCTATGAAATTGACGCTGAAAATAAAATTGTAGCCTACGGCTGATCAGGCTAAGTTGCTGCTTCAAACGATGAAGCAGGCTAATGCGGTTTGTGATGGTATCAGCGCTATAGCCTGGGAGGAAAAATGCTTTAATAAAATCAATCTTCATCACCGTTGCTATTATGAGTCCAGGACCTCTTCCGACCTTTCTGCCCAAATGACGGTGCGCTGCATCGCTAAAGTCGCTGACGCCTATAAGGCAGATAAAGAAGCCAAAAAAAACAGGAAATCCGGCAAAGGGAAAACCGGTAAAAAAGAATTGGCCCAAATAAGCTTCAAACCGCTGGGAGCCATCGCCTATGACGCCAGGATACTCAGCTATCTGCCCGGAGACTGCGTTTCTATCTGGACTATGGGTGGCAGGATCCGCATCCCTTACTTTTGTTTTAACCCTGAATATTTTCCTTATATCCAGGGTGAAGCAGACCTTCTTTTTAAGAAAGGCAAATTTTATCTGGGCCAGACGGTAGATGTCCCTAAGCCTGAAAAGGAAGAAGTAGAAGAATTTATCGGATGTGACCTGGGTATCACCAATATTGCGGTTACCTCTGATGAAATCACACATTCCGGTAAATGGATAAACTTTTGCAGGGCTAAAAGAGTAAAAATAAGGAGTTCTATTCAAAGCAAAGGCACGAAGACAGGTTGCTCGCGTTCCACCAGAAGGAATTGCAGAAAACTGCCAGAACGGCTTTCCGGCAAAGAAAGGACGACTGCTACCATCCCGGGCCATACCATCAGCAAATCGATTGTTCGCAGCGCCAAAGAGCAGGGGAAGGGAATCGCCATTGAAGATTTGACCCATATCCGCTCCACCTCGAACCGGAAAAGGAACAAGGGGTTCAGAAGAAAGCTGAGCTGTTGGTCCTTTAGGCAGCTGCGGAGCTTTATAGAGTATAAATCGGAGCGCGCTGGTGTTAAGACCATTGTTGTAAACCCGGCCTACTCTTCCCAGACTTGTTCTGAATGCCATCACATTGGTGAGCGGAGAGGCCAGGCTTTCAAATGCAGGAACTGCGGACTCGAAATGGATGCCGACGTTAACGGCGCCCATAATCTGGGAACGCCCGTGGCTGTCGTAAACCAGCCGCAAAAATCGATTTTGTACAGTTGTGCTGTGCATTATCAGGTTTAAAGCCACCTTCTTTGAAGGGGGTAGTTTACTCTTCAATATCCGGTATTCTGTGGAAATGGAGCTTCTGAATTTGCATCTATGGTGTTTTGTGGAATCGGCAATAGATTGTTAAACGGTTGAATCGTCGGGGCGGAAACAGGATTATATTGTTTTACCCTGTTGTAAAGTAATCCCGGTCTTGCCAGGGTCAACCGGCGCGGCGCTTCGCCTGCCAATTCACGCGCCCTTTCATCTAAGATATAATTGATGTCCACCTGGGCCGGAAGTATGGACGCGGCGTGCGCCCTTGCCCGCACTACGTTATCGCAACGGCCCCGGTGATATCTTTTTTTTGACGCTCTCCATACCCGATAACGACCAATTGGTTCAACCGGGATATATCTGCCTG
>DASULB010000081.1:0-4119 GCA_036278455.1 Chitinophagaceae bacterium | reverse complement strand
CGTTTCTGCGATGCCATGGTCTCGATCCGGCAGGAAATAGCCGCCCTCGAAAACGGCCAGGCCGATCCCACTGACAACGTCCTGAAGAACGCGCCCCATACCCAGGCGGAGGTGACGGCTGACCACTGGGAGCATCCTTATAGTCGCCGACAGGCGGCGTTCCCATTGGATTTCGTCAAACAAAACAAGTTCTGGCCATCGGTAGCCCGTGTCAACGGTACGCTGGGCGACCGCAACCTGATTTGTACCTGCGAGCCCCTTGAAAACTATGGATAAGCATAACCTCACAGGATGATCACTGATTTTAGGATAAAAGTCTTTCAGACAGTGGCCACGCGGCTTAGTTTTACCCAGGCTGCACGGGAATTGTTCATCAGCCAGCCGGCGGTGACAAAGCACATCAACGAGTTGGAAAAATCAGTCGGCAGGCCGCTTTTTAACCGCCACGGCCCGCGCATCAGCCTCACCGCCGAAGGCACCTTGATGCTTGGCTTCGCCAACAAGATGATGGCGCTTTATGAGCAAATGGATGAAGCCATTGGCAAGTTCCGCGACACCGTTTCCGGCCAGCTGCATATCGGCGCGAGCACTACCGTGGCCCAGTATGTCCTGCCTGAGATACTGGCCCGGTTCAAAGCGGCTTATCCTCAGATCCGGGTCACCCTGCTGAGTGACAACAGCGATCACATCGAGAACCTCGTGACGGATAAAAGGATTGACATCGGGATCATCGAAGGCAATGCATTAAACCCGCTTTTGCATTATGAACCCTTCCTCAAAGATGAAATCGTACTTGCCACACGGGGGGACAACGGTAAGATCAAAAGCGCGGAGATAAAGACCGACCGGATTGCCAGGCTTCCCCTGGCGGTCCGTGAAACAGGATCCGGCACCCGGGACGTTGTGGAAAAGGCATTGGAGAAAAACCACCTCCGGCGCAGCGATCTGCAGATTGAGATCGCGCTGGGTAGTTCAGAAAGCCTGAAGAATTACCT
Source organism: Chitinophagaceae bacterium (assembly GCA_036278455.1). GTDB lineage: Bacteria > Bacteroidota > Bacteroidia > Chitinophagales > Chitinophagaceae > FW021-bin31. The sequence continues at coordinate 3,124 of DASULB010000081.1, read as the reverse complement.
GCTCCATTCCGATTGCTACGCTTTTCTTTCCATACACGCCATCATAGAGGAGATGCACCAGCATAAGCTCAAAATCATTGAGGTGACGGATCTTGACATCACCCGCACATTCCGTTTTGTCTGTCTGCATGGCCTTCATTCAGCGGTGGTCAGCCGCTTTAAGCATTTCTGCCTGCTGCATGATCACCCAAAGGAATAAAGCATCACCTACCAAATCCATTACCCACTCTCTGTGCTGCCATAACAATTTTATTAGCTAAATCCGATGAAAATCATGCCGCTCCTGCAACGTTGGCAAGAATATCATTTGCAGAATAAATATAATTTCCTGTACTCATCCCATCCAAATCCTCTTGCACTTCCTGACAAACAGTACTTCTCGCTGCGGCCAGGGAACCAGAGTCATTTGAATGGATGGTCACTTCTCATACCCACCGTGATTCGGTGGCCCCATTATATCCCGTCATGGCTTGCACAACGCTTGTCGCAACTGCTCCATTGCCGGCATCCCTAATCCCCAGACGTTCATAAATCGGTGTGGGAATACTTCTCCCATCAGGTTTGAGTGCTATCTCCATTTGGACCGGTATGAACAGATTATATCCCACCTATACGATAACTCGATATTCACTGGGTCTTACAAAGCATGGCAGGTGAGTCCCAATATACCGATCATCATGATAAGTTGAATATTCTTATCAGCTTCTGGGAATTAAAAGGGTTATCCGAATTAATGACAAGCAGATAAAACCTTCCGTGATCTTTATACCAAATAAACAAGCCATATTGCTTTTCGTTAGCATAATTAAAAAGCACACATGGCTTGCCTTCGTTATTTGTAAATAACATCTGGTTTACTACACCATAAAACCCTTTATAATTCGTTGATTGAAAAGTACTATCTATCTTAGAATCATCATTCAAGTTTACATTCATCGAATTATAAAAAACGAAACCATATTGCATGGTAATTTCGGGGCTGGAATGTACATTAATTGTTTCGCCAAAGCTGATCTTAGAGTCTTCTAATGCTAAATCTCGATTGAAGGAAAGGGTTTTTAAATCTTCAAGCTTCATATCTTTAAATTCCCATATCGTAATGTAATAGCTCTTCTTATAAATATAATGATTGTAAAAATCTTTTTCACCAATGTAACTGAACCGAGAACTTACATCTATATCTTTTTTAGTGGAATCTTTAAAAAGCCAAAGATATGTATTAGGTGTATTTTTATAATCGAGTTTGTGACTGTATATAGCAATATTTAAATATAATATCCCACGTATAAAACAATTATTGAGATGATTCCTATTAGGACAATTTTTGAAGTCTTATTCATCAAACCATTATTAGCAATCAAAAACCGGAGATAATAAAGGACTAGGGAATTCCCCCGGGCCAGATAAAGGTAAGCTTTGATCAACTAAATTAATTATATGGTTTAGCTTGCTCAAATAATTTTTGAAGGCCTGGTGGCCACTCCAGTCATAGTCATCGTCATAGGTGTAGGTAAGTGGGCAGAGCGGAATATCGGCGGTACAGGGTTGGTAACATCCACAGGCAGCATGGTGCCATTCGTTATGTCCATACCTGCCGCAAAGAATGATTTTGAGATAAAAGTTATATCACCACTTATTCCAGCTACCATCTGCAGAGTTGTTCATGGCCCGACTTTGGTACGCGGAAGAACAAATGTCGTCAATGCACCGAAAGAACTATTCAAATCTGTTGGATTATGTAAATGAATTCTCAGAATCACTTCCTTTTCTTTCGAAAATAGTTGCATAGTCTGATACCGGAAAATAGCCACCACCGATGAAATTTCATCGGTACACGAGGGAAATAATTCCTTATGAAATTCTTTAATCGAGGGATCATTAGACAGGTAACATAGAATTCTGTTCCATCATTCAGTGTAAAACGGGAATACAAAAAGGCTTCCATGCTAAGGTACTGAAACCCTCCACTTCTGTATCTATTCGGAGGTAAATAGACATCTATTCGTTTTATATCCATATAGGTTTACTGTATAAACGGCTCGTTATCGGAGTAATATTTAAGTTTTCGTTCATCAGGATGTAAGTCAAATTTAGCATCTTTATTTACTTTGGAATATTCTTTGTATAAATAAACAGCAGGAGCTATGTCTATTAAAAAACCAAAAAATATTATTGAAATTGCTATCCATTCTCCTTTGCCAGGCTGTAAGTATAAAATGCAAAGAATACCTATAATCCAAAGAGGCCCACTCAAATACATTCCCCATGTGATTGCTCTTGCTCTCTTTTGTGATTTGAAATATCATAATTATAACTCTGGCAATTGTAATTTGATGACAAAGTAAAGGGTTGTTTACATGGCAATTATCATTTTAATTAAATAAAAACCCCTATTATGGATGGATTAACCTACTGCATCCATGGACCTGTTGCCATTTGATTTACAAAATTTCGTAGTCTTGTGGGGTAGTCTGTGGACTGGCAGCCACTTGCGCTTTATGCCAGAATGTGATCCTATACCCTTGTCACCTTTTCTATTTAGCGGGGCAGCTTATTGCTCCACGCGCTATACACCCAGGTGCCTGCCAGCGCACTGAGGAGGGAGACCGCCACGACCGTGTAACCGGCGCCGGTCTGTGCAAACAGGGGCCCGGGACAAGCACCGGTGAGTGCCCAGCCCAGCCCAAAAATAAATCCCCCTATGATGTACCCCTTATTGAACTTTTTCCGGGGAATGTAGATCCGCTCTCCACTCAACGTACGGAGGCGGAACTTCCGGATCAGCCATATGGAAACAATGCCGGTCGGGACGGCCGTCATAAAGATGCCATACATCTGAAAACCCTGGAAACGGAACATTTCCTGTATCCGAAACCAGGAGATCGCCTCACTCTTGGTGAGGATGATGCCAAACAGGATCCCGAGGATCGCATATTTTAAGTTCTTCATGTTTTCAAAGTTTTAGCACATAAGGTAAAATCCAATAAGTGCAGACGATGCCGCCTGCGAAAAACGACATCACCGCGACCAGTGAAGGCCATTGCAGGGCGGACAATCCCATGATGCCATGCCCGGAAGTGCAGCCACCTGCGTAACGCGTGCCAAACCCCACCATAAAGCCGCC
>DASULB010000080.1:0-10620 GCA_036278455.1 Chitinophagaceae bacterium | reverse complement strand
CCATATTCAGGGATGTTGCCGCACCTGTTTTATAGGAACATCATTAAAAGGGTCTTAGGATGGCTTAAAGATATAAAAGTTAACGTTTCGCCTTTATTTTTTTTGGAGTCATTGGTCTTTTAATATTGTGCGTCAGGCATATCTATCGCTGTAGGACATAAGTTCTGAATACGATTTGCATCAGAGAGTATTAGCCAAGTGCAGGGGTATCATGTGGAGCTGCGAATCTGAAGGAAGCCGGAGGCAACCATTTGGGCCTAGGTACAGTAATCTCATAGAAAACACAGCCATAAAAAGAGGTTGCGATGCAAACAAAGTCGCAAGCCGTACGGAACATTGCCAGGCATATGCGGTGGCTACATGAACGGGAAGCGGATAGGCTTAATCTTGTGGGTTCCCAGGTGTAGCTTACCTTTAGCAATGTTTTCTTCCAATAATTGTAGGGCGCCTAAAGCAGTTGTTCGTGCTGATAGAATTGCTTGCAGATATATATTTTGTTCACTGCCCTGAATGGTTCGGTCAATTCAATAGAACCGCAGGAAAGTTTTCGTGGTACAAAAAAACACAACAGCATTGCGGATATGGGTGCAAACCTGGTCATGTTCCACCCTCTTTTAAACATTTATGGCATGTACCATACCTCCGGGAATTTCTCTGCCGGTGTCTGTCTGCATTATTAGGATATTGTTTAGATACAGTGGTTTTACTGTCCAAGATCCAGGGACTAAGAGATTATATGGATGGGAATTTTGAAGCGGGCCTCACCATATCGCTTTTCAGACATCTCTGAGGCAAAAGCAATCAGGTAAAAATCACAGGGTCTGAGGAAACAAAGGGTAACATCCCTATTCTTTAGGATGCCCTGAATCCACTGCGGTCTAAGGTCGCTCCTTCCCTCCTGCCATGGCAGGGTTTTGCTGAATGAGCTGTTCCAGAAAGGATATTTGTCTTTCGTTAATTTTTTCACGGTCCTCCGTCATGGGGAATTACACGGCGTTGTCTATTTCAGGAAAGGTCATTTCTTTACGGGATGCCGACGGCCACTGCATCTGAAAAAGTGTTGCCGACACCCGACCATTCATGGATGATCATAGCGGAAGGTGAAAAATAAATTGTATTCATATCAACCATCTCCACAGCGCCATCGGACCCCTCAAGACGACCGGTCGGAAAGCTAAGCTTCCCTGCTGCATATTGGCATAGTAACATGCTGTTTTAAAGGTAACATCAGTAGTTTTCAAAACCTCTATTTCATTTATCTATGATAGAGATGCATTTTTTGTATTTAATATCGATTTTGCCTTTTCTGCATCTTCCATTGTATTTACATTCATCAGACCTTCCGGATAGGGTGGTTGTAAAATAGCCATCTTACTGCTTATCAAAACCTTCCGTAGAGAGGTGATTCCATTTCTCAGAAAATTAATTAAAATAGGCCGACTTGCCGGTTCCCATATCCCAATCAGTGGTTCCGGTAATCCATCATGCGGACTCTTGTAAGTAGTAGCAATCATCTGGGGCGCTCTGTTCATTATCAGAAAACGTATTGTTTCTTCATCCAATAAGGGAAGATCACAGGCAATCACCAACCACGCCTTATTTCTTTGTGCATGCAGGGCAGAAAGAACAGCACCAAAGGGGCCCATATCCGGGAATGTATCGGAAAGGGTTTTATATGCAGGATTAAATTCCTTTACCTGTTTCCGACGGCAAGAAATAAAGGTCTCTTCACAAAACTGTTTAAGCATATCTGCCAGATAATAGCATTGTTCTCTGCCATGCCAATTTATCGTGCCTTTGTCCATTCCCAGGCGTGTGCTTCTACCACCTGCCAGCACTAATCCGTTTAAATCAGTCGTACCCGTCATTTTTGAAATCATGCTTCTCTCCCGTTTTCTCCATCAAGTTTTTCGGCTGCAATCATTTGATAATTTACCAGCTTGTCCACCACATCATCGCATTTACAACTGTGAAATGTGCTGCATAATAACCTCCGTATACATCAAAATAACGCATGTTTAAATTTAACAGGTGTCAGCCGTCCTCACCAGTTCATTTTGGCTAATGGATAATATTCCATATTCTTTTATGGCTTATCAGACTAATCATTTCCTGTCTCCATACCCTGCTCGGTCAACAAGTTGCCATATCCTGCAAGGGATTATCAAATGCGTTGTTATCTTCCTCTCCACGGGGAACCAGGCACTTGAAGTCCCTTTCAACTAAAATATTCAGCACCGAATCACCGCTTCCGGGAATCTCGCATTCAAATCCGGTCTGACTGCCTTCGATCAGAGGAGACATCAGGGCAGAGGGGACATCTAATCTCAGGTGAGAAAGATCAAAGAGGATCGTTTTGCTGTCATCTTCTGCGATGTTTAAAGAAAAAACCATATTTGTCGGTGGAATATCTATCCTTTCTTCGCAAAATCCTTTCACCTTCAGACTGCTTACATCAAGCTGATCTAACCTGTATCGGATGGTGTTTCTCCTGAATCGTATTTTCATGTAGAATAAGTTTATCAATTGTCTGTTAAAATAGCTGCTAAGCAATACGTGTCATATTTGTTGTAATAGACGCGGGCAAGATTACAACTGTCGGTCGGGCTTGTGCTTTTTATCCTGAAAGTCTCCCCTATGCCGTATGTCATTGATTGGAATGGTGGCATTATAATGCTTTTCTATCCTTTTCTCAACAGTTCTTTTAGTTCCGGCTTACAGCTACCGCATTTTGTTCCGGCGCCCAGATGCACGCCTATTGCGGCTACAGTTCTGCATCCACCCGTGATGGCAGCAAGGATACTTGTTTTATCTACCTGCATACAACTGCATATTATTTGGGCCGATGCAGCGCGACCGGAGGTTCCCGGACGCAGTAATCCATCGCGCAGATCGCCCAGTTCGTTTTTTTGCGCGATTAATGAATGGTAATAAGCTTCATCATCATGTTGGCCGATAAAAATCGCGCCGATAAGCCGGTCATTGCGGATAATACATTTTTTGTAAACGCATTTTCCCCTGTCAAGGAAGAACGCTTCATCGTAATCCCCACCGTTGACAGGGTCGGTAATGCCGATCAATGATACTTTGCAATTCTCTTTGTCGGTTCCGGAACCGACAGGAAGGTTCCATTCATAGTAAGGAAGCGCGCCAGTATAATGTGAGGACAGATTGCCACGGAAATAGTTTGCCAGGCACTCCGCCTGCTTGTTTACTGCTGAATATCCGGGGAAAACCTCGTTGGCATATTGGGCTGCTTCCCCCAGGGCGAAGATCGCAGGATCATTGGTTTGCAGGAATTCGTTCACTACGATGGCCTTATTAATATGCAGACCTGCCGCCTTTGCGATTGTGAAGTCAGGATATTCCCTTGAAAAAGAGATGACTGCCTTGCAAATCAAATGATTTCCGCTATTAAAAATCAGTTTTTGCACAGGACCAAGCTGTTCAACAGAACATATCTTTTCGCCATGGATCATTTCAATACCGGCTTCCTCCATGATGCCCTCCAACAGGGAAGCGCCGGTATGATCCATCATCCCTTTCAGGAATCGTTCACCTTCGATATGCACATATACTTTTATTTTCTTTTCGGCCAGTGCAAAGGCAACCTCGCACAGGCCGGGTTCTCCCCCGGTAAGAACCAGCGCATCTCGCGGGCGGAGACCTCCCATCAATGAAGCGATCCGTTGTTTATCCTTATAATGCAAGATCCCCTCCCCCTGGCGACCATGGTTTCTGGCGGGACGAAAAACGGAGGCCAGGATGAGGTGGTCATAGTGGAAGGTGTTCCCTTTATGATCAATAACACATTTGGCTTCCCGGTCCAGCGCTGCTATTGAATGACCGGTCATGACCGTTGTATCCATCCCTTTGACCTGCGTTTGCGGATCAAAATGAGAAACCGAAGGTTTGCTTTCTTTTAGGTAGCCTATCATTTCGTCCTGATTGTAAAAGAGATCTTCGGTAGAGTCCTGTATCCACACAATGCTGTCGGCAACGCCCAGTGCCCGCAGCTGTTTTATAAACGTGATGATGCCCCTGCTTTCCCCCGCAATGACTATTTTTCCGGGCTTCTTGTGATAGCGCCTTACCTGAACGGCAGAATACTTGAAATCGGGCTGTTTTGAAACAGGATCGATCAACCAACCGGTTAAATTATTGGCGCGTGCAAAGCTTCTGCCTGCCATCTTTCCCCAGTGCATAGGGAGGAATACGACGCCCCTTTTTATTTGACCGGATATTTCTGCGATGACTTGCGTCTGGCCTCTTTCGTTAACAATAATCACCGGGTCACCGTTGTGGATGTCCCTTTCAGCAGCATCCTCGGGATGGATCTCCAAAGCAGGATGGGCAATATGCTGCTTTAACCTGTTTACCTTACCACTGCGTGTCATCGTGTGCCATTGGTCTCTGATCCGGCCGGTGGTCAGAATCAGGGGATAGGCCTCACTAAGCTTTTCTGATAAATTTTCGTCCTGAACGGCATGGATTTTCGCTTTCCCGTCGGGATGATAGAACCGGTGGTCAGTGAAAAGGCGGGGCGTTCCGTACGGAGAACCGGAATTTACCGGCCATTGTACACTGCCCGTTTTTTTTAGCCGTTCGTAATCCAATTGGCCGATGTCTATCCGTGTTCCTTTTGTCAGCGCAGTGTGCTCCCGGTATATTTTAGCGCTGTCCGTATAACCGAACTGATCTTTCCATCCCATGGCGGCAGCAAATCGCACTAATATCTCCGCATCTGGCAATGCCTCCCCCGGGGGATCGATCACCTTTGACAGATGATTGATCCGCCGTTCTGAATTCGTTACGGTGCCTTCTTTTTCAAGCCAGGTGGCGGCCGGTAACGCCAGGTGGGCAAAAGAAAGCGTATCTGCTTTTGCAGAAATATCCTGCACAATGACAAAATCGGCTTTTTGCAGGGCGGCTTCTGCCATATGGGAATCCGGAATACTAACTAAAGGGTTTGTACAAATGATCCAGACAGCTTTCATTTTACCAGCGCTTAACGCGGCGAACATTTCGGTAGCTGTGAGTCCCGGGTTCGTCGGTAGCGCAGGTATTTCCCAATGATCTGCTATCTCCTTCCGGTGGGCAGGATTGTTGATATCCCGATGAGCGGATAATAAGGTAGCCATGCCACCCACCTCCCTTCCCCCCATGGCGTTTGTTTGTCCTGTTAACGAGAAGGGGCCGGATCCCGGTTTGCCTATTTTGCCCGTAATCAGGGAGAGATTAATCAATGCCAGGTTTTTATTTACCCCAATCACGCTCTGATTAAGGCCCATGGCCCACAATGAAATGAATCCTCCGGAAAGCCCGATGTACTTGACTGTTTTGTAGATGTCCGTAAATCGAATGCCGCATATGGCGGCGGCGTCCTGCAACGTGCGTTGCATTACTTTTTCTTTCAGCGCGTCAAAGCCCGTGGTGTGGTCACGGATGAACTGCTCATCGATAAAGCCGTTCTCGATCAGGCCACGGGCTATGGCGTGGAACAAAACAATATCGGTACCCGGCATGATCTGCAGGTGCAGGTCGGCCGCGGCAGCCGTTTGTGTACGGCGTGGATCCACTACGATGATCTTTACCTGGTCGTTTTTCGCCTTATGTGCTTCTATCCTTCTGAAGAGTATAGGGTGACACCAGGCAGGGTTGGCACCTGCAATGAAAAAGGTATTGGCGAGTTCAATGTCATCGTAGCATCCGGGCACGCTGTCTTCACCCAGGGCCAGCTTGTAGGCTGATACAGCGGCACTCATGCACAAACGGGAATTGGTGTCTATATTATTGGTTCCGATGAACCCCTTCACGAGTTTATTTACCAGGTAATACTCCTCGGTGAGACATTGACCGGAAATATAAAAGCCCACTGCGTCGGGCCCATGGGCATCGATGATGGCCTTGAATTTTTTTGCCGCTTTATCAATAGCTTTTTCCCATGTGATCCTTGTGAAAGCACTATTGATATGATCCCGGAACAACGGATGCAGTAACCGGTCACTGCTATCCATGGCTGTATAGTGCAGGTTCATGCCTTTGGAGCATAGCATGCCTTTATTGACCGGATGCAGCGGATCGCCTTCCACGCTTATTTTTCCCTTACGGTCTTTCTTGACCAGCATGCCGCATCCTACGCCGCAATAGCAGCATATGGTTTTGTGTATATCTTCGGTGTCCGGCATGTGTTTCTTGTGTCTTTTCACAGCAGACCGGCAAAGCAATATCAAGCCGATGCCCCTCCGGATGCTTATAATATTGTGTCTTTCATTTTTCTATACCGATTAAAACGAACCCTTCTTTTATCTTTACCGGATAAGTCTTAAGTGCACATAATTCCGGGTCGGATATACATTTCCCCGACCTTAAGGAGAACGCTTTTTTGTGAAAGGGGCAGGCTACTTTAGGTTCGTCGGCCGTTTCCCCGAGAATGCCCCGGGAAAGGATCATCTGGTGCTTATGCGGGCAAAGGTTCTGCGTGGCGAACCACTCCTGACGGCCCGCAAAATAAAAAATAGCTATTTGCTCCTGTTTGTATTGAATGCAGCCGCCACCGTTTTCAGGTATATCCCGTGTCCGGCAGGCGGTAAACCATTCCCTGGCTTCGCCGGTCTGTAATACATCCGTTGTTAATGATTCTTCTTTCATGGTTGCATCAGGTTTTAGGATGATATCCACTCTGCGGGAACTTTCTGGTTCCGGGCTTCGTTGAACGCGATGGTGGGGTCGGGTTCGGTGGAGTTGACAAAATGGGTAAACTGTCTGCGTAGCTGTGGATCCTCCACAACGGCTTTCCACTCGCAGTAATATTGACTGAGCGTTTGCTGCATCTCGGTCTCCAGCTGGCTGCATATACCGAGTTGGTCTTCAATGATCACTTTTTTCAGGTATTCCAATCCACCCTCCAGCTTGTTCAGCCAGGTAGAAGTGCGGTTGAGCGGCTCGGCCGTTTTGATGTAAAACATCAACAGGCGGTCTATATAATGGATCACCGTTTCCTTATCAAGATCCGACGCAAACAGTACGGCATGCTGGGGTTTGGCTCCTCCGTTGCCGCATATGAACAAGTTCCATCCCTTTTCTGTAGCAATCACGCCGATATCTTTGGATTGCGCTTCGGCACATTCGCGCACACATCCGGAAACAGCCATTTTAATTTTATGGGGTGAACGCAAGCCTTTATAACGCTGCTCCAACTCAATAGCAAAACCCACCGAATCATGCAATCCATAGCGGCACCACGTGGATCCTACACAACTTTTGACGGTACGTACAGATTTGCCATATGCATGGCCGCTTTCAAAGCCCGCTGCGATAAGTTCTTCCCATATCTGGGGCAGTTGATGCACGTACGCGCCCAAAAGGTCGATCCGCTGTCCGCCAGTTATCTTACAATAGAGATTGTATTTCTTTGCGATCTCTCCGATGGCAATCAATTTGTCAGGTGTGATCTCTCCGCCGGGAATGCGCGGAACCACCGAATAAGTACCCCCTTTTTGGATATTGGCAAGATAACGGTCATTGGTGTCCTGAATGGTGGCCTGCCTGATGATCAGCTCGTTCCATATACTGGCAAGAATCGAAGCAATCGCAGGTTTGCATACTTCACAACCGCCGCCTTTCCCCAACGCCAGCAGCGCCTCTTCAAAAGTCCTGATCTCTTTTACCCTGATAAGATCATACAGTTCCTGCCGGCTGTACTGAAAATGTTCGCAGATGGCTTGGTTTATTGCTTTGCCCTGTTTTTTCAATGATTCATTGATGAGGTCTTTCACCAGGGGAATACAACCGCCGCAGCCGGTCCCTGCCTTGGTGCACCTTTTCATACCTTCCATATCTACGATACCCTGTTCCGCCACAGCGGCGCAGATCGTACCCTTAGACACGCTTTCACATGAGCAGATCAATGCCGAATCAGGCAGGGAAATGACGCCGGCTCCCGAATTACTGCCCGCTTTTCCACCTTCAAATAGAATATTTTCCAGATCACGCGGTAAGACCAGGTCGTTCAGGTAGGTTTGCAGCAGCATATTATAGGAACGGGTATCCCCCACCAGAATGCCGCCAAGCAGTTTCTTCCCGTCCTCCGATACATTGATGCGCTTATATATGTCACGCATACGGTCTTCAAAAATGACGGGGCTATGCGCCGTGTTTGCACCAAAAGGATCACCGAAACTGGCTACATCCACGCCGATGAGCTTTAGCTTGGTAGACATGTCATAAGTCTTAAAGACCTTTTCAGAGCCTGTAAGGCGGCCGGCAACGACTTCGGCCATTTCATAGCCAGGCGCCACCAGCCCGTATATCATGCCTTCAAACAAAGCGCATTCACCAATAGCAAAAATGCAGGGGTCGGAGGTTTGCAACTGGTCATTCACGACAATACCACCCCGCGGACCCACTTTCAAACCGCAGCGGCGCGCCAGCTCATCGCGTGGCCGGATGCCTGCGGAGATCACCACCATATCCGTTTCCAGTTCGGTGTTATCTGTAAATTCTATCCATTCCACCTTGTCTTTGCCCCTGATGGCGGCTGTGTTCCTGTTCAGGTGGACTTTAATGCCAAGATGTTCCAATTTGGAACGTAGGAGTCCCGCCCCCGTTTCGTCAAGCTGGCGTTGCATAAGCCTGGAGGAATATTCGATCACATGGGTTTCAAGTTCCAGGTCCAGCATGGCCTTGGCTGCTTCAAGTCCCAGGAGGCCGCCTCCCACCACAGCCGCCTTTTTGGCCCGGAAAGCATGCGCGGTGATCATTTCCAGGTCTTCAATGGTACGATACACGAATACCCCAAACATATCTGCGCCTATAACAGGCGGAACAAATGGCACAGAGCCCGTCGCGAAAACCAGGTAATCATAATTCAATCGTCTGCCAGAGGATGATATTATTATTTTTTTAAATTTATCTATTTCAACCGCCCTGTCCCCCAGGAGCAATTGGATATTTTGGCGCTGATACCAATTTGGTTCCGATAAATAAAGATCCTCTACCGTCTTGCCGGAAAAGTATTCACTGAGGTGAACCCGGTCGTAAGCGCGTCGTTGCTCTTCACCCAATACAATGATTTCAAACTGGTTATGATCATCTTTCTCTTTTAATTTTTCGCAAAATTTATGTCCGACCATACCATTGCCTATCACGACCACTTTTTTCCGGTACCTTGCAGAAGAAGCCAAATTCATATAAATTATATTTTATTATAATATAGGATAATAACAAACTTTGCATTCAAATTATTGGCAAATGTATCATGAAATATTGTAAATTTATTATTAATGTGCGTAATTTTTATAAATTTTTAAGTATAATAATACATATTTTAAATTATTATGCATTATTTTGCCGTCACGAGGGGCTCGGAAGCCGGTAGTGTTTTATGGTATTTTCATCCTCCGGGGAGGATGAGATTAAGTCCCGACAATCAGGGACCGGTTCGGTGATGTTTAAAGGGGCTGTTCAGTTTTTCACCATGCCATGAGAAGCCGTCTGGCTGTGTGCGATAACGGCAAAAGGAAAACGAGATGGTGGGTGCCTATGTCTTGTGCTTTTCAGTGGAATAAGACAATGTGATCGGACAGGAATCTTTATTTGCAGAAATACGGCAATCTTTTTTTGCAGCCGTTATTGAAGGCATTGCTTAAAAGTCAGAAAGCGGCAGTTCTGCACTACTATAAATATTACAGACAAGAAAATATATTTTAAAATACGACGCCCGGAATTGCAACGCTGCAAGCTTAAAAAATGGATAATCCATTTGAAACGGGTCGTATAATCAAGCGGAGCGGCTCCAGGCCTTGAAAGCAAAATACAACATCACGTGTCATTACCGGACGAAAAGTTCACCAGGGAGATGTGCTGCGCGTTGCTTACATCGCAGGCAGTTTCAATCTGCAGCTTCAAGGCTTAGTGAAAACCAAGCACCGGATGGGGTTGATATAACTCCTCCAGTCTGCTGATTTCCTCATCTGTTAATTTCACTGATAAGGCGGCAACTGCATCCTCCAGATGACCAGCTTTACTGGCACCAATGATCGGTGCGGTAACAGCGTGTTTACCCAGCATCCATGCCAGCGCTACCTGGGCGTCAGGCACATCCTTTTGCCTGGCAATTTCGCTTAAGCGGTTTACAATGGCAAAGTCCATATCCTGACCGTACATGGATTTACTAAAAGCATCAGTTTTGGCGCGTGCGGTTTCGTTTCCTTCTTTGGTTCTTTTGCCTGTCAGCACGCCACGGGCCAATGGCGACCACGGGATAACGGCAATCTTTTGATCCACGCAAAACGGCATCATTTCCCGTTCCTCCTCCCGGTAGATCAGGTTATAATGCGGTTGCATGGAAACGAACCGCGTCCAGCCATGCAGATCAGCAGTATACAGCGCTTTTGCAAATTGCCAGCTATACATGGAGGATGCCCCAATGTACCTTGCCTTACCCGCCTTTACCACATCATGGAGCGCTTCCATTGTTTCTTCAATGGGTGTATCATAATCCCATCGGTGTATCTGGTAGAGATCAACATAATCTGTTCCCAGACGCGTAAGACTGGCATTGATAGCATTCATGATGTGCTTACGTGAAAGACCTTTATCATTAGGCCCGGGACCCAT
>DASULB010000079.1:0-4086 GCA_036278455.1 Chitinophagaceae bacterium | reverse complement strand
CCGTGGGTCCGCATTCTGGTGCTATGATTGAAATAATTGTAGGCTACGCCGTTCCAATCAGGATCATGAGGGGTCGCTGAGCCATGGCACAAAACTGCTGCTGTGGGCAGCCCTTCGGTTATGTCTTTGAACGTTATTATGAGTCATCGGAATAGCCTTATTCAACAAAGCCAGAGTAGAATCCAGGGTGGCCCTCGCTGTCAAACATGGAGCAGGTCCGGAATGGATAATATTACCAATTCGAAACCTTATGAATATGGCTATATCTACACCTTTGATCATCATGCTGTTCAGTTAACAGATAACCGGACCCATGGGGCCAGTTTTGGGCTGGACGGGTTGCCGACTCCTCAGGACAAATTTAGAACTGCATTGTCCGAAAAAATAAATTTTGGTATTGACGCTCAATTGCTCAACCATTTATCCTTTATGATGAACTTGTATCATAGCAAACGAACGCGTGTAGTACCTGGTACTGATGGAGAATATTCGGAAATTATCGGGATGACTGCGCCTCAAATAAGCAAAGGAATATTTGCCGTGCACCCTTCCGCATCGCGGAATTCGATATTATCTTCGAACAGGGTCTTCTCAAAACTGGGGAGATCATTGATGTCGGCGTACAATATGATGTTGTGCAAAAAAGCGGTTCCCGGTTCAGCTATAAGGGCAAAAAGGTGGGACAGGGACGCGGGGCCCTCCACCAGCTGCTGGATAATCCTGAAATGGCCAATGAGATAAAGCGAAGATCGGGGCTAAACTGGCAGAATTGGTGGTATAGGATTGGTTGATTGATGCGAATCAAAGGATGCAAAACTTCAGATAGTGTCATTTGCCGGTATACCTGAGGCATTTCAGGCCCCGCTTGCATCATTGAGCCTGTACAGGCGGAGCGAAGCAATTCCATAGATCAATCCCATAGATAGTATTCACCCGTTGAGGCCGCTTCGCTATTGTAAGCTCGGTTTTGAAATATTGATTTTATTGCCGATACCGTCGTTTTCCGGACACTTTCTCGGCATCTGTTTTGCCATGGTTCTTTGCCAGACCGTCTTCGGGCAGTTCGTTTACTCATCCAGTCAGAGGAAGTCCGTTAATTTTTATTTGGATTATATAAAATAATATTTTTATTTTACATGGATAATCATTACAGAATACGAATCATGAATTGATAAATTTACTACAAAGTTCGAAGTATTTTCACAAAATTAGGGATTAATAATTGATCGTTAGAAGTGATATTTGCTTTCAGCCTTTAGCTTTGTATGCTCCTATAGCTGTCTTTTCAGTTGTAAGAATTCAACTCCTGATTGGTATTGATACCTAATCTCAAATCGAATGGGATCATACAGTTCTTACGACGATGCATCTCTCTTTTCATTTTTGAAAGATGATGATGAAAAGGCTTTTACTGAACTGTATGACCGGTATTGGAAAAAATTACTTGTAAGGGCGAACCTGTTGCTCAATTCGCAGGAAGATGCCGAAGAACTGGTGCATGATATCTTTGTAAGCCTATGGAACAAGAGAGCGAAGCTGAATATCCTTCATTCTTTTCATACCTATATCGCGGCCATGTTGCGATATGGCTGTTTTGGGGTCCTTGCCAAAAGAAGGCATCTTCGTATGAAGGACATGGCTGGCAAAGAGCTGGAAGCGGCCGATCTTTCCACGCAGCAATGGCTGGATTTTAAGGATCTGCGCGAGGAACTGGAAATGGCTGTCAGCCGGTTGCCTGAAAAATGTCGGCTTATCTTTCGTCTGAGTCGCGAACAACATCTAAGCGATAAGGAAATCGCCCAAGAGCTGGAATTATCCGTCAATACTGTCCGTGCTCAAATGCACCGGGCCCTGCAGAAGCTGAAGACTGAAATCAACTTCTTATTTTTCCTGTAGAATTTTTTTTTCCTTCCTGTAATGCATAGCGCATAATTTACCTCTCTATATAAGAAACCCTGTGCATTTATGCGATTACTGACCCGGGAACAAATAGAATTATTGGCAGAGAAAAAGCTAAGCGGCACTATTGCCCCTGATGAACAGGCATGGCTGAATCAATGGCTTGACCAGGAGGCCGGGCAACAAATGACCTGGTATTCCAGCGATCCGGATGAACGGGCGTTCCGGGAAAGGTTGCTGAAACGCATCAAAGAAGACGCGGGTATCTCCGGTGCCCCCGTTACGGCAAGACGGGTACCGTTATGGCCACGTTATCGTTGGTCCGCAGCGGCAGCGATATTGTTTTTGATCGCGGGAAGCCTGGGCTACTTTTTCACCTTCAGAAAAGACGTCGTTTCCGTTGAATTGGCCGGTAATAAACAAGCGGCGGTCCGGGATATTGCCCCGGGCCATAACGGAGCTATCCTCACTTTGGCCAACGGCCAAAAGATCATACTCGACAGCGCGGGCAACGGCGGAATAGCGATCCAGGGCAATCGCCTGCTGGTAAAGAAAAGCGGGCAACTGGTCTATGAAGACGTAACCGGGAAAACATCCTCAAAAAACGGAACTGCTTCTGATAGCACGATATACAATACCCTGGCCACCCCACGCGGCCGCGAATTCCGGATCGTGCTCTCGGATGGTACGGAAGTATGGCTCAACGCCGCTTCTTCCATTACTTATCCTACGGCATTTACCGGCGGGGAAAGAAAAGTGACCGTCACGGGAGAGGCCTATTTCGAGGTAGCAGAGGACAGCAGGCATCCCTTCATTGTTTCCGTAAGCCGGGCTGATATCACGGTCCTCGGCACTCATTTCGACGTGATGGCATACCGGGATGAAAAACAAGTTAAAACGACTTTGCTGGAGGGCGCTGTAAAGGTCTCGCGCGGCAGCAAGCAGGTTGTTATTTCACCTGGCCAGCAGGCCAGCTTTTCAACCAGGTCGGATCATATTGAAGTGGCGACGGTAGATACGAAGCAGGCAGTTGCCTGGGTGGAAGGAAAGCTTTCGCTGGATAATCTTGACGTGGGAGCGATCATGCGGGAGGTGTCGCGCTGGTACAACGTGGATGTGACGTTTGACGGCCCGATTCCAGATGAGCAGTACTGGGGGCTGATAAACCGGAACGTCAACTTGTCGGACATGCTGAAGGTAATGCGGGCGACCGGGATAAATGCCACGCTGAGCGGCAAAAAAGTAATTGTATCAACTGATCATTAATTCACCATAAAAGAAGAAAAAACCATGCAAACATAATTTACAGAAAAGCGAATAGACAAAAAGCCGCCCCGATGGCGATCAGGGCGGCAGGTAAGGTTTATTCATTAAAACCAAGTTCGGCTAAAAACAATGATTTCATTTTTTAAACCTAAACTGTACAAAAGTATGAAAAAATTTTGTTTCTGCTTCCGGCAAAGCTCTGAAAAGGACACTAGGATCTTGTTTACCAAAATTTGGAAGATCATGAGGCTGCTTACTTTTTTCATTATCGTTGCTACACTACAGATAAGCGCAAAGGGCTATTCTCAAACCGTCAACTTAACCGCTTCCAATATTACCCTGAAATCTGCGTTCCGACAAATAGAGAAGCAGACCGGGTATTCTTTTTTTGTTAATCATGCCTTCCTGAAAAAGTCCAGTCCCGTGAGTCTTTCCCTTAAGGATGCCACGATCAGGGAAGCGTTGGAAGCCTGCCTGAAGGACCAGCCTTTCACGTATGCCATTATAGACAGAACGATCATACTAACGCCAAAGGAAGCCCCGGCATATTTGCCGTCGCATACTTTTCTGCTTACTGTCCGGGTGCATGGCCGAGTTACGGATTCTTCCACGGGTCAGCCACTGACAGGCGTTACTATCCAGGTAAAGGGCGGTTCTGTAGGGACTGTCACGGATGCCGACGGAAACTTCAGCCTGGAAGTGCCCGATAATGCAGTACTGGTCGTATCCTATATCGGTTATAATAAAAAGGCAATCCCATTTTCCGGGGACCCCGTGATCCATATCTCCCTGGCAGCATCCACTACAGGCCTGAACCAGCTCATGGTAGTGGGTTACGGCACACAAAAGAAAATTGATCTGACAGGAGCGGTGGACCAGGTGAGCGGCGAGCGTTTGCAGAACCGCCCGATCACCAGTGTT
>DASULB010000078.1:0-9079 GCA_036278455.1 Chitinophagaceae bacterium | reverse complement strand
CCTGCCGCTGTAAAAACACTGTAGTAGAATTGGGGTTGGCCCAGATAATCTCTGTATTCCACCGTTCAGTAATGATATTACGGATATTAAGCTTTGTGGTAGTTTCTTTTGACAGATTCTGCGCCCGGGCAGTCGGCGAAAAATGATAAAGTGAATACCCTGCACTTTCGCAAGCCTGGATTGCGTCATGGCAAGCATCGGCCGCGTCTTTCCATTTCTGCAAACTCACACCGGCAGGAAAAAGCGGGGTACCATCCTTATTATCAAACCCTGCATAATCCTTATTGCCATTAAAAAGCGGGCTCGCCTCATAGACCAGTACTTTGGCCTTCAGCGACAGTGCAACCAGCTTAGTGGCTCTCCCAAGATCCTGGTTTTCATCGATCACTCTCACCGGAAGATCAGCCGCAGCTTCATTCAGTAATTGCACGATGTAACCGAATACAGAATCCACAGGCTGACGCTGGACCTTCACCTCATCGATCGAAGCAGATATCGGCAGGTTCGCCTTGATAACGGGGATAGGACCGTACATCCGAAGAAGGGAGAAATGATAATAGGCCTTTAGGAACTTAGCCTCTGCCGCCCATTGCTTTTTCTCGACATTCGTCATACCGGGCACTTTCATAATGTGTTCCAGAAAGATATTGCAGTCACGGATGCCTTCCCACAGACCACTGATTCCCAATGGTCCGTTCCAATAATCAAGCAGCGGCGCGTTGACGTTTTGGCGACCCAGTGCGATTCCCCAGCTTTCGTCCGCCACAAATTCGTAGGTAGGCAGCGGATCGATAGGAAGCCACAGTTCATCTCCCGACAACAGCGTACTGTATGGCAGATCACTTTCAGGAGGGATAAAAGAATAGCAGGTGACCAGATAACGTTCCGCGGTGGATCGCAAGGTAAAAGCGTTGTCAATGGTGGCAATATTGTCAGGAACAATATCCAGATATTTTTTACAGGAAGTGCCTCCCAGTGACAGGACGGCGAATAACGCGATCACCCATAACCGACCTTGGAAGCGTAGCATACGATATTTTTTCATAGCGAGGGATTTTAAAAGTTAATGTTAATACCCATATTGATTACGCGCTGGATCGGATAGCCTAGGCCAAAGCCGCCCATCTCCACATCCCATAACTTAAAAGAGCTAATCTCCAGAAGATTGGTGGCATTGACATAAATACGGGTACTTTGCATATGGGTTTTTTTGAGCCAACCCTGAGGGAAGGTCCAGCCGATCTCGGCTTGCTTGAATCTTAGAAAAGCGCCATTTCGAAGCCACCATGTACTAAGTTGGTTATCATTCCCATTGTTAACCGTACTCAGCCGCGGCCATAGCGCGTAGACATCCTGGTTGTCGGTAGTGTAGTGATTATCAGCAAACACCTTAAGTATCTGGCGACCGCCGTTGACAAAAGGCTGCACACTGGCCGGATTGATCCAGAAAGATTCCCGGGCCACACCCTGGAAGAAAGTGGAAACATCAAAGTTTTTATAACCGAATGAGAATCCAAAACCGTAGACGATCTCAGGTGTGGTAGGGAAACCGATTGGCACCTGGTCCAGGTCGGTGATCTGCCCGTCTTTATTGATATCCTTGTACTTGATATCGCCTGCTATGACGGAGCTCCCGAATGCCTGAGGCGGCGAACTGGATACGTCGACACTATCGACAAAGAGCCGCTCGGCAATGAAGCCTATTGGTTGGGACAGCGCCAGTCCCTTATGAGAAAGCCAGGGTTCCGACTTGTAATCGGGTTCTTCATACACCTTATACTTATCAGTGGAATAGGTAAAGTTACCCAGTACTTTCAGCCAAATCTCGTGAGAAAAGAATTCCTCGTAATCCGCCGATAGCTCCAGGCCTTTGCCTGAAGATTCACCGACATTGGCACGGACGGATGCAGAAAGGCCCATGGTTGTCGGAATAGAAGCCCGCGTCATCAGAATATTCTTGCGCACCTGGGAATAAAAATCAGCCTTTATATTCAGCTTATTGAATAAGCCCAGCTCCACACCGATATTTGTTTTATGCGCCACCTCCCATGTGATCTCCGGATTCGAATACCGGGTAACGGTTATACCGTTAGCAGAATAGGCATTATCCATTCCAAAATGGCCGTCATGTGCCGGGTCATTCATGTTGACCTCTGAAAGATAAAAAAACCGGTCATCCGCGGCCCCAATCTGATCGTTTCCCACAAGCCCGTACGTCCCCCGCAAGCGGAAATTGGAAACCACCCTACTGAGCGGCTTCCAAAACTTCTCATTAGATACGCTCCATGCAAGACCGAAAGAGGGAAAAAAGCCGAAGCGCCTGCTTTTATAGAAACGTTCCGAGCCATTGTAACCGAAATTGAATTCGGTATAATAGCGGTTGTCGAACGAATAAGTGCCGCGGCCTGAAAGCCCGATGTTTCTGGAGGCCAGTGAAAGCTGCAAACTGGCCGGGTTGGCATTAATCGTGGATTGCATATAGTATACCAGCATACCGCTGAAATGATTCTTGTCGTGAACGGTTCTGTCGTAATTAAGGGTGCTTTGCAGGTAGAAAGCATTCGACTGGCTTCTGGCAGGTAAGTTATAGTCCAGGTACTCGGTCGCCGCTTCCTCATTGAAATTAAGTATGGAATATTGTTTTGTAACCGGATCGTAACTGGTCAGGTCATAATAGAACGGTGCATATTGCCTGGCAACCTCAAAACTCGAAATGCGATTGGTATTCATCATCGCATGCAGCGTCAGGCCGGAGGTTATAAATGACAGGTCCTGCTTTATTTCCAGCTGGGCCAACATCAGTGTACGGCTGCTGTTCTGATAGCCCTTCACCATATCGGCATACGGATTGGAAAAATTCTTATTACGAAGGCCGCCGAACATAATATGATTGAGATAGCTGTGTGCAGAGTCGGCAGGATAATAGGCCGGGAAATCAACCGGACTTGTATTCACTACTTCGTTATACATTGCCGCACCGCCTGACAACGGTCCTTGATAGTCGTCAAAATTCCCATTAAGTCTCACTTCCAATTCCGTGGTCTTAGTAAGACTGATATTGACGTTGGCCCGGAGCGTGTAACTTTTCAGATCAATATTGTTGTTAAAATTATTGCGATGATCAACCCTTAAAACTCCGTTATCCTTTGAATACGATCCTGCTACATAGTAGCGGGCCACCTTGCCGCCGCCACTGACGTTAAGGTTGTATCGCTGGTTCAAGGCATAATCCTTAAAAAGCATCTTTCGCCAGTCGGTCGCCGGGAAAGCCAGGGGATTCTGACCACTAATGGTGCCGTCTATTTTCGCATGACTATAGACCGAGGCGGCAAACGGATCTCTGGCCAGTGCTGCTTCGTTGTACAACTTCATGTAAGTAACCGGATCGGCCAACTTCACATTCGAGGTAGGCATGGACCACGAATTTTCAGCACGCAGTGATATTTTAACTTTTCCTTCCTTTCCCTCCTTGGTCGTGATGAGAATTACCCCGTTTGCCGCACGACTACCGTAAAGCGCCGTGGCGGTCGCATCCTTGAGTACCGAGAAACTTGCGATATCATCGGGTTGCAGGCGCGCCAGTTCGGTCACCGAGGACTCTACACCGTCGATCAGCATCAGCGGATCCACCTTCCCCACTCCAAAGGACGCCACACCACGAATGAAGAAATTGGCGTTGTCCTTACCGGGTTCTCCGCTGCGCTGAAAGGCGATCATACCGGCGATCCGACCGGCCAAGGCCGTAGTTAAATTTGATGATGGCGTCTTCAGATCGGCTACATTTACCGAAGTGACCGCTCCCACCATATCGGAACGTTTCTGGGTACCGAAAGCCACGACCACTGTTTCCCCTAACAATGAACGCGTGGGAAGCAACCTCACATTCACTTCTGTGGTTCCGGCTGTTGATATCTCCTGGGGCTCGAAGCCTACCATGCTGAATACCAGTACAGCGTTATCGGGTACCTCCAAAATATAACGTCCGTTCAGATCTGTTGTGGTGCCCACGGATATCTTATCCTTAACCACTATGTTGACCCCGGGCAGCGGTGCGCCGCTGCTGTCAGTCACCAGTCCTTTGACCTCGTGGGTGGCAGTCTTCTTTGATCCGTCAGATACGAGAGACAGCCCGCAGGTTGCCATCGATTCCGTCTTAAGGTGACCCGATCCGGGGCTCTCTCCCAGGACTAAAAGATTATTCCCCGGCCCATGGACCGGGAATGCCGCCGAGGAAAATGAGGCAATAAGCCAGCCACCAACCGCTGCTGCGATAAAAAGCAACTTTGTTTTGGAATAAATGTTTGCCATGATAATAGATTTAAGATGGATGATCGTTTAGGTTTGGTATTGATATAACTTTTCCGATAACGGTATGAGACTGCCAGTATTCATAAAATATGATAGCGTTCTGTTGCCCCCTGAATCAACTGTTGGAAATTTAAGCGGCACCATTTGGCAAACCTTAATTTTTTATATATGCTTACGTAGTCAAAACTGATTAAAAAAGGCTAATGGAGTACTGTCTTTTTTGATTTAACCGAAGTCCTCACAACAAGATGACCTTTCATCATGATAGTCTTATGCGTCGTGGTCCGGTGATTTATCTCCTGAAAAAGAATATCTACCGTGCTATCCATCATCTCTTCCAGTGGTTGCTCCCAAGTTGTCAGGGAATACGAAGGCCAAGCTCCCATCCGGATGTTATCAAATCCGATCACCGATACATCCTCGGGAATCTTCAACCCTATGACCCGTATGGCATCCATAGCGCCAAGGGCAATAATGTCGTTGCCACAAAAAAGGCAATCAATGTCTCTGTGGTCAACCATCAGTTCCTGTGCCGATTTGAAACCGCTTTCATAAGTATAATTGCCCGAGGCGATGATCAACTCATGAACGTTTCTTTGCTTGAGCACTTCCTGGAAGCCTTTGAGCCTGTCAATGGTGATAGAAGTATTCGGCGGTCCGGAGATAAAGGCAAACGATTTATGGCCCATTTCCACCAGGTAGTCCGCTATTTGTTTGGCTGCCAGATAATTATCGCAGAAAACGGCGCTGTTCTCCGCATCCTCCGTATACCGGTTAAATAAGATAACGACAATCCCATTGCGTTTGAAACGCTCGGCCGCGGCATTGGAAAGCAACGCATCGGTAACGATTACCCCTTCGACATTGTATTCCAACAGCTGCATGATCTCCTTTTCCTGGATCTCTTCATTCTCGGATTTAATGAAGACAATATTATAACCACGGGCCGACAAACGATCGTAAAAGATTTCCAGCACAGCCGAATAGAACGGATTACGAATATCGCGCATGACGATGCCAATGATCTTCGTCTTACGGGTAATCAGACTTCTAGCATGCGCATTGGGCCGGTAATTCAGGCGTTTAGCCACTTCCAACACACGTTTTTTCTTTTTCTCCGATACATTGGTATCCGATCTAAATACCCTGGATACTGTAGACTGGGAAACCCCCGCTTCCCGGGCGACATCTTCAGAGGTATAAATTTTTTCAAACAGTTCGTCAGAGGACATTTTGACTTTATTTTTGACTACGTAGTCATTTAATGGTTTAAAACAACAAATTTTAAAATTAAATCTGACTAATCCAAATTATTTTTACTTTTCTCGAAAAAAATAATGGACGCCTGTCGTTTTCGATTAAAGGACAGGCAATTGCGAGCATTTTATCTTTTAAGGACGCATAGAATCTTCACACAGTGGCTCAGAATAATCCAAATTACTTTATCCAATCGTCAGCACATCCCCCGATATCTTTTTCTGCCCAACTTTACCGGGACCATTCAAAACATCTTTGGCCCAATAGTGTTCAACACACGCCGGAAAATTCAAATTCGGGTAAAAATAGCGTGATGTTGTAAAGACTATAGATCCGGCTGTCTCCTCGACCCGATTTATCGGGATATTAAATCATAAGAAATCCAAAATTTCATAAACACAATCATTCCCGCACCTGAAGATGAGGAATCTACCTACAGAAAGAGATATTCACGCTGAACGCTTAGGTGTGCTGTCGCAAATTTGCCTCCTCTTCATTTTTCTTTAAAGGAGGTGAATCAGGACCCCTTGTCCGGGGGCCAGGTAATACCAAGGAGCAGTGAAAGTTTCCAACTTACCGGTCCAGGGCGAAACATATTGTATACTTTTCGGTTTGACCTTAAATTGCGGATTACATTGATAGGAGTGTGTAAGGCTTTTGTTGACAATCATTACATAGCGGGTCCCGTCCTCGTGTGTAAAATCACCTACAACGAATTCTCCTCCGCCGGAAATGCTTTTGACCAAGGTTGTGTCATTAGGCCCATGATTCCCCTTTGGCACGTTACCGATGTGATACACATCGTCGGAATGAAGGTTAAGCAAAACGGCCCCAAGATTGCTGATCTGGTGATTTATGTTTCGCAGCCAATACCAGGTAATGGTTTTCTCCCCAAACTGATCGAGTGGCCCCATGCGAAAATTTCCTAAGTCAGGTGCTTTTAGAATAGGAAGCGCTCTGGAGAAAAATTTATAGAATGCAATACCTTTTGCCCCATACACCAACGAACCAAACATTTCCAAACGGAGGTCTGCAGCGGTCACTTCACGGTATTGCCAGTGAGCCGATGTAAGAATGGTATTCCAAAATGGAATATTGTGTTGGAGTGCCACGTTACGGATAACGGCAATATTTTCCCAGAAACTTGTCGAAAATTTTCCATCCTCGCCTAACGAATACCTGTCATAGGAGATAACGGTCGGCTTGCAGACATTTACAAATTGCTCCAGATAGGCAAGATAATCTTTACCAGCTCCCGGCAGAAGGTTGACATAAGGAAACTTCCCGGGCGCAAGCTTTTTGATCATTGCTACCGCCCTGGCCAAACCAGCTATTTGTCCAGGGGCGGGTTCATCTTTAAGGTGATAGCCATAAACCGCCGGATTTTTATTCACCTTCTTGATTAAACCAGGGAGATTCCGGCAGGCCCTATCAGCATCAAATGGTCTTGTCCAATCGTCACCTGCCACACTCGTATCAAATACAATAGCTTTCATTCCATATCTCACACAAGCATTCAACATTTTGGGAGCGACGAAACCAATGATATTGACTCCACAATCTTTCATCGCTTTCAGTGTTGAAATGTCATCTACATAATCCCATGCCATTAATGGGAAGAAAGTTTCTTGCCCTGTAGTATGTTTTGAATACATTCGATACCCATTAGTGGAAGCTAATCCTTTACCCTGTTTATTATTCCTCTGTTGAGAAAAAATCGTTAAACTAAACATCATAAAAAGACAGGTGATCCCAATAGCTTTTGCCATAGAATAATTTTTGATTGTTCTCCTGGTCATTCTCAATTAACTTAAGGTTTGCTTGTTATATAATTCACGTTTTGTACTTAAATGAGGCTGAATCGCGCTTTTCAGGCTAAAGCCATATACTAAGTAAAGCTGACAGTAGCATCCGCTATCCGCGCATCAGTGTTACCATACCGGTAGCATCGAGAATTCAAGTACTGCTCCCCTTCTTTAAAAAAAATTCAATGGTCATCTTTACAGACCGGCCACCACCAGTGTGACTAATACATTCATACTGGCTATTCCCTTTCTCATAATGATTAAATTCAATTACGGAAGAACATAGGATTCAGAAGGTATTTTTATATGTATAGACTCAGCTCAACTCCTTTGGCTTTGAAAGAATAACTTTCTGCCTGTAGAGTGTTTGCAATCCATAATTAGCCAATGGCGTGTTATAATCATGGCTCCATTCCGCATTAAATGACCAGTATACATAAAACTCATTTCCAACTTCAGCATTATCTGTACCATCGGCATTGACAATGGTAATATATGGGCATA
Organism: Chitinophagaceae bacterium; assembly: GCA_036278455.1. Taxonomy (GTDB): domain Bacteria; phylum Bacteroidota; class Bacteroidia; order Chitinophagales; family Chitinophagaceae; genus FW021-bin31. The sequence continues at coordinate 1,205 of DASULB010000078.1, read as the reverse complement.
AAACATCGGCATTACTGTTATCGACCAACCAGGTCGACTCCCATATAATCCCATCTTTGGAACGGCTGAGGAATACACCGTTCTCTTTGATTCCTTGGCCGTATCCACTTAAGTAGTATTCATCTGCAAAATCACTGTAAGCTGCGTCGCCATGCACTATCAGGCGTCTGTCAAAGAGCTGGGAGGCCCTGCCGCCCAGTCCGGGTTCATTCCATCGGCCATTGTAGTACTTTGACCAGCTACACAATTCACCATGATCTGCTGCCTCAAGTACTTCAGAAACACGAGCGCGTGCCACTGCCGGCCGTACGTGCAGCGCCCCCTCTGAATTCCCATAATCGCCGTAATAGATATAAAAGAATCCATCTTTTATGATATAAGGTACACCGAACATGTTTCCGGTACCAACAGTACTTTCAATATCCTGCTCAGATGCCAGAATAAAACCAAGAAGTTTGAATGTCTCACCATTATTTTTTGATACCGCAAGGCCAATTTTAAAATTATCAGGCATAACATGTTCATAATGAACAAATCCCAGGAGATTATTCCTTGCCGTATCATGATAGAGGTTAATCAACCATGCATGACCTTTTGGAAGATTGAAGTTTTCCCAAAAACTTCCCTCATTCTTTTTCCATATCAGTGTTTGTGACGGATTATCTAAAGGGCCCTGTAATTTATAATGGAGTGTCCCGTTCCACTCACTTAGCCACCAGTTATTCTCTTTACCGCCATACAATACGCCAAAGCTTCCGTCAAACGTATGCATCCCGATGCGTTTCAAGTCATCAGGTCGCATCACAATTTCCATTTTATCGGTTGTGTACCAGGGGATATCATCGTAGATAATCTCAGGTGCCCATTCTATCTTGTCAAAATTTACCTCATTTCGTTTGTTTCCATGAAAATAGATCATATCACCTGCCTCCACCTGCGTTATCAAAATATGTTTTACTGCACACCCGCCATAACTGTATTCTTTCGAAGGGTGCTGATAACTTCCCACATAGGGTTCGATCGCGATTTCCTGCCAGCCCACCGATGGCCATAGCTGTTCATTGTTTTGCATAATTTTAAACCGAATGCCATCCCCTCTAAATTCAACTCTATTATGGGCGGGGGAGTCATATTCTGCAAATCGTCTTACATTTCCACGAATACATATAGTGCCTGAATGCGGTGCCTTCCATGCAATAACGGCA
>DASULB010000077.1:0-5565 GCA_036278455.1 Chitinophagaceae bacterium | reverse complement strand
GAGTACCAGGAGCAGGGAATTCTTTTGAAAGGACGCCATCCTTTGCTGCAGATCGCCTTTTCCCATAAAGAAGAATACAAAAAACATGACGATGATGTAGCCGAAGGTCGGATAGACCTTCAGCTTAAAATCCCTGCTTCTTGCTGTCAGTTTCCAGCCAAAGACAAAGCAGGCGCGTTCCGTTCTGTTTTTGATGAACAGGCTGGCCAGCGCTTCCGGTAACCGGGATTTCCTGGCGGGGACGCTTCCGGCCACCGGCTTTGCATCATCCGCACTGGCATTGATCGCGGATAATTTGCTGTTAAAGGAGGGCGCCAGGTAGCGCACTACCAGCCAGATCGCGGCCAGCGGCACCACAATGGCCAGGGTGCCCATCAGCAGGTAAAGCCATTGAAAGCGATGGTCCATCACGACACTCCACAGCGATGCCAGCCAGAAGGGAGGGAGCACATACACCCATTTGTGCGCCGTGATATCAATGGACTTCAAAAAGGATACGCCGACGACATTCAGGGAAAATTCATAAAAAGCGAAGATAAATATCGCGAACCCGATCTGTATGTAATTGAGGATCTCTTTGAACCGGGCCGGGGTGATGACTTTCAACATGAAGAGGTATACCACGTTGACCAAAAAAACGGTCAGAACCGTTGCCAGTATCACCAAAAACAAAAAGACGATGGCACCGGTGACGATGCGGGTGATACCCAGGTAGATCAGGGCGGGCAGCGCCATGGGAACCGCCATTTTGCTCAGGTGTATCCCTATGTGCAATAAACGGCTCAACAGGAAGGTCCGGTCGTTTACCGGCCGTGGCAGAATGATGTAATTGTCGCGGACGTCTATCAGCACCGAGGTGAAATCTGAGATGAGCGTCAGGGCCAGCATGACGATAAAGAACGAAAAATAAATGGTCAGGCCGTTGAGCAGATCGGCGGAAAACAGCACCAGCAGGGCCAGCATGAAAAGACCAAAAAGCGCGGAGATAAGCATGGTCCCCAGCGTGGCTGACTTCACGAACTTTTTTTTACGCTTCATCGCCTGGAGCGTGTTCGGCCTGCGGTCGTCCATCATCAGTTTGGTGGAAAGGATCAGTTGCAATTGTCCGGTGTCGGCGCCCAGGCTTTTCCACAGGGGGTCGAAGAGGCCGATGACTTGGAGGTAGAATCTATTCATCAGATTTATTCATTAAATCTATTGATCAGGCATTTTGCTACTGGTCAAAAGCATCGAGAAACTGTTCGGCGCTGCCACTCAGGTCACCATGTCCGGTGAGCTGGGCAAAGATGCCTTCCAGGCTTTTGCCCTGGGCCTGCTCCTGCAGTTCTTTGAAAGGACCATCGGCGATGATCTTGCCGTCACCGATCAGGATGATGCGGTCGGAGACCTTCTCCACGACATCCATCATATGAGAGCAATAAAAGATCGTTTTGCCCTCCGATGCCAGCCTTGAAATGATTTCCTTGAAGATGATGACCGCGTTGGCGTCCAGGCCGGAAAGCGGTTCATCCATGAAAATGATCCGGGGATTATGCATCAGCCCCGAAATAATGAGCACCTTTTGCTTCATGCCCTTGGAAAAGGTGTCCATCCGGCTATCGGCATGCGGCAGCAACCCGAATGCCTCGAGCATGCGCCGGGCACGCCCGGTAAAAACGTCGTCTGAAAGGCCGTAAAGCCCTGCCACGAAACGGAGGTACTCCATGGGTGTCAGCACATCATACAATTCCGCGTTCTCCGGAATGTAACCGATCTTGCCTTTTATCTCCAGGGCGTCCCGGTGAAGGTCTCCGCCGAGGATGGTGATGTCTCCTTCGTAGTCGCCCAGAAGCCCGGTGAGGATCTTTACAGTGGTGGATTTGCCCGCGCCGTTGGGGCCGATGTAACCAATCACCTGACCGGGATATATTTCAAGGTCTATTCCGCTTAAAACCCAATCGCCCTGCCCGTAACGCTTGAAGAGATTCCGGATGGTGAGGATAGGCTCCTTTGTTGTCATGGTTTAAAAGTAAATTAAAAATCAAGATAAAAAAAGGCAGCGGACGGCGGTGAAGGGATGGGAAAGTGGCCTTTATCCACGTTGCGGAATGACATAAGCGTCCACATCTGATTCTTTGATGGATTTCCCCGAAAGAATGACCAGGCGCTCCACGACGTTATGAAGCTCCCGGATGTTCCCGGTCCAGTCATGCTTTTGCAACGCCTTGAGCGCATCCTTATGGATATCCTTTTTGGCGATGCCGTAATCCGAGCAGATATCCTTCAAAAAACGTTCTGTCAAAAGGGGAATGTCGTCGTTTCGTTCATTGAGCGAAGGCACATGAATGATGATCACACTCAGACGGTGGTACAAATCCAGGCGGAAGTTCTTTTCCTCCACTTCTTTAAGAAGATCCTTATTGGTAGCGGCGATCACCCTTACATCCACGTTGATCTCCTTGTCGCCGCCCACGCGCGTGATCCTTCCCTCCTGCAGGGCACGCAGCACTTTGGCCTGTGCACTCAGGCTCATATCGCCCACCTCATCCAGGAACAGGGTCCCTTCGTGAGCGGTCTCAAATTTTCCGATCCGCTGTTTGACTGCGGAAGTAAAAGAGCCCTTTTCATGACCGAACAGCTCGCTTTCAATTAATTCGCTGGGAATGGCGGCACAGTTCACCTCGACCAGGGGGGCCTTGGCGCGGTGGCTTTTTTCATGGATCCAGCGGGCGACCAGTTCCTTACCCACGCCGTTTTCCCCCGTGATCAGAACCCGGGCGTCGGTAGGGGCGACTTTGTCGATGGTTTCTTTGATGCGGTGGATGGGTGCCGATTCACCGATCATGTCCTGGGTCTTGGATACCTTTTTACGCAGGGTCTTTGTCTCGGCGACCAGCGAGGTCTTGTCCAGGGCGTTGCGGATCGTGATGAGAATCCGGTTCAGATCCGGTGGTTTGGAGATGTAATCAAAAGCGCCTTTCTTCACCGCTTCCACGGCCGTATCGATATTCCCATGCCCGGACACCATGATGATCGGTACGTCGGGGTTCACCGCAACCGCCTGGTCCAGGAAATCCATGCCGTCGATCTTGGGCATCTTGATATCGCAGAGCACCGCATCAAAGGTCTTCTTTTTAAACAGGTTGATGCCCTCCTGGCCGTCGGCCGCCTCCTCAATCTTATATCCTTCGTAACTCAGGATATCTGAAAACGTTTTACGGATACTCTTTTCATCATCAATAATGAGGAGTGTCGCCATGGCATTCTTTTAAGTTTCTTTTATAAACAAAAGGATCGGCTGGACCCATCTGGTGGTGGCAGGCGGCAGCCGGTTGCCCGCGTGATCGGTTGTCCGCCTGGTCCTGGTTTTGTCCTTGCCCTGGTTTGTTCAGGAAAATCACTTTTCCACGTACATCACTTCCTTTACCAATTTCACTGTGTTTTCAATGCTGGGCAGGTAGAGCTTTACCAGGTTGGGAGCATAATGCATGGGTGCATCGGCGGAAGTGATGCGGCGGATCGGCGCATCCAGGTAATCAAAGCCTTCTTTCTGTATGCGGTAGCCGATTTCCGAAGATACGCTGCACATGGGCCATTGTTCTTCCACGATCACCAGCCGGTTGGTCTTCTTGACCGACTCCAGGATGGTCATCCAGTCGAGCGGACGGATGGTACGCAGGTCGATCACTTCGGCTTCGATGCCTTCCTTGGAGAGCTCCTCGGCGGCGCCCAGCGCCACCTTCATCATCTTGTTAAAGGAGACGATGGTGACGTCTTTGCCCTGCCGCTTTACATCCGCTTTACCGATGGGGATCAGGTATTCTTCTTCGGGTACTTCCCCCATTTCCCCATACATGACTTCACTTTCCATAAAGATAACCGGATCGTCGTCGCGGATGGCCGATTTCAACAGGCCTTTTGCGTCATAAGGGTTGGAGACGGATATCACCTTGGTGCCCGGAATATTGGCATACAGACTTTCGTAAGCAGTGGAGTGCTGCGCGCCCAGTTGCCCGGCCGACCCGCTCGGGCCGCGGAAGACAATAGGACAACCCACCTGACCGCCGCTCATGGCCAGCATTTTGGAAGCAGTATTCAGAATCTGGTCCAGCGCCAGCACGGCAAAGTTAAAGGTCATGAATTCCACGACGGGCCGCAGTCCGTTCTGCGCGGCGCCTACACCGATACCGGAGAATCCAAGCTCGGATATCGGTGTATCGATCACCCGTCTTTCTCCGAACTCATCGAGCATCCCCTGGCTGACCTTATACGCCCCATTGTACTCCGCCACTTCTTCGCCAATAAGGAAGACCCGTTCGTCACGGCGCATTTCTTCTTGCATGGCTTCCCTAAGAGCCTGTCTGAAAGCTATTTCTCGCATATAAGTTATCTTTTCTTATTTTTTCTAAAGTTATTTTGCAGCAAAAATATTGCTTAACGGCGAAAAAGCCAATTCTTTTCGGGTTTCCCGGGGCCGGCAGCTGTCTGAACCGGGCCGGGCGCTGTCTTTTCTCTTAAAGCCATCCGCCACAGGAAGAACGGTCAGGATTCCTGCACCCCTTCTTTTTCTTCCCCGCCTTTCCAGGTGTGTTTCCAGCGGCGGTGGCTCCAGACCCAGTTCTCAGGTTGCGCCCGGATGCCCTTTTCCAGGAATTCCACAAAGGCGCGGGTGACGGCGCCTTCCGGTTCCAGGGCCGGATGCTCCGATGCCAGTTTCAGGACGATGTGGTAATGGCCGCGCTTCACTTTTTGTATTTCTCCGAAAACCACGACGAGGTCCCCCCGGCGGGCGCTCAGCTCAGGGCCTTTGTAAAACGCCGTCATTTTGTTCATAAAGGGGTACCAGTAGGCCCTGCGGACCTTGCCCGGGTTCTGATCCGCCACCAGTACACTGATGTAGGGCTTCCCCTGCCAGGGATGCATGGTGCGCAGCACATCGGTGGCAGGGATCATGACGCTGCCGAAACGTGCGCGCAGGTACCTGAACAGCCGGTCGGCGGCCTTGTTGCTCATCGGCATGTAAGTGACCAGGAAAGGTTGCCTGGTCTGCAGCTTAAAGTAAAGGTTGGCCCATTCCCAGTTGAAATAATGTCCCAGGTGGATCTGGATGCTTTTGCCGGATGTTTCCAGTACGTGCAGCAAGCGCAGGTCAGCGGTAAACCGCTTGTTCAGAGCACGCGGAGACAGGGTCATGAGTTTAATGGTCTCCACCATCGTGTCTGTCAGGCCGCGATAGAATTTTTTGGCGAGCGTCGCCCGCTCATGCGCTGATTTTTCAGGGAAAGCCTGCAGCAGATTTGCGGTGACCACCTTTTTGCGGTAGCCCACCCCGTAATACAACACCAGATAGATCCCGTCGGACAGCAGGTACAGAACCCGCAGCGGAAGCAGGGAGATCAGAAAACAGCTTGTAAAAAGTAGGTAATACACGGTTGTATGGATTGGGGGCCGGCCGGGGCCATGTTCCGGATTTACGTCCCTGGTTTATGTCCTGGGCTTTTATGTCCCGGGCCTGGGTTCTGAGTTTGTGTCCTCCCCGGGAGAGGCTTTACCCGGGACCATTGACCGGTAGGCGGGTTTACGGTT
>DASULB010000076.1:0-3454 GCA_036278455.1 Chitinophagaceae bacterium | reverse complement strand
ACATATTATGCACAGAATTAATATGGTAATCCACCGCTGTACCACAAGTTATGCACATTGTGAGTAAATAAATTTTGAAAAAATCAATTCGCATTTTTAGCCGGTGTTTCACCGGTTGAGGAGCCTTTGAATAGAACGCCTTCCCTTAGAGGCGATCTTCCAAATTTGCCCGGTTTATTTGAGACGTTTTTTGTTAATTCAATTCGTTGATAATCAGTTAGTTATAAACTAAATTAATAAAATTAAGGTTTTCAGTGACGATGGCCCTGAAAAGTCTCACCTGCCCATATAAACCATCAGAACCTGTACATCGCTGGGCGTTACGCCGCTGATGCGGCTCGCCTGGCCAAGTGTTTGAGGGCGTTGGTGCTTGAATTTTTGGCGCGCTTCAGCAGACAGGGAACGCAATTTATCAAAATCGAAGCTTTCAGGGATGGTCAGGTCTTCAAGCTGATTCATTTTTTCCACCAATTCTTTTTCCTTATTGATGTAGATTTCGTATTTGATCTGGATCTCAGCCTCTCCGATGATGTCCCGGCCGAAAGGGGAAAGCGCTTCCTTTAATTCATTTTTTTGGTCTTTCAGGGATAATAAATCAATCCCCGGGCGTAGTAATAATTGCAATGCTTTTTGTTTTTGGCGGATAGGGGCGGAGGACTTTTCCTCCAGCAAAGGGTTTGCCTCTTCGGGTTCCAGGGTTACATCCTTTAACAGTGTTTTTATTTTTTCCACACCGGCGGTCTTTTCTCTAACTTTTAGCAGTCGTTCTTCTCTTGCCAGGCCAAGGCGGAAGCTGCGTTCTGTCAGCCGTAAATCGGCGTTATCCTGACGCAGAAGTGTCCGGTATTCCGCCCTGGAGGTAAACATCCGGTAGGGTTCATCGGTCCCTTTATTGATCAAATCATCAATGAGCACGCCGATATAGGCTTCGCTGCGGCTCAGGATCAGGGGAGATTCCGCTGCTATTTTCAGATGCGCGTTGATGCCGGCCATCAATCCCTGGCAGGCAGCCTCCTCATAACCTGTCGTACCGTTTATCTGCCCGGCGAAAAACAGGTTTTCGATCAGCCGGGTTTCAAGGCTGAAGTGCAACTGCATGGGTGGGAAATAGTCGTATTCGATAGCGTAACCCGGACGAAAGAACTTGCAATTTTCAAAACCGGGGACCTGACGGAGAGCCTTGTATTGGACTTCTTCCGGCAGCGATGTAGAGAAGCCATTGACATAGATTTCCACGGTGTCCCAGCCTTCGGGTTCTATAAAAAGCTGGTGGCGTTCCCTTTCTGCAAAACGGTTGATCTTGTCTTCAATGCTGGGACAATAGCGGGGGCCGACGCCGTGAATACGTCCCTGGAACATAGGAGACCGGTCAAATCCCGTTTTCAGAATGTCATGGACGGTTCTGTTCGTATAGGTGATCCAGCAGTGACGTTGCTGGGTGGCCGCGGGTTTTGGTGTGTCTAAAAAGGAGAAGCCGGTAATATCCGGATCCCCCTGCTGGATCTCCATTCTGCTATAGTCCAGGCTGCGTCCGTCTACCCGCGGTGGCGTGCCTGTCTTCAGTCGGTTGCTTTCAAAGCCCAGGGCCACCAGTTGTTCTGTCAGTCCGGTCGCGGCCTTCTCGGCTACCCTACCACCGCCAAATTGTTTTTCCCCGATGTGGATAATTCCGTTTAGAAAGGTTCCATTGGTCAGGACCACTGTTTTACTATGAATCTCGTGCCCCAGGTTGGTTTTAACTCCGGTCACCCGGCCACCTTCCACCAATAGTTGCTTGACCATATCCTGGTAGAAATCAAGGTGAGGTGTCTGTTCCAGCATTTCACGCCAATATCTGGAAAAAAGCATTCGGTCATTCTGCGTACGGGGGCTCCACATCGCCGGCCCCTTTGAACGGTTGAGCATCCTGAACTGGATCATGCTTTTATCGGAGACAATACCCGAATAGCCACCCATTGCGTCTATCTCACGAAGGATCTGGCCTTTGGCGATGCCCCCCATGGCAGGATTACAACTCATCTGGGCGATGGTTTGCAGATTCATGGTAATGAGCAGGACGCTGCGTCCAAGATTGGCGGCAGCTGCCGCCGCTTCACAGCCTGCATGACCGGCACCCACCACGATTACATCATATTTTGGAAACATAGTGCTGCAAAGGTAGGAAGTTTAGCGTTTTAACAGCGTTTACCCCTGAGTTGCCATGCTGTTCCACGTGGAACATGCTTTAGAGGATGACTGAGGGGGCAGCAAACCGCTGCATTGTTCCACGTGAAACATACTTTCGTGTTCATTTCGTTCATTAAGTTATTATTGACATTCAATAAATATTTCCAGGAGCACACAACATTGCCACTTTTTTCAAAGAGAAAAAAAGGTCCTCATGTTTCACGTGGAACGAATTGACATTATCAGGGGAAGTGTTCCACGTGAAACAACAAAAAAGAAGAGTAACACCCTGGGGGAAATTTCGGTTCTAAGCATCACCTGGAGGAGCCCTGCTTATTAAGTACTTTAGTAAATGGAAGGAGGTGTTCTTCTATAGGAATGAGGAGATTCAGGAGGGCGGTTTATCAGGAGGCGTTGCCCATAAAACGGCTTCAGGATTGTCAGAACACGACTGCGATTGTTAAACCGGGAGAAGATTTAGATGCCATCCGTCAAACAGAGACCGGTAGATTTGATCTCAAAGATATTTTTGGACAGATAAGGAGTAGATGGGAAGCATTCCGGCAAGGACTTTTATCGGAACCTGATGGAAAATCGGTGAGCGGGATATTCAGGAGTTGGGATATAACAACGCAGAGTGTAAAGCAAGCTGAAATGTCGGGGATCCATTCATGCAATGAACAGGCCTTCAGGAATGACGGAGCTTGGATTGATCTCCGGCGGTCATCATGCGGGCGCCTAAATATTCCGATGCCTTCCGGGATGATCCTCGTCAGGAAACAAAATGTTCCACGTGAAACATATGAATTATCGAGATCCCGCGGTTTAAAAAATCATCTGGGCTTGCATCCGAAGTCCATTACGACGATCGTTTTGCCCCCACTGATTGTCTTGCTGACAATCCCTATTTGGGTATACATGGGGTTCAGGAGGTTTTTACGATGTCCAAAAGAAGGAATATTTTGATCAATCATTAAATCCAATACCACTTCAAGGGCTTTGGGATCATGTGCCGCATACAGGTTTTCGGCAAGACAGTGCAGGCCGGCGCGTTTCATGCGTTCGGCGAAACCTATGTTTCCCTGTGAATGCGTCAGCCTGCCTCCATTGTCTCCCAGATAATTCAACTGAAGGGAAGCCGCCTTTACCAGGACGGCGTTGCTTTCAAAAGGAGGCAACGAGGGCGCATGAAGCATGGCTTTTTTTAAACTGTGCGTATATTTTGCTGTAAAACGGCCGCTTTTTTGACGAATATAGTTTTCCACATATTTATGGTAGAAAGCTTTGG
>DASULB010000075.1:0-2060 GCA_036278455.1 Chitinophagaceae bacterium | reverse complement strand
TTAGTCAGCTTGCTTTTCAGGTTGGCCGCCTTGTTACGGTCAATAATGCCTCTTTTAGCCAATTTATCCACCATCGCTACCGTGGAGGACAGCTTTTCGGTGGCTTCCTTCTGATCGGTCAGTTTCCGCAGGTCACGAATGGCGTTGCGGGTGGTTTTACTGTAATAGCTGTTACGCTCTTTACGTCCCAGGGTCTTACGGGCGTGTTTTTTTGTTGCGGTATGATTTGCCATAATAGTTTCTTCTACAATTTGGGCAGCAAAGGTAAATATTTTTAGTTTAACGGGGAAAAATAATTCAATAGTTTAAGGGACCCCCAGATACTTATGCATTTGCAGGGAGATCTCCCAACGGGGATGGGCCTTTACATAGTCGATTATTAAAGGGGTGATGGTCTGCGCCTTACTCCATTCCGGCTGAAGGAACAACCGGCAGCCGGAAGAAACCGATTCCGCATATTTTTCTGCCCAGGCAAAATCACTTTTGTGGAAGATAACCACTTTTAACTCATGTGCCACAGCGCAGATATCCGGCAGGGGAGCTTTGAATTTCTTGGGGGAAAGACAAATCCAGTCCCAGGACCCGCTCAGCGGATGGGCGCCCGAAGTTTCTATATGGGTCTGAAATCCTTTTTCATGCAGCCGGTCGCAAAGCGTGTCCAACCGGTGCATCAGGGGTTCTCCACCCGTGACCACTGCGATGCCGGCGGGGCACTTGGAGGCTTCCTCCACGATGCGCTTTACGTCGAGCAGCGGATGTGCATTCCCGTCCCAGCTTTCCTTGACGTCGCACCACACGCAGCCTACGTCACAGCCGCCCAGGCGGATAAACCATGCAGCCCGGCCCTGGTGGAATCCTTCTCCCTGGATGGTATAGAAACTTTCCATGACAGGGAGCACGGTCCCGGAAGCTAACCCGGTTTTGAGATCCGGATCCCGCGGTAATATGGCGATGTTTGGCTCCATGCTGGTGGCAAAGATACGCAATTTGAGGGGCACAGCTGCCTTCAGCACTTTTTGCAGCGTCGCCTTTCCAAGGTTAATTCATTCCCACTTTTTGCGAAATAGCGGCATTAAAAGTGTTTTTGAGCAAGGCTGCCCGGGTCATGGGTCCTACTCCGCCCGGAACGGGCGTGATGAAGCTGCATTTGGGAGCTACTTCATCAAACTTCACATCCCCCGTGAGGCGGTAACCGCTTTTTTTGCTGTTGTCCGGTATGCGCGTAATCCCTACGTCAATAACCACGGCGCCCTCCTTCACCATGCCGGCCGTCACAAATTCGGGCTTCCCCAGGGCTGAAACCAGGATGTCTGCCTCCCTGCATATATCCTCCAGGTCATGGGTGCGGGAATGGCAAAGGGTGACCGTGCAATTGCCATAAGGCCTGTTACGGCTGAGCAGGATACTCATGGGTGTGCCGACAATGTGGCTTCGTCCGATCACCACTGCCCGTTTGCCGGTGGTCTGGATCTGGTAGTATTCCAGCATTAGCATGATGCCGTAAGGGGTAGCGGGGATGAAGGTGGGCAGCCCGTTCACCATCTTGCCCATGCTCATGGGATGAAAACCATCCACGTCCTTGTCCGGATGAATGCTGCTGATGATCATTTCATCGGAGATATGGGCCGGTAATGGGAGTTGAACCAGGATGCCATCGATGGCCGGGTTGTCGTTCAGCAGGGCGATGTGGTCGATCAGGTTTTTCTCCGATATTTTTTCATCCAGCCTGAGCAGCGTGGAATCAAACCCCACTTCCTCGCAGTCCTTTACTTTCCCGGCTACATAGGTCTCGCTGGCGCCGTTACTGCCGACAAGAATGGCGGCAAGATGAGGGGCTTTCTTCCCTTTGGCTCTCAGATCGGCTACCTTTTTCTTAAGCTGGTCCTTAACAGAGTGGGAGACTAACTTACCATCTAATATTTGCATGGTGCAAAGGTAATAAAGTTTGAAGGTCTGCCTAACGGGCCGCGCTTCTTTCTTTCAGCGAGGACAGGTCAAAAAATACGGAGCCCTCCCGGACTCCGTATGCCTTCAATTAATCAATGATATAAGGTGTGCCT
>DASULB010000074.1:0-7736 GCA_036278455.1 Chitinophagaceae bacterium | reverse complement strand
CTGACCAGATCCGGTCGTCATGGCAGACGATACTCTCATGACAAAGGGCACACCACTGCAAGGCCCAACAGAGATATAATCGCCTTCAAGATCAAGTTGATCAATCTCCCCGTCGTGAGTGCAAATGAGACGGGTACCAAAGTAGATGGAAGCAGCGGTAGGTTCCATGTCTGTCAGTCACCTGAGGATACTTTTATTCGCTACCATTCTTCACGGGGAAAAAGGCGCGAGAATTTTACCCGGCAGGACTTCCAAATTCGATCCTGGTACAATTCTTTCTTACTTATTCAAACTGCAGGCCGGATAATACTACCAGGTAACGCACTTTGTCAAATTAATATCTGCTGAGTAGTAGCAGGAATTAAGCACGAAGGATGCCGCATTCTAAGAGCCAATGGACCTCAAAAACTCATTTTTCTTCCTTTTTGAAATATCCAGTACTGATCCATTGCTCAGCACAACCTGTCCACCCTCACCACGAATATATCTTTCAACATAGTTTTTGTTGATGATATGGGAATTATGAATGCGAATAAATATATCCAAAGGCAGCATATCTTCATATTCCTTCAATGTCTTACTCACAAGGTATTTTATATTATTACTAAGATGAAAAATCGTGTAATTAACGCTTGCTTCAAGATAAATAATATCGTTGATCTTAATAAATTGTAATCCTCCCGTGGCGGGGACAGCAATTCGTTTGCACTTATTTCTTTCCTGCACCATATTATCAAGCAATAATTCGATCCGGGCATTTGGTATTGCTTTGCTCCGCTTCTCAACGGCGCGTTGAACGGCATTTCTAAGATCCTCAATTTCAATGGGTTTTACGATATAATCCAATGCACTGTATCGGATTGCCTTAATCGCATATTGGTCGTAGGCCGTAATAAAAATAACCTCAAAGTCCTTTTCCGATAGTTGTTGCAGCATATTAAACCCATTCATACGCGGCATCTCCACATCCAAAAAAACAATATCCGGCCTGCTTTTCCCGATATTCCTAATCCCTTCTTCTCCATTTTCGCACTCCGCTATCACCACTACATCGGTGCAATATTTGGCTAATTTATTCCTTAGCGCATTCCGGCTGCTGGCTTCATCATCTATAATAATCGCAGTGAGCATAATAGGGTATATTAAAATTGGTTAATCAAATCGACTTCCACTCTGGTGCCACACGGCTCATTATTTTTATTCATCAAATCAGTGATGGTTACAGAACCACCCTTATTCTGATTATATAAATTGATCCGTTCCGTCGTTATTTGCAGACCCATTGACTGATATGAAAGTTTATTCAATTGTTTAAAAGTATTTGCTTTCGCTATGCCGACGCCATTGTCCTGGATAATATAATGAATGTGGTCGTTTAACACATCCACATTAACCATTAATTTCCGGTCCCCCTCTATCTTGTTGAGTAAACCATGATGAATTGCATTTTCCACAAATGGCTGAATCAACAGCGGAGGTACTTTATAGTCTCCATTAATTATCTCATCGGCAATAATAAGCTGGTAGGTAAATTTTTTCTCCCAGCGTAGCTCTTCCAATTGTAAATACAGCCTTAAGGTATCTATGTCTTTCCAGCAGGGCACTACATTGCTCGCAGAATTCTCCAAAATGGAACGGATTAATTTGGCGAACCTGGACAGATACAAAGTAGCCTTCTCTTTTTCATCAATTTGAATCAGGTTGTCGATAGAGCTCAGACAATTAAAAATAAAGTGGGGATTCATCTGACTCCGCAAGGCTTCCAGCTTTGCTTTGGAAAGCTGTTCATTGATGCTGTACATTTCAATATGTGTCTGCAAAAGAAGTTGCTCCGCTTCTATTGACTTAATTTTATTGGCGGTTAAGGTCGCAATAGTGCTTAATATCTGCAGATGCCGCTGCGTAAAAAAGGACTTTTCGTGATGTTTACTATCCAGAACCCCTATCAGCTCATTATCATATACAATAGGAACCGTTATTTCACTCAACCTTACCAATTCATCAGGTCTATAACGGTTGTCTTTTGAAGTATCTGGTATTAACACCGGCTTCTTTGTTTCCATTACATAACCTACGACCCCTTGTCCGATCACCACATCAAAAGGCTGGTTATGGATTTCTTCCAGGGACCCTTTTGGACCGAAGCCGGCTTTTTGAATCATTTTGGTCTTATCGTCATCCCATAGATAAATCATACAGTCCACAAATCCAAGGCGGCCGATGAGGTTATTAGCGACATCCCATAAAACATCGTCAATTGTATTCTTACCAATTAAGGAGGAAGAGAAATAATTGATGATCAGCTCCATTTCCAGCTTCCTTTTATATTGTTCGCCAATGAGTGCCTGCGTTTTGAGTCTTTCTTTTGCAATGATCTTAATATTCTCGATGCGCCATCTGATTGATAGGTAAAGAATAATAAAAATAAAAAAAGCCATCACAGAGACAAACCACCAGGTCTCAATAAATGAAGGGAAGGCTATCAATTCCGATGGTCTTCCATACATAGAAATGGAACAGTTATCAATGCGGGCATTACTAAAAAAAAGGAGGCGGGCGCGGAGCGGTTCAAAAAACGCTGTATAAAAGAAAATAAGCAATATGATAAACACATTACCCATAATATAACGATACTCTATATTTATCGTCTTGTGACCAATTCATTATCCATTTTCAGGGATTTCCCCGCTTAATTATTAGTCCCTGTTTTTGAATGACCGGCTCCAATTTCATGGATAATTGAATCGTTGTTATCAGAAAAAGGCCTATTGGCGGTAGCTTTCATCAGTGACCTCATCCAGGGGCAACATAATAAACTGATAATGAGGGCATTTAAAGTGACAAAAGGCTTAATTCCCTGGATAGACTATATCCGCATGTACAGTTGGGGACCGAAAGCCGGAAAGCAAAGGTGTGCGTTATCCATATTGCAGCTTATATGTGTAGCACCTGAAACAGTATCCGGATCAAACTGAAGAATATTTTCTGCTTATGTTACTGTTCTTTTTTATACTGCCTCATACTTCTCAACGGGTAGCCCGTCTGACGAATAAAGTCCATCGGGAACGCGCCGACAGGTATCGGAAATAGCAATCCGGGGGCGGCACGTTTATTAAAATCCCTCATACATATTAAAACCTGAAGAACCATTCCCGCAGCACAAAAAATCAGGGCGGAGATAATCTTTAATCCACCAAAGCAAATTTTAGCATCCTGCCTCATCAAGACCACTCTGCTTTAAAGCTCCGCTAAAATATAGATTTGACTATGACACCTGGATGATCTCCTTTATTTCTCATCGTCAGTGTGGTATTTGGTAGCCGATCCGTATGTTATCCTGCTGGCATAGGCTTTCAATGATAACAAAATGAATCATCCACGTTTTCAGGCAGGCTCCAGAGCAAAAGCCGCCAGGGCACTGGCATCCAGTTCCAGGTATTCATTCCCGTCGGTTGTCAGCACCGCCACGCCCAACGATTCGGCAAAGGCAGCCTTGCCGTCACCGGCACAGGTACCCAGCAACGTGGCAGGGGTAAAGGACTTCGAATACACACTGGCAATACTCCGGTGATAATTCTCAACCGTACCGTTATAAGTGCTGCCGATCACCATGCCACTGGTATTGGTGGCGTTTGTTTGCGTCGGATCAATACAGGTGCCTTTTTGCACCACAAAAGAAAAGTCAGCAAAGTTGTGCGGGTGATATCCCCTGAGCCGCAATTCCACCGCTGACCCGGGTTGATATTTTACAAAACCGCAGCAGTTAGCGCTGGTTTCCGCGCCATCCACCAGAATTTTATAGATGTCAGCCTCGCATTTCTGGTTGTCTATTCGCACATTCATATGAAAAGCATCCGCTTGTGTAGTGCTGCTCAATATCAGGTTATCATCGGGCGCATCCACCGAAGGCGCAAAACTGCTGTAGCTTGGCGTTTGAAAAAGTTGACGCGGAAGACCTGTTACTTTATTTCCCGCACCATCAAATATCTCCAGGATGAATTCATACAGCCCGTCGTCCAACTTGCTGGAATCAAAAGTTACCGATACGGTATTCTGATCCCAATCCGGGCTCATTTCTACCGCATTTACCGGGGCCTGGGTGGGAGAAACGGGCGGTATAATGAACAGGTCGTTTGTGCTGCCCACGGTTACAGGACCGAGACGAAAAGACTTGTAGTCAATATGCTTATGCATGAGCACGTCATAATATTCAAATGAATAGCTTTTGAACAATTCATTATTCAAAATGGTGAGTGGCCCAGTAGCAATACTTAAATCCGCGTTGCGCGTTTTGCGATAACTCCAGCGATAGTATGACATACCTCCGGCCGGCAACCCGCTGCCAAACTGCAACAGAAAATAAAGCTGGCTCCCGAAGGGGCGCCTGAAATCTCCCACCGAATTGCCCCGGTGCGGTACGCTGACATCACTTAATCCGATGCGGTTAAATGAAACGTTCTGGATAATCGAATAAAGATCGGTTTGCTGAATGTGTGCGATGCTTGCACCATGTCCGATCGTCTTTATCCATACAATATCGCCTTCAATAACAGTATTACATCCCCACCGTACCCTGGGATCGGTAATATTGATCGTCACTTCACTGCCACAGGCAAAGTTCCAATAGGTGTGGCAAGGAACAGGAGGCTTGTAAACCGTTGTCCATACGCCGTCAATAAAGCATTCCACCCAAAAGTAAAGATCGGGGTGATCACCGCATCCCCAGTAAAAGATGCTGGTATCAAAATGCCCGTTCATGTCTGTAGTGACGGTGATGATCTCGTCACAACGATAAAAATAGGGCCATATCCAGGGCAGCCAGCAGAAAAAAGGATGAAAAAGATAGAAATTCTGAGCAATCACCTCTCTTATCTGCGCGCTATTACCGGATAATAACAGTTGTTTGATGTCACCGCGGATATTTGTCGCAGCTTCCCTTATGGTAGCTGAAGTCCTTGGCTGGGCAGCGCTAACTTCATCATGGATAGCAGCGCTTTTGGATATGGTTGCTGCCGCAGTAGCTGACAAAACTGAAGATGTCGGCTTTGGATAGGCTTTGGCCTGAAAACGCCCAAATATATCGGCCGTTCCTTCAACAGGTGACGGATCCGGAATAGGATGCGGAAGAGGTATCGGCAGTTCCGGATTAAGGACAATTTCAGGTATGCGCAGGATAATTTCATCGGGTATGCGCAGCAGTAGCCACCATATCTTATCCACCTCACAAATATGCACCCGTGCATTGCAGACAGGTCGGTTCTGTTGCATGCCATCCATTACAAAATTCTTCGTGACAGACCCGCGCACCCGGCAAAATGCAAAACACCACCATTTTGACAGATATTCAGGGACAGGCAACACTTGCAGCTTCCCTTTATCATCTAAATCCAATAAAGGTTCATAGGCATGCAGCCTTTCCATATCAGCAACAGAGGTAACCTGAAAAGCACGCTCCTTTGGTGTGGGTGCAATAAATACACGCACATCGCCAAGTCCGCGGGCAGGCGCTTCTTTAAAGGTCGCAGCATCTTTTTCTACCGGCACTTGCTGCACCAATCGCCCGTCACGCATGAACAGGAACGCCGTTAATGGCACAGGTTCCTTCAAGGGTTGTTCAAAATTGACAGGAATGGTCAGGCTTTGGCGTTTTGCCTTTGAATTTTCCATGACGTAAAATTTTTAAAATCAAAAAAACTTGTTACGATCATCCGGCCTTGCGGATATTTATATTGCGGGTTTTCTCATGACGTGGTATACCGGGATCGGCCTGAATATTTTCAGCTTACTTTCTCCATCCAATCACCGTTCTTTTCCGGATTGACATCGAACTCATATAAGCCAACACCTGCCTAGCATCCGGAAACTGTATCGTTAGCCGGTAAATGTGGAATTCGTTTAGGATTAAACTACCACTAAAGATAGCTGGTCCATTCCCCGAGAAAAAACGCAACTGAGCAGGTGGGGGCAATTATGAAGTAAGTGGCGGAATTCAGGCTATAGATGGAGGGCAGGGCCATCTTACAAATCCTGCCTGTTCCGGCACTACTTAAAAACGAAATGGTTTCCTGTTTGACGACCCTTCATGGATGGCTTCTGTCCAATAAAAAGCCGGTCAGGCCTGGTCCGGGTAAAACAGAATACTAAGACAGGAAGGTTTATGGTTTACTGCACTAGAGAACTTTATCTGCTTCACTGACACGGGTCATTCAGGAATTGTAACGACGCATGGTCATAATCACTGTACATCCTGTGATCGGATACCGACAAGCTAATCTGGGCACTTACAAATATTTTCTGGTTAGCCGCAAGGCTATTGAATACCGGGAAACCAGCCGGGCTGCTCTGGGACGCTTGGGTAAAATCAGTGGCGTAGCCCATAAAATAATTGCTGGCGTCTATGAAACCTTTCGATTTCATCTCATTGAAAATCGCTTCAGATAAACCGGAAGAAATAATACCGCTCCTTGCAAAGCGGGCCGGATAAAGCGGACAGCGTTCCTTGATAAGGAACTTGCTGCAAACTCCCCTGGCATTTAATGCGTTGGCATTAGTTAGGGCATCAGTATTACCTTGCTGCCCGACCTGAGGATTGCTGTCAAATCTTGCCATACAGAACTGAACGGGTGAGAGGGTATGTTGCATAATATAAGCACTGCCTTGTGAACAATAATTGATGCCCGCCTGAAAATGATAAATCGAAGACAGCGCAGCTGAGAAGAAGCCGCCGTCACTCATACCAATTGCATATTTTTGCAACGCCGGGCTTAATAAGCCTCTGTGGTAAAAAGTATCGGTCAGTATCCGGATATTTGCATAGTCTACGTTTGCCACCGTATCATAAGGTAATAATGCCCATCTTAATTTCCCATCGCCATTGGTATCAACCCCCAGGGTCGCTTCCTCGGCTTCCGTTATGATCACAGCATAGGACCCGTCAACCAACGTTTTGATGAGCTGTTGCCATTCGTAATCTTTAACAAGATGCGCCGCATTTCCACCCGTGCCATGCAGTAAGTATACAATTCCTTTTGCATGGGTAGGGAAATAGTAGTAAACCGGCTTTCGCCTGTCGCGTCCCTCTATCTGACTGAATTCAAGTGTAAAGGCACGAATGGTTTTAATGTTGCCCGTAAAGGTCACAGACCTGTCCGGCATGATAAACCATGTATGCCATTCATCAGCCGCATTCAGCATTGAAGCATCCCCGCTCCATTGGTCGAACAGTTGATCATCGGCGTAATTATCTGAGAAGATATGCACAGTGTCTCCGGCTTTGTATCTGCCACTGCCATAACCGTTATGAACCGTAACTGTAAAACTATCTACCGATGATAACGGTGGCTCTGTTGTCTTCCCCTTTCTGCAAGAGCAAAACCATAACATCGCTAAAATAACAATTATCCCTCTCATGGCACTTTCGAGTTTTGACGACAAACACAGCTGAAGGTTTAATCTATGGGTGTCCTTCTCCTGCGAAAGACAGGGGAAAAAGATCTCCAATAACTTCATTTCGCTGACCATGAAAAAAGTCATTTACATACTTTGTGGAGAAATTCACGGACATTACCTTATGAGAGGTAAAGCAAGCGGGGTTCTTTGTGATGCAGTAATTGACAGAACAGGACACCATGCCTGACAGATTATTCGGCATCGGCCCCGAACCAATTAGAGACCTAACCCTATCAGTTATGAGGAGCGTTATGGGTTATGGCTACAACAACCATAGATCCGGTTAC
>DASULB010000073.1:0-2247 GCA_036278455.1 Chitinophagaceae bacterium | reverse complement strand
CATCATCCATCCTTCTTTGGTAAATGACATGATCGCTTCGCTGACGGCGCTCGCCGAACGATCTGATTCAGCCTATTATCCCAGATGGGAATTTCTGAACGCCTACAGCGGGTGCATGATCGGCAACCCGGCGGTTTCCATCCTGGCAGATGCTTACCAGAAAGGCATCCGAAACTATGATACCGGTAAGGCTTTTCGCTATGCCCTTAATACCTGCAAGAAGTTTGATAATGGCCCTCGGGGCTATAGCGTTGATATTTCCAGGACACTGGAATATGCTTATGATGACTGGTGCCTGGCCACCCTGGCGAAGTCAATGGGAAAGCGCGCGGTGGCCCTGGAATATTTCAGGCGGTCAAAGGATTACCGGAACATTTATGATACAACGGTGCATTGGTTTCGCCCCCGGCAGCAGGATGGTTCCTGGGAGCCCTGGCCCAAAACGGGCCGGCTGACGCAGGGTTACGGTTGTGTGGAAAGCAATCCGTACCAGCAGGGCTGGTTCGTGCCCCAGGATGTACCGGGCATGGTAAAACTGATGGGAGGCAAGAGAAAAGTCACCCGCGATCTTCAGCATTTTTTCCAAAAGACGCCGGAGAACATGATGTGGAACAACTATTACAACCAGGCCAATGAGCCGGTACACCATGTCGCGTTTCTATTTAACAGGCTGGGTGTCCCATGGCTGACGCAAAAATGGTCCCGGGAGATCTGCCGGCGCGCCTATCATAATTCGGTAGAAGGACTCGTGGGCAATGATGACGTGGGACAGATGTCCGCCTGGTATGTTCTGGCAGCCGCCGGATTGTATCCCTTATGTCCAGGTGATCCGCGCTATGAGATTACCAGCCCCGTCTTTAACCGGATCACCATCCGGCTGGACCCGGCCTACGCCAAAGGAAAGACCTTTACCATCATCGCCCATGGTAATTCATCCGGGAACATCTATATCCAAAGCGCCCGGTTAAATGGCAAGCCTTACGACCGGTGTTATATCAACTATCAAACGATTACCGCAGGCGGTACATTGGAACTGGAAATGGGGGACATGCCCCAGAAGCATTGGGGAGTGAAGTAAGTGCGGCAGGGTGCTCAAGCCCGGCCATCATCCTTCTAAGGGCAGGTCATCTTAAAGAGGCGGGACACGTTTGTCCTGGTTAATATGGAAACAGGCATCAATGAGTCGATAAATCTTGCCGGTGAATACTTAAAATAACTGAATCGTTGGTAGCAGAATACCGGCAGTGGGTCACAGGGATATTTGCACAATAGAACAACCGTTGGAATGACCCGGCATAAACTATATCGTCCATGAATCTTTTCACGGACGATTTACTTAGCATGCGGGTGATGAAAAAGGAAGGGATCTTATAGCAGATGAATCTAAAAAACGGGACTGTCGGAGGGGACTGATAAGTTTTTGCTTGTTTTTCTAACAAAAGTTTCAGAGATTTAAACACTATTTCCAGCTGACCCTATTGGACGACCTACATCAACTTTAAAAGACGCGCTACCTAAAAAAAACTGCATATGGCGATTTCAAGGAGAAATTTAATCAAGATTCTGGCCAGTGCTGCACCCGTTGCGGCTTTACCTATAAGCTTTACCGCGGCTCGCGCCACCCCACCGGAAAAGCAGCACGGTAACAGGAAGCCGCTTGTAGCAGGGGGACCCTTTGAACCAACTGAAGCGTCCCTAAAACAATATAAATACCCTGAATGGTTTCGGGATGCCAAGTTTGGTATCTGGGCGCATTGGGGTCCGCAGGCGGTACCGCGCCAGGGCGATTGGTATGCCAGGAAGATGTATATGGAAGGAAGCGATGATTATAAATATCATCTGGCACATTACGGACATCCCTCCAAGTTCGGCTATAAGGATATTATACCCTTGTGGAAAGCCCAGCGCTGGGACCCCGAAAAGCTGATGGCGCTTTATAAAAAGGCCGGAGCGAAGTATTTTGTCAGCATGGGTTCTCACCACGATGACTTTTTCCTCTGGGATTCCAAAATCCACCGGTGGAACGCTGCAAACTTTGGCCCCCAAAAGGATGTATTGGGTATCTGGCAGAAAGCCGCTAAGAAAGAGGGTCTCCGTTTTGGGGTATCG
Source organism: Chitinophagaceae bacterium (assembly GCA_036278455.1). Taxonomy (GTDB): domain Bacteria; phylum Bacteroidota; class Bacteroidia; order Chitinophagales; family Chitinophagaceae; genus FW021-bin31. Next base: position 138 of record DASULB010000073.1, on the reverse strand, counting down.
GAGCATTTGGGCGCCAGTTTTACCTGGTTTCAGCCCAGTCATGGTGCGGATAAGCAAGGCGCTTTAAAAGGTGTTCCCTATGACGGTAATGACCCTATGTTTCAGGATCTCTACCATGCGAAGGCCGAAGCGGGGGAT
>DASULB010000072.1:0-12190 GCA_036278455.1 Chitinophagaceae bacterium | reverse complement strand
CCATCCGCAGGCAGGTAATCCGGGTGTTCGGACTGGTAATTGTTTGGCATAATCCATGAAACAGCAGGCAGTTTGTCGTTAATGGCATCATATTCAAACTGGCCGTTAGGCCGAACCATCAGTCCCTTTTTATATAAAGGTGAGTTCTTATCAGCTTCTTTGAACTGTTTAAAACGTGCTAACTCATCATATCCAGGGTGCAATTTTTCTTCCTGATACACTTTCCAGCTTACCCCGGCTTCTTCCAGTCGTTCGGCATAAGTTTTCCATCGATATCCCCCTTTGGGAATTTTTCCTGTACCGGTAATGGGACCACCGTATTGTCCTTCAGGATCAAACGTTCCACTCAGCCAGTATAGCCTGTTTGATATGGTGGGGCCTAAAACAGAACAATGATACCCGTCACAGATAGTAAAGGCTTCTGCCAGGGCAAAATGAAAAGGAATGTCTTCCCGGGTATAATAACCCATGACATAATGAGCGGTCTTTTCGTTCACTTTTCTGTGGGCGGGCACCCAATTATTCATCTTCCCATGATTCCATGAGTCATGAAGTGGTCCCCAGGAATGACTGGTAGAGGGAATTTTTTGAGCATTCGTCATTCGCGTATTAAAGTGAAAAGGCAACAAATATCCGTCGGGGTGAGTTGGATCCGGTTGATGAAAGCCAGAACGACCATTGTCAAACTTCATTGCCTGAGAGTCTTCAAAGCCTCTTACCCCTGAGAGTGTTCCAAAATAGTGATCAAACGAACGATTCTCTTGCATAAGCAGTACCACATGTTTAATGTCTTTAAAGGAACCATGTTGAGCGGAAGAGGACTCCAATACTTTTCTTACATGGGGCGGGATCAATGGAGAAACGGATACACCAGCGGTCAGGCCCCCAAGTGTTTTTAACATCTTTCGACGTCCCATTTTTGGACCTGTCTCATTCAGAATGGAATCTTCAGCATTTTGTTTGTTCATGATGCTATATCTCGCGATTTTATTGTTTTTAATGCTGGATAGTTATTAGACTATATTTTTCATTTCTATCCTGCCGAAATACCAGGAATTAGTCTCTTATTGGACAGCTTACTTAAATTTTTGTGCCAATAACCTTGTAGTGACAAGTCATTTTTTCACTCAAAAATAATATTATTATCAAGCTTTTCAAACTTAAGCTTAAAAAGTTCAAACAGGCCCTCGTTTATCCATTCCGTTTGTCCCGCTGGCCTGCCCATTTTTCTACGCCGTTCCATATATTTGACTACTCCCCCATTTATACAAATTCTTATATCATCAATCGGGTGATAAGGATAGATTTCTTAGATTTAATCAGGAATAGATAACTGCGAGTTTCTGAAAGGCGCTCAATTTATTCATTGGCCTGAGGGGCTTTTAAAAATGATTTCCCATCGCTAATCAATAGTCAAAACATTTTATTCAAAGCTTACTACGGCTATTCGGGAAATTTCAATTATCATTTAGCAAGCTTCTCCAACATTTCACTTACGGCGTTGGATAGAAATATATATTGTCCACAAATACCGACTACGCTTTCATTTTCACCCCACAGGAATGGCCAGGCATCCTTATTTTCCGGAAAATCCGGATTCAGGATAAGAATGCCTGGTACCACTCCTCCCGCGATGAATGAGAAATCTGCCCTGTTGCTGCTGTAAAAATGCTCCTTTGAGTGTACACCAACACTGGAAACAAAAGAAGTATTCGAATACGGATGACAACCGAAAAGATAATCAATTCCACGGATGACGTATTGAGGCCCAACTATTTTGGGAAAAGCTTTATGAACATAATAATTGGTGATGGCCCAGTTTACTACGTCTCCATCGCCGCCCCATCCTCCTTTACCAATCGGGACACCGTATGGGTCTCTCTTAAGCAGAGCATCATCATAATTCTTAAATTGCTTTGCATAGGGCTCCAGTTTCTTCTTGTAATCATTTCCCAAATAGGGAATCGCCAAAATCGCCAGTTTTATATTGCGGTCAATGGATCCGTCGAGCGCCGTCCAAATAAGCTTCTTGAAACGGTTGGCGTATTGGGTTTCCTTTGTTGAAATCATTAACTGAAGATCAGCCGGCATTTCCGCATACTGCTGAAATAGCCTAAACCGCTTGTTTCCGGTCCCAACGGTATCTTTTTGTTGCCGTGCCCATGATTGTTTGGCAACATCCAGGCATGCTGCGGCAAGCGAGTCATTGAAACCGCTAAGCGCGCGACTTGCCAGTGCAAGAGCGGCTATTGACCGATAATTTATCCCGGGCACATCATTTGTAAACGCCCATCGGTCGTCCGGTGTGCCACTTGAATCCCCTTCAACCTGATAGGGCTTTAGCCTTGGAGTGAAAATCTTGTTGTCCGTCACTTGCGCGGGGTCCCCAAGTTGGTCGTATTGATAAAGATGATCCTCCGATATAGCTCGTATTGCACGCCCAAAAGCATTTTGCTGACCAAGCTGCAGGAGAACGCCATGCTCTATTTGCTCAAGTATATCCGGCTTGCCGTCAGGATCGTGAATATCGACATAGCGCCGCGTTTCACTAATGTAAGTCTGATCTAATCTCGGTTTAAATGCTTCCCAGGTGGCTGCCAGACTCGAAATAGCCTCACATTGAGAGGGCTCCTCGATATCGTAATCGCCGGCGTCGAACCAGCCACCGACGTTCAATCCGGGAATATGCTGACCGGGCTTGTATTTTGTGTCGGTGGATGGTCCCATCCCATGGTTGTCGAAATGGTTGTTGTTCGGCGGTGCCTGGCGTGCATCGTCCAGGAACGGTACGCCATGCCAAACTTTGTAGGCGTCTCTCACATACATATGGTCCATCTGGACTGGAAACCAGGCATCAAGCGTTTGATGCCATACATTGTCGTACACCTGGGCATCAATGGGGAAAACATTCGATCGCTGGTTGCCGTAGCTGATAAAATAGATGCCCCTTTGTCTGACGGAAGAGAAATCGAAAGTAACATAGTTATAGCGGAACCATCGTCCCCACTTCGCCACGGGAGCTGTAAATACCTTTTCGGGGGCACCTTCCGGGGAAATACGGTATAAAGAAGCAGTCTTGAGAGAAGTGTCGTGCTTATCAAGTTCGATAACGGCTCGCTTCTCTTGTGCAGGATGATAGCCAATCTGTGAAAATTCAATAACCGGTTTTCGGATCCAGTCTTTAATCGTGCTTGCTGTCAGATGCCACTCGACCACCTTGCCTGTTTTGTTTGCGGGTATCTTGCTTCGCACAACAAACCAGCCGTTTTGAGCGACATTTCGCCCATCATAAAACAAAAGTTTCCCTTTGGTGGACTGGATTTCGACGCGTCTTTGCGGGTCTTCAGGAGCAAGTACCAAAGTCGAACCGGTTGCCATGGGCAGCGGATCAACATAGACATTTCTACCGCGTCCATTGAAAGTGGAATAACCATTAAATTGTGGTATTTTTTCAGAATCCGGCTTTTCAATCGTAGGACCCGCCGGATAGAGTGGAAAGATATGAGGATTATTATCAATTAAATACATCTTGCGGAAATAAGCTGTCGGAAGGAAATCAAGGTTGAACCCTGCATGCCCTATCAGTTTTTCTGGCAGCGGCTTATCCAGGTAAACATCAATCCAAACACCTTGCTGCTTTGCCGTAATCACCATTCTCGGATCGAAATTATATTTCTTGTACCTAAGCGTCACTTCAATCTGGTTGTCTTCTGTATCAACCTTTCTGCTAACAACCTCCGGCACCAAATCCCATTGTTCAGGAGTGGATCTTAACCTGACGGCTCCATCCGTGGCAATGCGATCGCCACTTTGTATCAGCTCTATGCCAGCATGTTTCTCATCAAAGAATAAACCATTGAACTTCTCACTGAAAACCAATATGTTGAGTCCGCGTGTCTCGAAATACCCGAGCTTGTTTATCTGCAGATTCTGAGAGGAAGCAGAATAGAACGACAGAATCAGGATTATAACGGTGAAAAGGGGCCGTAAGGGGTACGTCCGATTAATGCTGGATTTGTTCATTGTAATGACAATTTTTTAAACAAATAGTTAACTTGTGCCACTATTTTCTCTTTTTGTTTTCAATCTGTACTATTTGATGATCGCTCATCTTTTTTATACTACTCTATCTAATTTTGACCCTTATCTGAGTAAACGAGTGGGCAGGGAACGAATAGGAAAATTCGTTTCCATTTACCTTGCGCTCCTTCGGCACGGGAATATAATCTTTCCGTTTTGCATAGGTGTAGGGGGCATCCATATCATTACTACTGATTACGGTTACCGAAGCTTCCCCTGCAAAATTGCCGGAGTTACTCACAATCTCGGCCATAACCGCTTTCTTTTGATGACGGTTCACCACATTAATGACAATGGAGCCCATTTTTTCATTATAAACAGAGGTGACATCCAGAAAGGGGATGCCCTGGTAATAGGGGCTCGTGCTAAAGGTATCGCACTTCACCAGTGGACTCAGAGATATACCCCGGCAGTTGGTTGAAAACAATTTGAATGCGTAGAAATTGGGGGCTTTATATAAATGGCCATTCTTATCCCGCGACAGAAGCGAGGTCATCATCGTGTAGTTCGCCATCTTTAACACATTAGCATGACGGATAAAAGCATTGAAATACTCGGCCATTGCCAGGGTTGGAAGCAGTCCTTTCCCAAAAGCGCCCCACTCGTCAAATGAAATATAAATCGGTTTGCTCATCAAATATTTTGATCTGACGGTTGAAATGATATCAGCAGTCGTAGTAATCTTGCGCTCCACATCCATAGCGCCTTCACCTATGTACTTATAATAATCCTTTGAATTTTCCCAGTACCCGTGAATGGACACATAAGAGGCGATGTTTCTCAGGCCCGTGATCACTTTACGGTTCCAATCCACCCATTTTCCGTCAGCGGCATAGTAAGCAGACCCGCTGATAACAAATGTAAGGTTTTTGTCGGCATCCCTCATGATCTTTGCCGCCTCCCTAGCGAACCTGATATAGTCCTCCGCATTCTTGTGTCCAATAATCCAGGGCGAGCCGTCCACTTCGTTCCCAAGGTCCCAAAGGCGTATATTATAGGGTTTCGGATGTCCGTATTTGGCCCGGAGATCCGGATAATAGCTCCCCGGATTCAAATTGCAGTACTCCACCCAATGCGCCGCCTCATCCAGGGTACCTGTGCCCCCGTTGATGCACATTACATTCTTTGAGCCAATGGCATTATTCAGTTCTACCCATTCGTCAGTCCCGACCTGGTTACTGTCAATGTATCCCCAGGCCAGCTCTTTGAGCGCTGGACGTTTGCTTTTGGGACCAATGCCGTTTATCCAATGGTAGTCAGCGGTGTAATTGCCTCCGGGCCAACGCATGTTGGTTATTTTCAGCTCTTTTGCAGCATCAATGTAGCGCTTATCGAAGCCATCCTTGTTTGCAAACGGCGAGCCGGGGTCATACAGATTTCCATATACCGTATTAAACCTCCGCCCGGTCATCCCGCCTATCGGTTCCATGAAAACGCCATAGATCATCGGATCAATATGGCCAATTACCCGGTTCGTATCAATTGTGATACTTGCTGTTTGCGCCACTGCCGTCAATGGCAACAGCAATAAAAACAGTAGAAAGTTCTTCTTCATAATTATCTTCCAGTTTAAATGACTATGGTAAATTAAAGATATTATCCAAAGGCGTTTAATCGCTTTATCCCAAAAATCGACTTATTTAAAAGTTGGTTGAATTTAAAAATGCAATTCCTTTACTTAAAACTTACCCAGCTTATTTCAACATTCCTATTATCTTTCAGCTGTACGATCAGGTTGTGTATCCCAGGTCTGAATCCCGATATACATACGACCATATATAGTTTGAATGTTCTCACTGCCTATTTTTTGTTTGAATAGTTTCCATTAATTTTTTTCAGGATGCATCCTGAACCAGTCAAAGTCTACAGTCCCTCCCAAGGTTTGCGTGGCATAATTAAAGAGACATAATTTGTTTCCGGTAAATATGGAAAGGCTAAATCTCATCGCCAATTCGTTGCCCATCGGAATAAAATGTTTGTTGTCAACACTATAGGAGAACGATGCTTTGCTGGTACCGTAACTCGCTGCCGCTTGTAAGAAAACAGTATTTGTTTTGATGACTGCAGAATCAATGGTTTTACCATTATTTACCATAGCCACATATCTGGAGCCCTGCCATTGCTTTACGGCAATATACGCGTATGGATGTTGAAATATCGCCAAACCGGCCACATCACCATCCTTCATGTTTCCAATATCCATTTTGGTAACGCCAATAGTGAGGACGGATTTGGAGTAATAGGCAAACATTCTTTGGGTTAAGGTATTTCTCGCTTCCGGCAAATCGGAGACCACTTTTGCCGTTTCTAACCGCAGGTATCCGGGTCTTCGCGTAAGGGACCATTTATCCGGAACCGGATTATGATTCCAGCCCCACTGCATGCCCAATTTAGTCTCGTCAAATTCGTCGGACGTGGGTAACGTGGTAACGGGATATTCTATTCCTACATCAGGCTTTTGATAAGTGACAACAGCTTTCCCGTCAACACCCACCATTGGCCACCCGTTTACCCATTTCACAGGTTGTAAAGAAGGAAAACGGCCAAAGGCACCCTGGTCTGCAAAAAGCATCGTCCACCATTGCCCCGTTTGCGTTTCTACCAGAGCCCCCTGGTGAATGCCAAAATTCACCCCCCGCATGGTGTCTCTGATAACTACCTTTTCCCGATAAGGCCCGTAAACATTCTTAGAACGAAGCGCCACCTGTATGCCGTCTCTGCCTCCATAAGTAGAGTACAGGTAATAGTAGCCGTTAATTTTATAGAAATGAGTCCCTTCAAGTCCATGGCGTATATCACCCGTAAAGACTAAAGAATCTTTTCCCATAGGGGCAAAGTCCGCATCAAGCTCCGTTACATAAATTTTACTGTTACCGTGTGCCACATATATTTTTCCATCATCATCAAAGAGCAGGCTTGCGTCGTAAAACCCTTTGGGTAAATGCCTGATCTTCCAGGGGCCTTTGGGATTGGTAGCTGTACACAAAAATCCACCCTCATTAAGTGTAATGAAAAGCAAATAGTACTTTCCATTATGATAGCGCAAGCTGGTTGCCCACTGTCCGTGACCGTACCTGTTACATCCATCCAGATCGTAACACGGGCTAAAATGAAACCGTTGAACGGCGTTGCTGCAATACTGCCAGTTTACGAGGTCGTGTGACTTCAAAATCGTTACTCCGGGGAAAACAAACATCGTCGTATTAACCATATAATAAGTATTCTCCACCCGGATCACATCCGGATCAGGGAAATCAGCGGCTATGATGGGATTGGTGTACGTCCCGTTTTTGTTATCACTGTGGTATTTTTGTGCAATTGAACTGGTAAAAGGTAATATTATTAAGACCAGACAAAGGTAAAATCCCCGGTTCGTTGAAATTCTTGTAGGTTTCATTCTATTTTTTCTTCGGATAATCATTTGAACAACAATGGCGCAAATTTATACAGATCGTGCCTCCACACAGGCCAGGTATGCCCACCAGGATACGCATCATATATATACTTAAGATTCATTTCTTTGAATTTGGAAAGCATCTCCTGACAATTTTTATAGGCAATATCTTCACCGCCTCCTGTCGAAACCCATAAAATCTTCAAATTGTTCTTGATCTTATCAATATTCTTCTTCATGAAATGATATTGTGCATCCGCGAGTTTGCTCTGCATAGGCAGAATCCAGCCTGAACTAAATATGCCCAGGTAGGCAAATAGCTGCGTATTATTCATCCCCGCATAAAGTGTTTGTATGCCCCCCATTGACAATCCGGCAAGCGCGCGATCCTTTGAATCGGTCTTTGCCCGATAATGCATCTCTACGAATGGGATGATACTCTGTTTTAACTCTGCGGTAAAAAGTTTTAAACTATTTTCACCGAAACCAGGTGCATCTATATTTCCATCCGGCATTACAATAAGCATAGGCTTTGCTTTTTTCTCTGCGATAAGGTTGTCAAGAATTAAATCTGCTTTGCCTTGGTTTGCCCAGGCCCTTTCATCTTCACCACCCCCGTGCAGTATGTATAGAACCGGGTATTTTTCTTTTATGCTGATATCATAGCCGGGCGGAGTATAAATATAAAACTGACGCCATTGATGTAATACGGTTGAATAATAACGCTTTATTCTTATTTCCCCATGTGGTACATTCTTTATAGCATAATAGTCCTGCCCTTTAATAGGTATTTCGATGCCGCTTGCCATTCGCCCCATGCCATAAAACGTCTTGCTGGCGGGGTCGGCAACAGCAACATCATCAATCAACAAGGAATAATAGTGAAAGCCCTCACTTAAAGGACTTGTTGTAACCCTCCAAAAGCCCGATGTATCCTTCACCATATCATATTTACTACCCAAATCAATTTGGACTTTGTGTGCATAGGGTGCCTTGATACGAAAGATCACCTTATTGTCCGGTAAGACCCTGGGATATTTAGCACCCCTTACGTTGCTCGTTGCGGGAACACCCACAATACTATATTGGGAAAAAGTTGACTTATCCACTGTTTTAAACAGAAACTGCGAAAACATGTATAAATCATTCTTCCAGACTTTGAATTCATGTTTACCGGGCTCGACATAAAAAATATGAGGTACGTCATGAGCCATTAAATAATCGTGGATGCGCTGGCCATAGGGAATCAGACGGTCCTTATCGCCATATGAAATCCATAGTAAATTCAACTTTTCTTTCACCTTCTCAGGATTGGGAATCAGCACCTCAGGACGCTTTGTATTGGGTGCCGCCGAAAAGGCGCCTATCCAGGCAAACTTATCCAGATTGGTTAATCCAAAATTCAGCGATTGGCCCGCTCCCATGGACAAGCCGGCAAGGGCGCGATATTCGCGGTCAGTATAAACCGGGTATCTTTTTTGAATAAACGGTATTAAATCATTGAGTAAGTCGTTCTCGAAAGTTGCGAACGCCTGTATCTTATCTGGGGCAAAAATATTTCCAACAGGACGGTCGTCTTTCATTGCCCGTCCGTTGGGCATGACCACAATCATAGGTTTAATCTTGTTTTCAGCATAAAGGTTATCCAAAATAGCTTGGGCGTGGCCATTTCTGAGCCAGGAATATTCATTCCCGCCAATCCCGTGTAAAAGGTACAGTACAGGATATTTCTTATCCTTTGAAAATCCTGGTGGCTTATAAACGAGCGCCCTGCGCCGCGCTCCAACTGTTTTTGACGGATAATAAACCGTATCTATTCCCCCATGCGGGATACTGCTACGCACAGAGTCAAAAGCGTGCGGAGCATGTTGAACGAGGTTTTGAGAATAAGCAGGACAATAACATAATAAAATGCCTGTAATGGCGAAAATGATAAATTTCATTTTATACGCTTTAATTTGTCTAAGATAAGTTGCTTATTCCAAGTATATATTAATAATGATGGTGTTATACGCGATTAAAAAGAACAATAAATTTTTTTCATCACCCGATCACCATTTGACAATTTCCTGTTTACACAACTTTCTTAATCATTTTTATTTTTAATTTCGATTGCAGTTATATCATCCAGGCTATGCACTGATCGTTCTATCTCAAAAGGTATAGGCATTCTGTAAAATCGTTTAAAATAGAGCAGAAACCATTCCCCTGTACTCGCGCATTCACGCATCTTTCCCATTGCTTGCTTTGCACCGTATATATATCCGCATCCAATGCTGATGACTTCTGAATATTTTGAACTGTTACATAAGTATGAGTAGTTGTATCTCAGTTTACAGCTAACTCAGGATTAACAATTCCAATATACTTATACAGCTTTATAACAGATTATATTTGCTTGTTTGTCAACATCTTATCAACATCAAGGCTTTAGTTAATTAAGATTCTATCCTACAGTTAGCAAGGTCATATTTAGATTGGTTCGTTCAATAACAGATATATTCTTAATCCTATTTTACTACGATCACCGATAAGCCTGATTTCCCATTAACAGTTGTAGTGATTGTTGCTACACCAGCCCTGGTCGCTTTGACAATGCCCGCATTGTTCACGCTCGCCACCGAAGGATGATCACTGCTGTATTGTATAGTTGCATTGGCTAAATTAACAAAGGACCCGTCATTGTTGACTGCTTCTATAATGTTGTCGGCAACCGCATGACGTTCTTCACGATCTGGATTGATGTCACTTTTAATCCATTTATTTTTACCGTTTAGGTTGACCTTATCTCCAATGTGATAAACTAGCTTTTCAGGTTGCACGGTGACATGGGTCACCTTTGGCGTTAATACACCCTGAATATTAACGTCTACGGAATCGGCAATGTCACCAGAGTTGTAACCCATCTGGAATTGATACAAGCCATTATACACGATGCTTTTCAGCGCCTTTTCATCCCAGAATGCCAGATCAGCCGCCCTGACCGTTAATGTAATATGTTCGCTCTGACCAGGTTGAAGATCTTTTGTTTTTTGGAATCCTTCCAGCTTCTTTATGGGTAATATCTTCCCTTTGATTTTTGGCGGTGCCACATAGAGCTGGGCTACCGTCTCTCCTGCTGTACTTCCTGTATTAGTGACGGCAAAACTTACCGTTACAGTGTCATCCGGAGATATTTGTTTGGCTGATACTTCCATATTGGAGATCTTGAATTGGCTGTAACTTAGCCCGTAACCAAACGGATAGGTCGGAGGTACCATAGTGAAATGACGGTAAGACCCCACTCTGCTTCCGGCGAAGTACATATAGGTGCGGCCCAGGCCATTGGTCTTGCGGCGCATTAAATAATAGTTCGACTTACTTGGAAGCTGTGTGTCGTTCCGATACCAGGTAAAGTCGAGGTGTCCGCTTGGATTTTTCTTGCCGAGCAATACATTAGCCAAAGCCATACCCTGGCTTTCTCCGTTGTAACTGCTAAATATGATGGCGGGAAAGTAATGTTTTATATAACTGATCTGGACCGGCCCGATAGACTGGATGGCCAGTACCATATTCGCGTTACCGAGTGCTGCCACCTGATAGATCAGCGAATTGTAATTTCCCGGCATCGCCAGGCTTGCCCGGTCATGGCCTTCATGGGAAATGTCTTCATCGGTTCCCACAAAAACGATCACCAGGTCCGCACTTTTAATATCTGATTTCGTTTTGGCACTTAACCAGGCAGGTTTTGTTGCGGTTGTAGAAGACCCCGTACTGTCAAAAATCACCGTAGCGTCCGGATGAGTGGCTTTCATCGCTTTGGTGATCCCCTGAACTGCGTCCACTTTCAGGGCAGGGTCACCCGAATAGCCGCCCAGCGTCACCTTTTTGGCAAGATTACCGACGATTACAACCTTATGTGTCCTGGAAGCATCCACTGGAAGCAGTTTCGTATTCGTGCCAGGCACAGGATCATTTTTGAGAAGTACCAGCGTATTCTCAGCGACTTCTTCGGCAAGCTTCTGATGAGCCTGGCTTTGTATGACGTCCTTGGTGATTTTTGTATAAGGAACCATGGCAGCAGGATCGAACTCACCTGTTCTCATCCTGATGGTAAAGACCTTGGTCAGCGCGCGGTCGATCACACCTTTACTCAGAATCCCTGCTTTAATGTCATCCTCTATATTTTGTAAAGTATATTCGGCGCCGGTACAGTTAAGACAGGTCCCCGCTCTCACGGCATAGGCCTGACCGCCTGCAGCGCCTGATACGGTCGCACCTGTCTTTGTGTTGGTCCATGTTGCATGCCTGCCCCCTCTGTCGGTGCGCCATCCCGGCGGAGCCCAGTCATGGCCAATGGGAAAGTTGTTATAGGTGGTTCCAACCGCCCCGCAATCCGAAGTGATGTAGCCATTGAACCCATAGCTTCTCTGGGCAAGTTCGTTGACCATATAAGTATTGGCCACCGCGGGGGTGCCGTTGATGGCATTGTAGGAAGTCATCAGACCGGCTACATGAGCATGTTCAATCAGATATCGGAAGGGGGCAGTGTAATAATCACGGATAGCCTCATCACTTGCATTGGAGGAAATGCCCTGACGATTGTTTTCAATGTCATTTAAGGCATAATGTTTGGCTGTTGCTGCCACCTTCAGGTATTTCGTTTCGGGCTTTCCTGCCATTGTCTGTCCCTGATATCCATCTACAAACGCGGCTTCCATGCGCGATGCCAGAAAA
>DASULB010000071.1:0-4308 GCA_036278455.1 Chitinophagaceae bacterium | reverse complement strand
TTTTATTATTTTCTCATTGTACAAGGGTGGAAACCCACAAAAAGGTCACTTGGCCCGGAAAGCCGGATTCCATCATTGCCCATCCCTCGGGAACCTACATGACCCCTGAGGAAAGCATGAAACATATTTATGTTCCGCAAGAATATCATTTGGAACTGGTTGCCAGTGAGCCGATGATCAAAGAGCCGGTAACGATTGCCTGGGATGGAGATGGAAACCTGTATGTGGCCGAGCTTAATACCTATATGCAGAATATTGATGGTACCGGTGAAAATGACCCGACCTGCAGGATCATGCGATTGGAAGACAGTAACGGAGATGGAAAGATGGATAAGAGCACGGTCTTTATCGATAGTCTCGTGATGCCTCGGATGATGCTCTGTGTAGGGCGTCATCTCCTGGTCAATGAAACCAACAGCTACAATATCTGGAACTATTCTGATACCGACGGCGATGGAAAGGCGGACAAAAGAACGCTCGCCTATGCAAATGACAAAAAGGACACCCGAAATCTGGAGCATCAGAAAAGCGGGCTGCTCTGGAACCTCGATAACTGGATATATGTCAGCTGTGATCCGGTTCGGTATCGTTATAGCGACGGCAAATTGCTGGTCGATTCGCTGGCTAATTCACCGGGCGGTCAATGGGGGATAGCCACAGATAATTACGGACGACTGTTTTTCTCTAATGCCGGAGCGGAAATTCCTGCTCTTGGATACCAGATGAATCCGGCGTATGGACTGTTGAATCCTTCCGATCAATATGCAAAGGGATTTCAGGAAGTATGGCCGATCATAGCCTCTCCGGATGCAAAGCCCGGAGCAAGACATTGGCGGCCGGATTCATCACTAGACCATTTTACATCCAGTTGTGGTCAGACTATTTTTCGCGGCGACCGGCTTCCGGAGAATATCCGTGGCGACCTGTTCATTTGCGAACCGGCAGGGAGGTTGATCCGGCGGGCGAAGATCACCGATGAGAATGGAAAGATCGTGTTACACAATGCTTATGATCATCAGGAATTTATTACTTCTTCCGATATGAACTTTCGCCCCGTTCATACAGCCACCGGCCCGGACGGATGTCTGTATATTGTCGATATGAATCGCGGGATTATCCAGGAGAGTACATGGGTAGAACCGGGTAGCCTCATTCGCAAGGTAATTGAGGGCAGGGGGCTGGAAAACAATATCGGTCATGGGCGGATATACCGTTTAGTTCATGACGGCTTTAAAAGGGGACCAAAACCAGACATGCTCAATGCATCCAGCGCCAAGCTGGTGACTTATTTAGGCCATCCAAACGGCTGGTGGCGGGACAATGCGCAGAAAGAACTCATTATTCGTGGTGATAAATCTGTGGCCCCCGCTCTCAGGCAAATGGCAGTCGGCAGACAATCTTTCTGGGATAAGTTGCTTTTTTGGAACGAAAGGCCGAATAGCCTGGCCAGAATTCATGCCTTGTGGACACTTGAAGGGCTGCATGCCATTGATACCAATACGTTGTTTCAGGCATTGCAGGATGAAGACCCTCATGTCAGGAAAACGGCTGTTTGGATAAGCGAACCGTATGTGAAAAGGGGTGTTATGCCGGTGATTGATAAATTGGCCATGCTCAAAAATGATCCGAGTCCGGATGTTCGGATACAATTAATGGAATCGCTGTTTTATAGCAAGACGGAGAAGGCCTGGGGGCTGATTCAGGGTATTATAAACGACGCAGGCGATAATCAGATATTTGCCCGGATATTTAAGAGTTTAGAAGTCAACCAGAACACAAAATTATTTGGCCGCAGATTGGCAAAATTGTCAGCATACAACCGGAAACAGGTGTTGGGAGGGGCTGTTATTTTTAAACAGCTATGTTCTTCCTGCCATGGTCCGGATGGAAGGGGATTGGCCATCGGAGGATCGGCGACGGCAGCACCTCCCTTTGTAAATTCGAAAGAGGTTGGGGGCAATCAGGATCATTTGATTCGCATTCTGCTGAACGGATTGTCCGGCCCTATACACGGGAAAACATATTCAGATGTAATGCCACCCTTAGGGGCTGCCAACAGCGATGAATGGGTTGCTTCCATATTGAGCTATATCCGCTATGAGTTCGCTCAGAAGAAAAAAGGATTTATTGCCGTGGTAAAGCCGCAAGAGGTTAAGAAAATCCGGGAGTTGGTAAAAGGCCGGAATCATCCGTGGACCCTAAAAGAATTTGAAAAAATGACGAAATAGCATCGTCTGTTTGCGAATATGCCCCGATAACATTAAATGCTTTATAATGAACAGAAGACAGTTTGTGGGATCCGCTTCGGTGGTGAGCCTGGCATTGGGGATAGGATGGCTTCCGCTAAGTTCCTTTGAGAAACAGCAAAACATCCGTTGGGCTATGGGTATGATACTTTGGCGCAATTATGCTCAACAAAAAACACCATTGCAAAAGGTTATTCAGGAAATGCATGACCTTGGGCTCGATGGCGTAGAATATAGTCCAAGGAAAGGTGAATTGGAAAAAAACGGCTTCACCCGTGAAAGTTTCCGTGCCCTGCTTAGGGAAAAAAAACTGGCCGTCAGCGCACATTACTGGGGAGCACCTTTTTATGATACGGGTCGTAGAAAACAGATACTGGACGATTTTCAGAAAATGCTGGAAAGCCTGAAGTTTTACGGTTCCAAAAACATGGTCATCGGGCCCGGTAGCCGCAACATAGGTTCTCCCGCCAAACTGATCAGGGAATCTGCACCGGTTCTGAATGAACTGGGCAGGATCGCGGCAGATCAGGGAATTCAAATTGGGATTCATCCACACTACAACACTTTTATTGAAACGCCGGATGAGATCAAGATTGCGATGGAGCTTACTGATCCCCGATATGTTTACTTATCTCCCGATACCGGTCATCTTGCCCTGGGCGGCGGAAATGTATTGGATATTCTTCGAACTTATAAAAGCAGGCTGAACTATTTTCATTTCAAAGATGTGGCTGGACAAGTGGCTAAGCGGCCTCAGTTTGGCCCGAATATACGGGAATTGGGGAAAGGGGAGATTGACTTTCCGGCCATCATGGCTTTTCTGAAAGAAATCAGGTTTAAAGGATGGATTAACCAGGAACAGGATACCACCCGGTTAACTCCTCTTAAATCCGCAACAGAAAGCATGGATTATATTAACAGGAAATTAAAGGTGATTTATGATTGAATGAAATGGATGACATATCCTTTCGTGGGAGGATGAGCGCTAAAGAAAGTTCAAAAATTAAATACCTGATAATAACCAGGGCCTTAAAGTTACATTGGAAATAATAGAAAGATATTTTTTGCTGCCCGTTTTATTGGTAATGCCCCGGCGCCGTGCGGCCCCCATTATTTCAAATGTTTGTCATTCAGGAAAAGTCCTTTGCCGGTTGTATATGCTCCTATATCGTGGGCCAGACACGAAAGGCAGTAAATCTAAAGGCCTGTTTTTGTGTTTGATCGACAGGATGTGAAATGAGGGATCTAAAAATCCGGTTATAATCAATCGTGGATTATATTACGAACGTAGTCCATATTGCCTGGCGCTTTTTTGGCGCGGTCCCCGGAAAATCATGGTCCACATCACGGGAGATGATACAACAGCGGTATATAGTGTAGGAGGTGACAATGGTGTCATGCGTATGACAGCTAAAGAGGTAAGGTGGGTAAACCTCGTGTCACTTTTAGAGTGGAGGCCGCTAAACTGACCACTTTAAGATTACAACGATATACTGACGAGCGTTAAATACACAAAAGTGGTCAATCAGGCGGATATGCACGTAGTTTTGCAGCCTCAATTTAATAATGGGTCATTTGTTTACGGGAGAGGAGATTTTCCGATATAAATCAATATTTCAGGCTTTACCCTATTTTCAGCCCGGCTTTTGCGGGCCGTTCCGTCGTTAACAGGGTAACTTCTCCGTTATCACCAATAGCCCCTAAAATCAGACATTCACTCATGAAGTTTGCTATTTGCCTGGGTGGGAAGTTCACCACGGCAACAACCTGTCTGCCAATAAGTTCTTCGGGAGCATATAGCCGGGTGATCTGCGCTGATGTTTTGCGAATGCCATATGCGCCAAAGTCCAGGCTGATTTTATAAGCAGGCTTTTTAGCTTCCTTAAATATTTCGGCCTTTATGATCGTACCTACCCTCATTTCTACCCTTGTGAAATCCTCCCAGGATAAATTGTCTGTTGTTTTTGTCATCAGGATAATTTGTATGCAGCTTTAACAGGATCATCTGATGCCGGTCCCTAGGGTGTTCAGAAAGTAAAATTAACAAAAATTGGTTTCCCGT
>DASULB010000070.1:0-9115 GCA_036278455.1 Chitinophagaceae bacterium | reverse complement strand
TTACGTGCCATGATCACGACATCCTTTTTCCTGGAAGCGGGTGTGACGATGAGGGAGCGGATCTTCCCGCCGGAGAGGGTGGCTTCCACGGTGGTCTGGTAAGGACAGTGCAATTTGAAATGCACATCCCGGTTCACCGGCCAGGCGGGGAAAAGATATATTTTTTTACCATTGCATTGCAGCAGCATCTTTTGCAATCCGATCATGCCGGAACCTCCCCAGTTATGATCCGGTACCCAGTCAAAGCCAGGGCCCCAGAAGGCGGGGAAGCGCCGGGAGGCGTTTTTGAGTTTGTCCATCGTCAGGCGGGTGGCCTCCTTTGTGAGGCCGAGACAGGCCGCGAAAATGTTATCCTGCTTCCATCCGATATAGCTTCTGTTTTTAAGGACCGTGGTGTCATAGTTCCAGGTGTTCAGCGCAATGTCCAGGCCGGGTCTCCCGATACCGTAGATGTGCCAGGGAAAGACAGGGTACAACTGCGGTGCCTCTACGTTGTTGATCCGTTGCCATAGTGCTGCAGGCGCGATGGTCCGGTGGCCTTTAAAATACCTGAAACTGATCGGGGGGATCCGGGTAAGCAGGGTGTCGTATTTTTGCCGTGCTGTCGTGTCCAGATAAGATGCCGGCAACACCAGCAGTTCCTTCAAGACCGTTTGCAACGCCGCAATGGTGGTAGTGGAATTATAGGTCATCTTATAAGTCTCACAGGCCGAACCGGGGTATAGTACCAGGTGTCCCTGCGCGTCAAAAGTTTTCCTGCCGCGCCGCCGGGCCAGGTATTGGTAGTGTTCATTGAAAAAGGTAAGACAGCACTCGATAAAAGGGATGTAACGGGAAATGTCCTTTCCCGTATAGCGCCCCACTTGTAACATCATCTGGCAGAACTCCAGTACGGTGTCCCAGTCATATTCGAGCCAGGCATTGTACTGCATGCCTTTGTCAAAATAAGCCGGTCTTTTCCACCCGTATTCGCTGGCATTGGGAAGCCCGAAATCCTCCAGCTGTTCGGTAAAGCAGGCGCCCCCGTGTCCCCAGTATACTTTGCTGCGAAGCTCGGCTGTTTTTAGCAGACGCAGGTAGAAGTCAAATGCTGAAGCCATCATGTCAAAGTCACCGGCCGCCAGCATGGGATCATAGACCAGCCGTTGGTTCTGGGCGGTGAAGGTGCCCCCGCCCCATCTTCTGAAATCCGGTGTAAAAGGGAAGGTGTTGTCGACACAGACGGGATCATAGGTAAAGAGGCCCCCGTTAAATTTAGTGGGATAATGGCCATAAGCGTTGCAACCCAGCATATAGCGGAAGAGTTGGTAATTACGGCCTGCCTGCCAGAACGGGGCGTTTTCTTTTTTCTGACCGGGATCGATGTAAATAAAACTGCGGTCCCAGAACCTGCCCCACCACTGAAGCGTCTTTTCCCAGTTATCATGGGAACGGTGAACCGCTTCCCGAATGCTGTCTTTTAACCCGCGGCTCCACTCCCCGGCGCTGGCAGTCCGGGCGGTATGCAGCAACAGGGTGATGTCAAAATCGCGGGCCTTCTTTTTGCTTTTCAATCGCCATCCTTCAAAAGGCGTGTGCAGGTAGGAGCCGCGGTAGGTGCCGGCAGGGGACAGATGGCTGCCTGTCATGATGCCCCCGCAGGTAAGATCTTTCAGCGGATCGAACAACCGGGATTTTACGCCCTGCAGCCCCTGTTGTTTTACGGTGACGTCAAAAATGGTGGTGTCCTTATTGCGGTGGTAAAAAACAAGGTCGTCCCCGGTGAAACCTATCTGATCTCTGTGCACCGTCACGGTTCCCTGGGGCGCGAATTTGTAGGAGTTCTCCTCGTTCTCCTTTCCCCGGACGATGTGGTCGGTGTATCGCCAGCTCTCAAAATCAGCTTCGGCCCGGATAGCCCGGGAGGCTTTTACCTGGAGATGAATGACGGGATGGTGTACATCCACCCACAGGTGTACACGTGCCGATAAGTTTCCGTCCTTCCCGGTGATGTAAACACTCCCATCCTCTAAAACGAGCCTTTGGGTGAAAGTGCTTCCCTTAAAGGGATTGGGCGTCAGCCGGAGGCGTATCCTGCCGGCCTTCAGCAGGGTGTTGTTCTCATCAAAAGCGCCGCTGCGTGCGATGTAAAATAAAATATCACCCTTTTCCACCCAGACATTCAGCCCGATATCACCCCCGCCGCAGGGCATGGACTGCCCGGCGTTCGTGCTTTGCGTATGCCAGGTGATGTTGCAGTCATCCAGTTCCCTGTCCTGGGCGCTCAGTGGCAGCGCAAACATGACGGGGATCATAAAAAGGACAACAACAATGATGGCAAAGCGTACTGTTTTCACAACAGGTTTGTTTAAGTTTCTTCAAGTTTCTTCAACGGTGGTTCATTGAACGACCTCCATGATGCCATTCATCGTCTGGTAATGACCGGGGTAGGTGCATAGGTAAGGAAATTTTCCCGTTTTTAGCGGTGCAGTAAAGTAAATGGTCTCAGAAGTGCCGGGTTGTAACAGGCAGGTACTGTACAGGATATCGGGGGAGGAAGGGATATACCCTTGGTCCGGGCCGTCAATACCCAGGGAAAGGGCTGCCTTGCCCGTTTTCTCCATTTTACCGGGTTTTACGATCACCAGGTTGTGCAGCATGTCATCGGTATTGTTGAAGGTGAGTGCTACATGACTGCCGGCCTTGACGGCAAAATTTTTACGGTCGAATTTCATGCCGGGCCGGGTGCCGATGGTGACACGGACCACCGAAGCCTTCTGCCAGCTTTCGGGTGGGGTGGTGATGGTCTTGGCGGGATCCGGACCGCAGGCGGCACCCGTGCCACCCGTAGCTGCCGCATGGGACGACGTGGGTGCGGTGACCGCGGCGGGTGTTTTCCCGCCCGGCAGGTAGTTCAGCGTGTAAAAAGCAAAATTGTGCAGGAGTTTCATACCGGAGGCCGAACGTATATGGTTGAGTTTGATCTCATGGATATAACCCAGCCGGAGACCGGTCACATGCAAAGCCACCTTTTTACCGTCGGGGGATACCACCACTTTTTCCACGCGGCAGTTTTCTTTGTTGATCATGGGGCTGCCATATGCGTGGTGATAAAGATAGGTGAAACCGGTGACCCGGTAGGCGGCGGTATCTGCTGCCAGCTCCCGGTTGACGGCCATGGTGAAGGTGATGTCAAAACCATCGTCCCTGGCCTGGATGGTCTTCATCTCGAAAGGAACCTTTCCGGTCCAGGTGAGTTTCTGCAAGCCGTAAGCAGAACCGCCCGTGGAAGGCCAGCCGCGGCTGGTCATCCCCACATACAAGACGGGGTCTGTGCCTGCCGGTCCTTTGCCCCATGCGAGACGGAGCACGCCGGAAGAGAAACCTTCCCTGAACGGGAAACAGGCGCCCTGGTAATGGCCGTCGACCTTTTCCAGGAAAACCCGCATGACTTTGCTCTGGCCCTGGTCCCCCACGAGCAACTGGCCTTTAAAGGGACCGAAACCTGCCGGGTCAATGGAGAGGATCCCGGAGGTGGAAGTACCCATGATGCCCTGCGGGAACCAAACCGACGGCAATTTCAGCGCAGGGTGGGTCCTGGCAAAGCTGTACATGGTGCCGATGGAATCGGGAAACATGTCCCGGCGAAGGCCATGAACGGGCGAGCCGGGTTCTCCCGACCATTTTAAACCCTGGGGATGACCGGTAAAATCGCCTTTCTCCACATGGGTGATAAATCCCGAGCCGATCCATCTTCCCTGGTTCTCCGCATAAAACAGGTCACCTGCTGCATTCAATCCAAAACCGGCGGGTGAACGCATCCCGGTGGCAATGGGTTCCATTTTGCCATCAGGGCTGATCTTCAGCATCCAACCGCGCCATTTGGCGAGGCTTTCCATGTGACCGTGTGTCCATCCCAGATTCAGCGTGACGATCATATCTCCATCCGGAAGAATGAGCGGACCGTAAGAATATTCATGGTAATTGCCCGACAGGGGCCATGCATAGACGGTCTCGAACAGGTCCGCCGTGCCATCCTGGTTGGTGTCGGTGATCCGCGTGAGTTCACCCCGTTGCGCGGTATAGTATGCGCCTTGGTAATAAGCCAGCCCCAGCGGTTCATGCAGTCCCGATGCAAATAATTTGTAGCCGGGATGCGGCGAGGCGGGATGATCGATCAACCAAATTTTTCCGTGCCGGGTACATACCGCCAGCTGTCCTTTGGTGTTAAAGGCCATGCCGCCTACTTCCAGCGTGATGCTGTCAGGGACTGGCACCTTTGTTATTTTATAATAACGGTTTTCCCGTTGCGCCTGGCTGCCCTGTTCATACGAAAGGAGGGCCGGCAACAGCAAGAACAAAAGCAGGGTAAGAAGTTTAAATGTGCGGAGCATGGCGGATCAGTTTTACGGGTAATCTTTACCAATAGGTTTTGTGTATCATTTTACCAGATAATATTGTAGCGGATGGATGCGGTATCCTTTTTCGCGGTGATGGGGATAAGAAGCCTGTAGTGGTCAACATTTTTGACGGTATTTTTGATGATGAGGGGCGGAGAGGCACTCTTCACCCCGGCAATGTAATAGTTGTCATCACCAATGGCAAAACTGCCATCGGGCAGCTTTTTGATCAGGTCGCCCTCTGCCGCGAGTAAGTACAGGTCTCCCTGGTCACCTGCACGCTTTTCCGGTGAATGGAAAGAAAAGGTGAGCTTCCTGGCCAGTCCTCCTTCGGCTTTATCAGCTTCCAGCTGATCCTGAATAGCTACATTTTTATAGGTATAGAAAAATTCGGGCGAACCGTCTTCCAGCAGCCGGTAACCCCGGTGCGTGAAAAGGCTGCTGTCTACCCGCAGACTGGCCGGCCAGGGCCCGTTTTTATCCTGCAGGATCTGTACGGCGGGCAGGCCGTCAAAGGTGGTCACGCCGCCCAGTGGTTGCTCCAGCTGCTGCTCCCCGCGTTCCCTCCACATATCCGCCGTATTGACAAATCCTCCTCTCCAGGCGCTGAGGATATTCTCGGTCGCCAGGCTGTAAGCATAATTGATCCCTCCCGGCAACCCCACGGCCATCGCATGGGTCATTTTCTTGCCATGATGCATCAGAAAACCGCGTTGTACCTCGGCACGACGACCCACGGCAATGATGTAGGGTTGGAGAGCCGGTTCCGGAAAGGCGGAAGAGGGAGTGGTCAGGGCGGTGACGGGAATATGGGTGGCCTGGTAAGTCAATTTGAACTGCTGGTACCGGTTGTTATAGGCCAGGGAGAAGCGGTGGGATCCTTTACTGAGATGAACCGTTTTATACCAGGGCGTAAAATAATCACCGGAGCCATGATTGGAAACGATCAGGGCGGAGTCGATCCACAGCCACGCGGGCCCACCTGCCTGTAGTTTGAAAATATATTCCCCCGAATCGGGAACGACCACGGTGCCATGGTACATCCCCTGTTCAAATTTATTGTAGGACAATTGGGACAGGCTGTCGGGATGCAGGATCCTGTCGGGGGTGAGCCCTTTTAAGGTGTTGATGTTGGCGAGCAGGCTTTTATAAACTTTAAGTTCCATGTCTTTGAGCTGAATACGTCCGTTGATGTAGGTACGGTAACGGATGTTCCGAAAGGCGACCGGGCCATGGCTGCCCTGGATCTCCAGCGGGCCCGTGGGTTTTTCGTCACTGTAAAAGGATCCCAGGGTGGGGAGTGTGGGCCGTACATTTTGCTGCACCAGCGCGCCGTTGAGGTAGACCCACATAAAACAGGCGTTGGCCACTTTTTTACCACTGGCATCAAAACGCGGCGCCCTGAACCTGACTTTGAGGTGTTGCCATAATCCGGGGGCCTTGCAGGCGTTGAGGGCGGGGGCGGTGCCTTCATAGCCGTGCCCGCCGGCCATGCGTTCGTAAATGCCGCCGCAATCCCCATAGCGCAGGCTGTCGGCTGGCTTCAGCCAGCTGTCAAAAAGCTGTACTTCATAACGTCCCATAAAATAGATCCCGGAATTAGAGCCCTTTGGCATCATGAAATCCAGTTCCAGGTCCATATCGCCCTGCTGAAATTTGGTGAGCAGCTCAGCCTTATCGGCATCCGTGGGTTTGCTGAGAAGGACGCCGGTTCCGACGGACGGCTCCAGGCTGTGCACCGTGTTCCTGTCGGAAAAGACCTTCCCGGCGATAGACCAGTTGTTGTGATCGGGGCTGCTGTAAACAAAATCGGCCGTATCGGTCAAATCCAGGTGTCGATACGGTATGGTGGGAACGGTGGATGCCGTGGAAGCCGGGTTTTGCGTGGCGCCCTGGTGTTTACAGCTTGCCAGGATCAGCAGGGAAAGGGGCAGGCAAAGGAGTGTGTGTTTCATATGTGCGTCAGGTTGTGCTTATTGCAGTTTCAGGTTTCCATCCAGGAGGTATGTTTCTCCGGCCTTCGTATCAAAGCGCACGTGTTTGTCACCGTAGCGGAGCGAACACGGCATGCCCTTTTTTGAGGTGACCTCCAGGTGCGTGAGTTTTTGGTGTTTCCAGCGGAAGCTGAGCACAAAGGCCCCTCTGGCACAAAGTCCTTTTACCTGGCCGGAAGGGAGCTCGCGGGGCAGGGCGGGGAGCAGCCTGATGATGCCGCCCTGGCTTTGAAGCAGCATGTGGGCGACTGCGGCGGCGGCCCCGAAATTCCCGTCGATCTGAAAAGGCGGATGGGCGTCAAAGAGGTTGTGGTAAGATCCTCCCCGGATCTTTCTTCCGGGTGCTTCGGCGGGACTGAGTGCCATTTTCAGCAGGCGGAAGGCATGGTCACCGTCTTCAAAGCGGTCCCACAGGTTCATCTTCCAGGCCAGGCTCCATCCGGTGCCTTCGTCTCCCCGGTAGAGCAGTGATTGCCGTGCGGCTTTCATCAGCGCGGGTGTTTTCCACGTAATGTCCGTTCCGGGGAATACCCCCCACAAATGGGATACGTGGCGGTAGTGATCGGAAGTGTCATCGGTGTCCTGCAGCCATTCCTGCAGTTGTCCGTACCGGCCGATGCGGTTGGGAGCGATGCGGCTGTATTTTTCTTTTAAGGTATCGGCAAATGCCTGATCAGTGTCCAGGATACCGGCGGCGGCCATGCAGTTTTTAAACAGGTCCCGGATGATCTGGTGGTCCATGGTGGGACCGGCGACAAGGCCGCCGTGCTCCGGTGAATTGGAGGGGCTGCTGATCAGCCGGCCCGTATGGGGGTCCCTGATCAAAAAACAGTTAAAGAAACGCGCCGCCGATCGCATCACGGGGTAAGCGGTGTCCCTCAAAAAGACGGTATCCCGGGTATAAAGAAAATGTTGCCACAGCTGGTGACAGAGCCAGGCGCCGCCGGTTGGCCAGATGCCATGGTCGGGGTTGTCGATGGGGGCGGTCCCCAGCCAGATATCGGTATTGTGGTGCAATACCCAGCCGGGACAGCCGTAATAATCCTTTGCCGTTTCACGGCCGCGCCTGGCAAGGTTTATCAGCATGGCGAACAGGGGTTCGTGGAAGGCGGAAAGATGGAGCACCTCCGCCGGCCAGTAATTCATTTCCAGGTTGATGTTGGTGGTGTATTTGCTCCCCCAGGGTGGTCGCATAGCGTTGTTCCAGATGCCTTGCAGGTTGGGCGGCAATGTACCCGGCCAGGAAGATGCCATGAGCAGGTATCTCGCGTATTGCACATACAGGGCGATCAGCGAAGGGTCCGTGGCGGCGTCAAATTTCCGGATCCTTTGATCGGTAGGAAGCGCTGCGGCGGGACGCTGCCCCAGGTTGATGGAAAAGCTGTTAAAATAATGCTGGTAGGCCCGGATATGGGCGGTCCGTACGGCTGCATAGGTTTTCCCGGACAATGCTTCGAGAGGCCGGATGCAATGGGTAGCCGGATCGCTGCTGACGTCTTTGTAATTTTTGAAGCTGGTACCCGCCACCAGGTAGAGGACAGCCGCGTCAGCGTTCCGGACGGTGATCCTGCCGGAATCCACAAGGATGCTGCCACCCCGGGTCCGGATCATCAGCCTGGCCTCCCCTTTGAGCACGCCGCTGTTCAGACCGATGTCCATGGCCAGGGTATGGTCATCGATCTTTTTGATGACTGCCAAATGATGCTTGCTGCCGAGGGTCGCCTGGAAGCCAATGGCTTTTTTCCGGCTGGCGCTCAGGTGGATCACGATAGCCTGTGCGGGCTCGCTGGCAAAATATTCCCTTTTGTACCGGACCCCGCCGCTTTGATAGACCGTGGTGCAGAGGGCATTTGCCAGGTTCAGGCTGCGTTTGTAGTCAGTGACCTGACCGCTGTCCGGGAAGCGCAGATACAGGTCCCCGAACGGCTGATAGGAGGCCTGGTAATGCGGAAAGGCGGGCGGGCCATCGTCCTGAATATGGTATTTCCAGTACCCTGTCAGGTCGATCGGCTTGCCGGTATCCTCGCCGGTACCCTTGCCTGGCTGACTTCCGGCGGGGTACAGGGACATGCGCTGGTGGGTATGCATGAAACCCGAAAGGCCGCCCTTGTTGTCGGGATTGATGTCCTGTATGGCGATCACGTTTTTCCCCGGATGCAGCCAAGCAGCGGATACCTGGTACATTCTGGCCTTTCCCTTACCTACGGAAGATCCGACCGGGTGTCCGTTGACATAAGTGAAATCCATGTCCCGGATATTTCCCAGGGCCAGCGCCAGGTCCTTATCCTGCCATCCGGCAGGCAAGGTGAATGCTTTTCTGAACCAGAACGCACCGTTCTCCCCTTCAAGCGAACCTACTTCCCGCTCAAAGCCATTGGGGACAGGAACTTTCATTTCGGGCCAGTGTCTGTCATCATAAGTTGGCTGTGCCGGTAACAGCGCGGCGGGCTGCCTTACTTTATCCAGCCACCGTTGAAACAAGCTGTCATAATCATCCTCATGGCTTTTTTTACCCATGAAGTGTTTTCCGGCCAGTGCTTCGGCTTCCCCCTGGCGGCCTTCAGATAACAGTTTCCTGATGCGGGGCAGGTACCGGTAGGCGTCTTTGCGGTTATAGTTCCGGGGGTCGCCGGTCCAGAAAGTTTCTTCATTAAACTGGATATGATCGGTGGAGACGCCGCCAAAGATCATCGCGCCCAACCTGCCATTGCCGATGGGCAAGGCATCGGTCCACTGCTGCGC
>DASULB010000069.1:0-5335 GCA_036278455.1 Chitinophagaceae bacterium | reverse complement strand
ACGATACCGTTTGATAAAATATTGCAAGATAACGGGAAAAATGACAAGGGGGCAGCATTTTAGGTGGCGGGGGCTATTTTTTCATAGAATTCCAGGTACTCTTCTACATCGCCCTCCTGGTGCTTGTTATAAGGCAACAGTTTCGCTTCATTTTCATCTTTGAGCTCATCAATAAGCTTTTTATCGGCTTTGGGGTCACCGATCGCCACCGCATCGGCAAAATGGCACGCTCCGTTGTTAAGAGCGGCATTGGTGCCGGGGGTGTAAAGCTCCAGATCCTTTTCTTTCACCTGGTTGCTGATGCGCGCTTTGGGGAGGAAGGTGGGGCCTAGTTCTTCCTGAAAGGATTCCGCCTGCAGGGTGTAAATGCATTTGGCGTTGGCAAAAACAGGTTCCTTTTTATAGGCTGTCTTCAGGTACATCGGTATCAGGGACGTCATCCAACCGCTACAGTGAATAATATCCGGAGGCCAGCCGAACTTCTTCACCGTTTCCAGGGCTCCTTTGCAAAAGAACACGGTCCGCATGGCGTTGTCATCGAACCATTTGCCCTCTGCGTCACGGAAAACGAACTTGCGTTTAAAAAAGTCTTCGTTGTCCATAAAATAAACCTGCAGCCTCGCCGTAGGTAAAGAGGCCACCTTGATCAGCAGGGGATGGTCGTCATTATCAATAATGACATTAATCCCTGACAACCTGACGACCTCATGCAAACGATGTCTTCTTTCGTTGATTACACCAAAACGCGGCATGATAACCCGTACTTCCATATTGGAATCATTGGCCTTCACCACGAGTTCATTGAGGACTTTTGCATAATCAGTCAATTCCAGGTAAGGAGACATTTCATGTGCAATAAACAGGATACGCTTCTTATTATTGGTGATCATTGACGGATATTTGGTACGTATAAATTATATGATTTGAGAGCGCAAAGGTACTGATTTTTCAGCAAATTCCGCCCGGATGCTTCGCGGGAAGCGTTATTTTATGAAAATGTTAGGGTTTTGGCGGGCGTTTTTCCCTCGAAATAAACCTACTTTTGCGCTTCATCCTGAAGCCATTTTTCATGCGCATATTCAAAGAACGGGAAAGCCTGCACAATTACTTATCCGGTCTTCGGCGGCAGGATAGCACCATCGGGTTTGTTCCGACGATGGGGGCGCTCCACGCGGGGCACCTGTCTCTGTTAGAAACCGCCGCGAAGCAATGCGACGTGGTCGTTTGCAGCATCTTTGTCAACCCTTTGCAGTTCAATGACCGCCAGGATTTTGAAAAGTACCCCGTAAACACCACCGAAGACATCGCTAAGCTCCTGGGAACCGACACGGACATTCTTTTTTTGCCATCGGTCGATGAGGTTTATAACCAGGGTACCCTGGACCTGGCGGGATATGATTTCAGTGACCTGGAGACCCGGTGGGAAGGATCCTTTCGTCCGGGCCATTTTCAGGGGGTCGCACAGGTCATGGCACGGCTCCTGGAGGCCGTTCGTCCCCATCTGCTGTTCATGGGTCAGAAAGACCTCCAGCAACTCTTGATTATCGATGAATTAATCAGAATGCTTTCCCTGGATACCGAGCTGATCTGCTGTCCGACCCTGCGCGAGCCTGACGGTTTGGCGATGAGCAGCCGGAACCTGCGCTTATCGCCCGAAGCGCGCCAAAAGGCACCGCTCATCCATCAAACCCTGTTGTTTATAGAAGACAATCTGTATCAGGTACCCTTTGCTGAGCTGATAAAACAAGGCATGGCTCAACTGGAAAAGGCAGGTTTCCAGGTAGACTACCTGGCGATCGTAGGGAAAAAGAACCTGCAGCCGGTTGAGCAGCCCACCGATGAATCCATGGTTTGCCTGGTAGCCGCCTGGCTGGATGGCATCCGGCTGATTGATAACCAGCCATTAAACTAGCCCGGAGACGATCGTTCCATTCATGTTTTGAAAACAGTCCTGTTTGTTTTTTAAGTAATTTTGCATCCATGCAGATACAATTGTTAAAATCCAAGATTCACAGAGCCATCGTTACCGAAGCGGACCTGAATTATGTGGGCAGTATCACGATCGATGAGGACTTGATGGATGCAGCCCAAATCATTGAGTATGAGAAGGTTCAGGTGGTTAATGTCAATAATGGTTCAAGGCTGGAAACCTATGTGATCAAAGGCAAGCGCGGCTCGGGCGTGGTATGTATGAACGGCCCCG
Organism: Chitinophagaceae bacterium; assembly: GCA_036278455.1. Lineage (GTDB taxonomy): Bacteria > Bacteroidota > Bacteroidia > Chitinophagales > Chitinophagaceae > FW021-bin31. The sequence continues at coordinate 3,132 of DASULB010000069.1, read as the reverse complement.
CTGCCCGGCTTTGTGCGGTGAATGACATTGTCATCATTATTTCTTACGCCACGATGACCCCGGAGGAAGCGGGGACACACAAGCCAGTGGCTGTTTTTCCGAAAGCAGGCAACAAATTATAGACGATAAAGAACCCGCCTCCCTGAGGTAACCTATCTCCAGTAGGCGCCCTTAAACCTGATAATGCACAGCACAGCTATACAATATCAATTTTCAGGCTGGTTTATCCCGATTTCATATGAATAAGGCACTTGGAAATATTTTAAAGTTTGTGTTTTTCCTTGGGCTGGGAATTTTCCTTGTATGGCTGATCACCCACAAGTTGACGCCAGCGCAATGGGAGCGCATTCATTTGGCTTTCCGGCAGGCTGATTACTGGTTTTTGATCCCTGTCTGCGTCATCGGCTTTTTCAGTTTTTTTATCCGCGCCCTCCGCTGGCGCCTGCTGATTACACCCTTAGGGTATAAAGCGGGCGTCTTTACCACCTTTAGCGCGGTCATGGTGGGTTACATAGCCAACCTCGCCGTCCCCCGCATGGGTGAAGTGACGCGTTGCGGCATGCTGGCGCGTTATGAACGTCTCCCCGTAAACAAAGTCATCGGTACAGTGCTGGTGGAACGGATATTTGATGTGTTGTGTCTTGTGATCGTCATTGCCCTGACGGTACTCGTCCAGATCGATATCGTGGGGGATTTTTTCTACCGCAACGTGCTGATGAAAGTAGGCAACTTTTTCCAGCATGCCAACCTCTCTCACAACCTGATGATCGTGGCGATTATCCTGGCAGGATTGGCTGGCTTGTGGTTTTTACTCCGGCAGTTCCGGCACATGCGCTGGTACAGGCGCCTGCGTATTCTCATCAGGGGCGTCCGGACAGGATTCGTGTCGGTGGGGCGGTTGCAGGAAAAAAGGCTCTTCATTGTCTATACCTTTTTAATCTGGCTCTGCTATTTTCTGATGGTCTATATAGGCTTCATGTGTTTTCAGTCCACCGCCTCGCTCGGGATCCGGCCGGCCTTATCGGTACTCAGTTTCGGTAGCATCGGGATGATCATTACCCAGGGCGGCATCGGCGCCTATCAGCTTATCGTGGAGAAAACGCTTGAACTCTATGGCATACTGGACGCATACGGTTTTGCCTTCGGATGGCTGAGCTGGCTGACGCAAACACTTTTAATCCTGGTGTTGGGATTTTTCTGTGTGGTCGCGATGCCTTTTGTCAAACGGAGAAAAGCGGTAAAGATCATGGCAGAGCATAAGATCTGACGCTCGCCAGTCGGGCCAATCCATACATAAAATCCGATCTCCCGTATATTAAGAACAATGCAACGGAGTCTAAAAAGGGGGCACATTCCACAAACCATTATAAAATGTAACAGTGCCTGAGGGCCATTTACGGGCAGATGTGTGAAAAAGATTGATGATGATAACCAGGTTGCAGGCAAACTCAATAAGGTAGGGACGATCTGTAAAAATGTGTTACTACTCCGTCATCGCAAGACAAGGAGCTGTAGCTTGGCCACCTTTTTAATATGCCTTTGCATTGACGGCGTTTTTAGGGCTATTCCATATTGCTTGCCAAGCAGCCGCAAGAGGGTTTTTAAAGGGGGATACTACCTGAGCAACGTCTCTTTTGAACGGCCTGCTCCTATCCCAACTCCTCTGCATCATCCTCCCATTTCTCCTCAGCGGCAGGTTTACTTTTGCCGGTTTCTTCCGGCTCCTTGCGGGATCCAAGAAATATTTTCCTTACGGCCTTGCCAATGCGGTTGAAGTTCTCGATCTGTTCCTGTATCGGAGCCAGGTCAACATCCTGTGGCTGCAGCCCGGTTTCTTTGATGACCACCGCGTGTTGTTCCGGATAGATCAGCATAAAGTTATTTCCCTGAAACCGCTTGTTGACCCGTACCAGCAGGCTTTCCATATAAGGATCGTAGGAAACGGTCCCCTTGCGGGCGTTTACCACAATGATCAGATCATTGGGCGTCATATACCGGGAGATATTTAACAGATCCTCCGGCCGGTCAAAAGCCACGTATTGTATCGACAAGGAGGACTTGCTTTTTCCCATTTCTTTGGAGAATACCTCACAGGTCCTGGGCGTACAGGCCACAGTCACGGTGACCCCCATCTCCATGGCAAGTGTTCTTATCTTATGGGCCAGATGGGCAAAGCCGACTTCGTATTCCATGTAGCGGGGCAAGGCGACCACCATCTTTTTGTTGGTATTCAGCGGATGGATAAAATGACATACATAGACCGTTTGCCATACGTTTTCCAGGATGTTGCTTAGTTTGGTGCCGAACAGCCTGTCGGTGGTCCTGTTTTTGGGACTCCAGCCCAGAATAAGATCTGTCGCGTTTATTTCTTTCGCGGCGCGGGTGATGCCGCTGGCGACACTCAGGTCCACCCTTGCCCGGATCTGCACTTCGGTATCGGTGGCCGACGCGTGTTTGATCACCGACTCGAGCATTTTACTGCTCAGCTTGACCTTTGTGACGGCTTCCTCATCATCCTTCACTACCGCCAACGCGTAAATAGGTTCTTTTTGTTTGACATTCCTGAGCATCACGGCAAAATCCATCAACTGCTCGATGGTACCCGGGTTAGAGATCGGCACCAGGATACGCTCTTTGTTTTCCTCTGATTCGGGTAGAGATTCCCGTTCCTGCAAAGCCAGCTTACGACCGGCATTCTCTGTAATAAAGGATGATACCAGGCAGGTGATCAGGATGAGAATGACCGTGCCGTTCAGTACACTGACATGCACCAGCCCGATGTTGTATCCCACGATGATCACTGCCAGGGTTGCAGCGGCATGGGCGCTGGTGAGCCCGAAAATCACATTCCGCTGCAACAGGGAAAATTTGAAAATCTTTTGGGTGAAAAAGGCCGCCAGCCATTTGCCGGTAAAGGCTACGATCGTTAGTGTAGCCGCCACAATGAGGGCCGCCGGCCCATGCAGCAGGATATGCAGGTCGACCAACATGCCGACACCGATCAAAAAGAAAGGAATGAAAAGCGCGTTGCCGACAAAATCGATGCGGTTCATAATCGGCGAGGTATGGGGGATCAGCCTGTTAAGCGCCAGCCCGGCAAAGAAAGCGCCGATAATCGCCTCTACACCCGCC
>DASULB010000068.1:0-8869 GCA_036278455.1 Chitinophagaceae bacterium | reverse complement strand
CGGTCTGAAAACAAATCCCAAGCTGTTACCATCACGGTAAAACCACTGATTTCCTCTGTACAGAAAGCATACAGTACCCTCTCGTATGCCACTGATTTCGGTGGGATACACGCCTCCTTTAAAAATGAAAACCAGGCAGACCTGGTGGTGGACATCATGACCAAGGATTCTACCGGAACTTGGGAAGACTATGACAAATATTACAGCAGCCTGGCAGACAATGTCTTTTCAGTGAGGGGATTACCCGCCGTACCCACCACCTTTGGTGTTTTTATACAGGATCATTGGGATAACCATTCAGATACCATGATCCAAAAGCTAACGCCCATCTTTGAGGAGGAACTGGATAAATCCAAGTTTGCCGATATGTCGGCATATTTGCCCGGTACACCTGAACCCTATAGCAGTTCCTACCACATGGTGAAAATGTGGGATGATAACATCCAGGATTTTTATCACACTACCCAGGATGTGAGTAAAGGCGCGCAATTTCCGCTGCATTTTGCTTTTGACCTGGGGGCAAAGACCAAGTTGAGTCGTATGAAAATATGGCCCCGGCAGGGAAGCTGGGCTTACACGCATGGCAATGTAAAAGACATGGAGATATGGGGAACAAACGAAGATCCAACCAAATGGAGCCCTTTCAGCTTTAACGGCTGGACAAAGCTCGCCGATTACCATTGTTTTAAACCATCAGGATCACCCGCGGGCACAACTACAGAAGCAGACATACAATTGTCCGTGGCAGGCCAGGAAGTGGAGTTTCCGATTGCAGATCCATCTGTCAGGTATATTATGTTCAATGTGATAGACAACTGGTCGCAGCCACCAAATTCTCCCGGCGGATTTTGCCACATCGCAGAGGTCACTTTCTGGGGGCAACCGCAGCCGTAAAAAATCCAAAGCGTCTAACATCAGATACATCTAAATAACTTATATTATGAAATCAAAATTTTATCAAAAGTTGATGCCGGCCTTTAGGAACCTTTCCACGGTGGGGCTTATGCTGCTGGGTTTAGTTTGCCTGATCACGGCCTGCAATAAGATGGATTACACCTATAAGAAATTTCTGAAGGGTGGCGATATCATCTATCCCGGCAAGGCCGATTCCATCCTGGTTTTTCCAGGGCATAACAGGATCAAGCTCTCCTGGTTGCTCACCTCGGACCCCAGTATTGTCTTATCGCGTGTATATTGGAACAATAAGGCGGATTCGGTGAGTGTACCGGTGGACAGAAGTAAAGGCATAGATACCATCAGTGTGACCATTGACAGCCTGGATGAGGGATATTATAATTTCCAGATATATACCTATGACAAAGACGGACACACATCAGTAGAGGCCGATACCACCGGTCAGGTTTTTGGAAAGGTTTATGCGGGATCCTTACACAACCGGGTGATCAAAAAGTCCTACTGGGATCAGGATACCGCTTACATATTTTGGTATAAGGCACCTCAAAACGCCATTGGCTCAAAGCTAAGCTATCAGGATCAGAACGGATTATCCCACACACTCACCATAGCTGCGGAGGACACATCCACCCTGTTGCCTGACTTTAAGTTGCATGAGGGATTCCAGTATCAGACCGGATACCTTCCGGATTCAATGGCCATTGACACCTTCTATGCCGCTAATGCCAATATAACGGTGAATGATACTTTAAAAGTACTTTTACCCCCTTATCCCTCCCCTGACGGCACTTATGCCATTATAAACAAACTGAGCGGGAAAGTGCTTACGGTGGACGGGGCCTCTACAAGCAACAATGGTAATATCAGCCAGGCGGACTTTACCGGGGCTACCAACCAGCTCTGGAAGTTTGTGCCGTCGACGGAAGAAGACGGATATTATGCCATTGAAAATGTAAACAGCGGCCTCGGCATTGCAGTAGCGAAAGCGTCCGGAGATGACGGCGCTAATATATTGCAATACAAATACAATTCGGGCTCAAATGACCAATGGAAGCCGGAAAGGGTTAGCGGACAGTATTATAAGCTTATGGTGCTGAAAAACGACAAGGTCATCGAGATCGCCAGCGGCAGTGATAACGCACAGCAAAATACCTGGAACGGTGGAGATAACCAACAGTTCGAACTGGCGTGGAATATGGCGCTGAACCAGTCCATGAAGGATGCAAGCAGCGGGGGAAGTCATCCGGCTTCAGATATGCTTGATGGGGACAATAGCACTTACTGGCAACCCAATAGCAGTGACCGGAAAGATGATTCAAAGGTATGGGCTATTATTGACCTTGGCGCTCCCCGCATATTTGATGAGTTTGACCAGTACTGGACACATGGCCATAGCCATATTGATACGTATACTATTTACTACTCCAATGACGGGACAACCTGGAAAACCGCCTACCAGTCGCCCAAAGGACCGGACGCAGGCAACAACATCGCTACGTTTGCTCCTGTTAAGGGTCAGTATGTAAAATATGAAATACATTTTGAGTCAGATGGCAATGTGAATATGGCAGAACTGGGCGTTTATTATTTCCCGAGATAGCATTGAGATATCTATTTTGAACACGAAAGGCTTTCCTAAACTTTCTTCAAAAGTTTAGGAAAGCTCTTTTATTGAATTTTAGGAGGTTTTCATGCAAAAGTTTCTGCTTGCATTCCTGGCGCTTGTCGGGACCATTTCTCTCAACGCACAGGAAAAGAGCACGGTTGCCAGAAGGATGGTTCCGGTATCTGATCTGACAGCGTTAAACACCGCTTTGGCTTCTGTCAGGCCAGGCGACGTGATCGTAATGAAGAACGGCGTCTGGCAGAATGCTGTCATGAAGCTAAATGCCGCTGCCACCGCCGCTGATCCGGTCTCCATTCGTGCAGAAACGCCCGGTAAAGTCATATTGACCGGCAATTCAAGGATCGTCTTTATGAAGCCTTACTTAGCTGTGGATGGTCTTTGCTTTAAAAACGGTTCCCCTTCCTCGGGCAATGTGATCGATTTTAACGCCGATCATTGTCAGTTGCGAAATACGGCCGTGATCGATTATAACCCGCCAGACCGGCATAAAAAATATTATTGGGTTTACTTTAAGGGAAGCCACAACCGGGTGAGCCGTTGTTACTTTACGGGGAAAAGCAATCTTGAACCCCTGATAGGCAACAATAGAACCGGGGCGGAACACAACACGGTCGATTCCTGCTATTTTAAGAATATTCCGTATTGGCCCGACCAGAATGGCCGTGAGATTTTCCGGATCTGGGGATATGGAGGAAACGATTATGACCACCTGAGCAAAAATGACGGTGCCTACTTCATCATCGCATACAACCTTTTTGATAAGGCGGACGGAGAAGGGGAGGAGATCATTTCGCTAAAATCAAATAACGATAAGGTCGTTCATAATACGATCATCGGTACAAGGGGTGGCATTGTAAACAGGAGCGGCAACTACAATACAATCGCGGATAATTTTATATTGGGCAATGACCTGCCCGGCACAAAAGGGATCAGGGTTTCAGGACGTGGTCACCGGGTGATCAATAACTATGTCGCTGAAGTAGAAGGGACAGGCCTGATCATCAAAGCAGGGGAATATACGGAGAAATATCTTACCCCGGATTATGAGCCGGTGTTGAGAAAGGGTACAAGGCTGGGGCGCGTTCCCATGTACGGATGGGCAAAGAATTCGTTGTTTGCCAATAATACTTTCCTAAACAACCAGGGTGTGGATATCAATGTCGGCGATACCTATAAATCAGGATGGCCACACCGGCAAATGGTGTTGTTGCCTGAAAACAATACGATCCGGAACAATCATATTTATAAAAAAGATACAGATGCGGCAGTGGTAGTTGCCCATCCTGATAAGACTCCGCCATTGGATCAGTTCTTCTTCAAACCCGATATATTGAAGGACAATATACTTTATGGGGGAAAAAATGAGGACATTAAGGGAATTAAAAGGGAAAAATACAAGGATCCGCCCGTAAAGGAGGTCCCCCTGAAACCTGGAGATGTAGGTCCTTTCTGGATGAACGATTCAACGGGAACGACACGGGATTCAACAGCAATATTGAACAAACCGCTTTCCATAAGCCGGTTCCTGAAACCCGCTGTTAAGCGTGGGGGATTCCGTATGGATAATTATTTCCTCTGGTGCTCCACCGTCATCAAGGTGGGAAATACATACAATATGTTTGCTTCCCGCTGGCCTGCCAAATACGGAATGGGTGGCTGGACCAAATATTCTGAGGTGGTCAGAGCAACATCCGATCATCTATATGGTCCTTATACTTTCAGGCAAGTGGTATTGCAGAAGCGTGAAGGCCATTGGGATAATGAACGGGCGCATAATCCAAAAATCATCAAAGTGGGCGATACTTACGTGCTCTATTATATTTCATCGGCTAACGAAACAGGGTATGCTTATTCAAAATCCATCGAGGGTCCGTGGAAGAGGTCAGATGCGGCAGTAATGCATTTCTCCAATCCTGCTCCCCTCGTGGAACCGGATGGCAGCATATATGTTTTCGGGCGTAAATCAGTCAATGGCATCCGTATAGCCCAGGCCTACACTGCTCCCACCTTCAGGGGAGATGATACATTACTGAATCATGGTAAAAACCTGCTTCCTGGTGACAATCAACTGGAAGATCCCACCATTTGGCTGGCAGGTGGCTTCTATAATGTGATTTGCAGTGATTTTAGAGGTGATGTCACAGGCAAAAACAAGAACGGCGTTGAGTACTACTCCGTGGATGGCATTCATTATAAACCCCTTTCGGCTGAGCCGGTATATACCAAAACTGTTTTGTATGATGATCACACTACCGAAACATTCAAAAGAAGGGAAAGACCCTTTGTATATATCAATGGAAAAGGCCAGGCGGCTGCCTTGTTTACAGCTTGTCTTCCAGAAGATGGCCCTGCCAGGATTATTGTACAGCCGATCGCTCCTGAATAAGCATAAATACTGCTAAATGAAATCATTCTGGATACCACTGCTGATAGGTAGCTTTAGCATAACAGGCTGCAAGAAAAAAAACGCGCAGGAGCGGCCACTGGTCTCGGTGACCAAAGCAACCTCACTGGAGGCCTATAGCGGCAAGAACCGCATAGCATTAACCTGGCAGATACCGGCCGGTGAAGATATATCAAAATGCAGGATTTACTATAATGGAGGGGATTCCGTTACAGTTCCTATTGCTCCAGGTGTTACTTCCGACAGTATTGTTGTAGATAACCTGCAGGAAGGTGCTTATACCTTTTTTGTTTCATTGCTCGACGACAAGGGAAACACTTCTGGGAAAACATCGGTAAATGCACCTGTATTTGGTGAAAAGTATATCGACGCACTAAAAAACCGGAGTGTACAGAAACTTTCTTACAATGCTGTCATGGCGACCATCGGCATTCAATGGAATAACGCCGGTATAGGGGCTGTTGGTACTGAGGTCAATTATAAAGATTCCTCAGGGGCACCCCATGATTTGATCGTCCCGATGTATGTTTCCAAAACCATTTTGGGAAAAATGAAAGCAAACAGGGATGGCATTATTCGTTACCGCACTTTCTTTTTACCCACCCTGACAGCAATAGATACCTTTTACACCGCTTATGATACCCTGGCAATCCAGGGCGATCCGTCCGTTACCCCCAAGGTCCTATGGGATGGGAATCCTTCTCTGGGGAACAGTATCTGGAAAGTAGCAAGGAATATTGATGGTGACGGAACCATCACCATCGTACATGATTCCGTATATGGGAATGTATGGAAATTCTATAAACCTGCCGGAAGCCATCGAACAGAGGCACATGGAGCCAACGGATTCCAGGCGAAGGAAGGGGACATTATTTATATCGGATGGAGATTTAAATTGGAGATGCCCACCGAGACAACAACAAATGCGGTTTTTCAATGGAAGGCTTATGGAGCCAATATGAAACAAAATTTTCCAGTGGTGCTAAAACCACTGAATGGCTATCTTACCTTAATGTACCATAATCCCGATTATCAGGCTGAATATCCCTGGAGGACACCGACCGCGGTGGGCACCTGGATCAGTATTGTATTGAAAATGAAAATTTCCAGAGATAAAACACAAGGATATATCGCATTCTGGTACAATGGCAAGCCGCAAACATTTTCCAACGGCTCCACGAGATACCCCGCCAGGACATTAGATGCAGAAAACTGTGATCCTAAATGGGGTGTTTACGGGGCGGATGAGGCAACCGTTGCCAATTTTGTAACTGATTTAAAGATAGCCACCACTTATCAGTTGGCGGCCCCTAAATAATAATAAAATCAATACCCAATGAAGTTGTTATGGATCCCAATGCTGTTATGTTTGTTTAACGTCACAGCCTGTAAGAAAAAGATACCTCAAACGCAACCAAAGGTAACCATCCATGAAGCCAGATCACTGACGGCGTATGCAGGAAAAGACCGAGTAAAATTGTTGTGGGAGTTACCAGGGGATACCAAAGTAAGCAGATGCACCGTCTACTGGAACAACGGGAAAGATTCCATTTCAGTGAATATTCTTCCCGGAATATCACGGGACAGCCTGATCATCGGTAAATTACAACAAGGATCATACACATTTTATCTCGCAGTATTTGACAGCAAAGGAAATTCTTCGGACAAGGTCTCCGTAAATGGGAATGCTTATGGTGAGAAGTATGCGGATTCATTGAAAAACAGAAGCATCCGAAAAGCGGATTATAATGTTGCGAAAGGAGCAGTGGATATTACCTGGAATGATGCCGCTAAAGGCGCAGTGGGAACTGAAATGTTCTTTAAGGATTCCACAGGAGAACTCCGGAATGTCTTTGTGCCTGTTTATTATACCAACTCAACAATAAAAAGTTTCAACGCCTCCAAAGACAGCGTCATCCGTTACCGCACATTGTTTCTTCCCGAGATCACCGCCATAGATACCTTTTATACCTCTTACGATACTTTAAAGATAACGCCGCCGGCGGATGAATCGGGCAATGTGGACTATACCATCGGCATCCTGAAAGCCGATGGCAAGACCGATACCTATACCCTGATCAACAGCGTACTTGGCGGAACAGCAGAAGAAACACCGGATTGCTCCCATCCTTCCTTTGGTCCTCATATCAGACAGGAATTTAACAAAGATCTGAATGAGCCTGTCTTTGCTTTTTACCTTCATGTAACACCGGACAATGACCGTTGCGTCAATTTTGACAGACAGCGTTGTGAAATTAAAACTTATGGCCCATCCCCGGACAGCCTGAAAGCATTCAACGGTGATCAGATGATTTTCAAATGGAAATTCCGATTAGATGACGGATTCCAGCCATCTTACAGTTTTACACATATTCATCAACTCAAAGCGGGCGACGGACCTAATGACGGATCACCGATTATCACAATTACACCACGTTATGCAAATCCTGAGAAGCTGCAGATCATTCATAACGGCGACACGAAGAATACTACCTTGGGCACGATAAAGGAGGTGGACCTGACGCCGTTTAAGGGAGCCTGGATACAGGCAGTGGAGAATGTGGAATTCGGAAGCCATGGAACCTATAGCCTGGTCTTAAAAAAGGTAAGCGATGGAACGGTCTTATTGTCCTATTCAAACAACGATATAGATTTGTGGCGCACAGGTTCTACCTTCGTCCGTCCCAAATGGGGTATCTATCGTAGCCTGAACCATCCGGAACAACTTCGTGATGAAAAAGTATTGTTCGCCGATTTTCTTATTGAGAAAAAGAAATAATAATGTTATCTCTTGTCTTTAGAAGAACACCGATCTAATACTCATAATTCAATAAAGATATTATCAAAATTGTAAGGATGCTGCTTGTCTTTGCCTCCACTCTATAGAGACTGCAGATATAAAATTGGTTGCTATATTCCAATAAATTGTTGCGAATCACTTGATTACCTGAATTTTTCTTTCTAAGAGAAATACAGCAAGCAAAACATAGGAATCTTTAAATTTAAAAATAGAGCTGATTTTAATCGTTAAAGAAGTGAAAACCTTTATAAGGAATTATTATGAAGGAGCTGCAGACCTGGCACATAATCCTGAATAAGGTGTGCCTTTACCTACGCTGTACTCAAGCCCTAATTCAAAGCATAGATTACGCTTATTGAGCGTGTCTCCGTCTTCATTAACAAAAAAATATCAAAATGATTCTTATAAAGTCTCTTTTTAAAATCAAGTATTCCATATCCTTCGTTTATACATGCATCTTTTACAGATTTTAGGAATTTAATCATATAGAGCCTTTCCTGTTCGCAGTTTATTGACGATCGATTTTTAATTTGCTCAATATCCTTATCTGATCCTATACCTACCCATAGACATCACCCATCGTTGCCGTCTCATTTAAGACAAGAGCTAACCATACAATTAACTTACGTATGTGTCTCTTGACCCGCTAAAAAATGAATTATTTATCACAAAAATTCTTGCAGACCCAATGCTTTCTGATAATAACTTGGGAATCATTGAAATCAATCTTATCTAACTCAACCTATTATGACAGACTTAAAATTTCTTTTATAAATAAGAAAATAATTATATTACAGAATGAATTTATAAAATTATCGTTTTTTGTTAAAAATACTATCCAATTTAACAGTTAGTTCTTCGGCTGTCAAATTTACAGCAATTATTTCCTTATGAGGGCCGATGAGAAAATTTGCAGGTATAGCATTAATTCCATATTCATATCCTACTTTTGATTGATGACCTTTCAGATCGCTGATCTGTATCCAGGGTAGATGATCATTCTTAATAGCATTTATCCATTTAGTACTGTCCTTATCAAGTGAAATACCGATAATGGTAAATTTTTTTTTCTTAAATTGGTTATAAATCTTTATAAAGATGGGATTCTCCTTTCTGCAGGGCA
>DASULB010000067.1:0-12846 GCA_036278455.1 Chitinophagaceae bacterium | reverse complement strand
TATACAACAGGCCGGTTGGGCGCTGTTGGCAATCCCTGAACAATAATGAAAAATACAAGCCGGATAAGTGAACTGGTACTCAAATTTCTCCAGGAAGAGTTAAGCCCGGAAGAGCAAATGGAGTTGGAGGACTGGCGGCAGGACCCTGAGAATGCAGTGCTGTTCCGGGAACTGATTACACCGGAACATCTTCATAATGGCATTAAATCGGTCTATGGCGTAGAGCAGTCCAAAGAACGGATTTATAACCGGGTATTGGCAGAAATGCCTGCCAGAAAGGGGAGATCGGCACAGCGGTTCCAACGCATTTACCGGCTGTATCATGATCGGTGGGCCGCTGCTGTCGCTGCTTTACTGTTAATAGCGGGCGGCGGCTATATGTGGATACATTTCAAATCAGCGCAAAGGGCTATTCATCCTGCCGTAAAATTGGTCCGCGATGATATACCTCCGGGCGGTAATAAAGCAGTGCTGACCTTGGGGAACGGTGCCCGGATCATATTAGACAGTGCCCGTACCGGCCAGTTGGCCAGCCAGGGAAATACCAAGATAATAAAGGCAGGCAGCGGTTTATTGACATATCATCCGTTGCCTGCCGGGCCTTCTCCGGCCCCTGTTACCTATAACACGCTGACCACACCTAAAGGCGGGCAATATCAACTGGTATTGCCGGACGGTACCAAAGTATGGCTGAATGCCGCTTCTTCCATTCGTTATCCGACATCTTTTACGGGAAAAGTACGTACCGTTGAAACTACCGGAGAGACCTATTTCGAGGTCGCCCATAATCAGGAGAAACCTTTTAAAGTAAAAATTGGAAATGCTGTCGTCAGGGATTTAGGGACCCATTTTAATATCAATGCCTATACAAATGAGCCCCTGATGAAGATAACGCTCCTGGAAGGAAGTGTAAGCGTAAGCCGGAATGATCGCGAAGCCGAACGGGAAACCGGCAACATGGCATTGCTTCCCGGCCAGCAAGCCCAGATATCCAGGCAGGGAGGTATTGACATAGTAAGCAATGTAAATGTAGAAAAAGAGATCGCCTGGAAAAACGGCCTGTTTTACTTCAGGGAAATAGGTGTTCATGAACTGATGAAAAGGCTGGAACGATGGTATGACATCCAAGTGGAGTATGTTGCCGGTTATCACAATACTTATCATTTTACAGGCGAGATCAGCCGCAATGTCCCGATCAGCAGAGTATTGGAGATGGTAGAACAAACCGGCGTGGCGAAATTTAATATCACAGGAAAAACCGTCACGGTAATGCCGGGGATACCTATTCCCTCACCGTGAGGATGCCAAAAAATATTTTCCGTCCATTAACGACAAACCAAAAATAAAATATGATCCATTTATTACCCGGCAGGTCCAGGGAACGGCTTTATTGTAAGTTCCTGCTCCAAAAATTCTTTATCCTATCGCTGATACTGTTTATTTCGACTTATAGGCCAGCCGCGGGCGCACAGGCGAGCGATGTTGCCAGGTTTACCTTTTCACTGAAGGATGTATCGTTGGTAACTGTTTTTGACCAGATTCAAAAGCATAGCAGCTACCGGATCTTATACAACGCCGATCTGGTCAAAGAACTTGGCAATGTCAGCGTAACGGTAAAAGAGGCGCCGATCGAGATAGTTATGAACAAGTGTATTTCGGGAAAGCCCTTGAAATACAGTTTATCGGGTAATACCATTGTAATTTCTTATCCATCTCACCCGGAAAGGGCGAAACAGGATCTCACAACCTCATCTAAAGATACTACATTGCCTGTGACGGGACGTGTTGTTTCAGCCGGGAGCGGAGAGCCGTTGATAGGCGCTTCTGTAAAATGGAAGGGGACCACCCAGGGAACTATTACAAATGGCCAGGGCAATTTCAGCCTGCCGGTGTCAACCGGGTCGCACATCCTTACTGTTTCCTATATTGGTTTTCAGACAAAAGACGTTGAGGTGGATGTCCGGCCGGGCGGGCCCCTTACCATTGATTTGACCGCAAGCAGCGCAACATTGGGAGAGGTCGTGATTTCAACCGGGTACCAGGAGATCAATAAGGAAAGTTATACGGGTACTGCAATCACAGTTTCCGGAGAGGATTTAAAGAAGGTAAACCCGCAAAGCATTTTACAAAGCCTGCAGGTATTTGATCCCTCGTTTAAGATTGTACAAAACAACCTGGCCGGATCTGACCCCAACCAGCTACCAAATATCAATGTCCGTGGCTCTACGGCCCTGCCGGGTGGAAGCAATACCGGTATCATCAGCCGGAACAACCTGGCAGGAACAGTTAATATGCCCACTTTTATCCTCGATGGCTACGAAGTAAACGTTCAGAAGATATTTGATCTGGACATTAACCGTGTGAAATCAGTCACCCTGTTAAAAGATGCAGCCGCTACAGCCGTATATGGCTCCCGTGCAGCAAACGGCGTCGTAGTGATCGTTACAAAACCACCCAAAGAAGGAAAACTCCAGCTTTCATACAATTATGAATTGAATGTTACTACTCCCGACCTGACGGCATATCATGTGCTGAATGCCAGCCAGAAACTGGAATATGAAAAGCTCGCAGGATTGTATATTTCCGAAAATAATCCGGCCTTAAGCCAGGACCAGTTAGATGATATCTATTATCATAAAAAAGAGCTGGTATTAAGCGGGGTCAATACCGATTGGCTTGTGCAGCCTTTACGGACAACTTTCGGACAAAAGCATTCGGTATATCTGGAAGGGGGGTCTCCCGCCTTTCGTTATGGATTGAGCCTTCGGTACCAAACATCTCCCGGGGTAATGAAAGGGTCCAAAAGAAACAGGTATAGTACCGATCTTGACCTGTCATATAACATCCATGACAAACTGCTTTTTAAGAACACCATTTCCATCACCAAAACCAATTCACAGTCATCGCCTTACGGCAATTTCGCTGATTATGTGGGAATGAATCCTTATTATCCCAAAACAGATACAGCCGGCCATATACTTCAAGTTGTGGACAGCTGGACGGACCGCAGTCGCAATGGGACTATTAATATTACTCCCGTACTTAATCCTATGTATAATGCCACTTTGGGGAGCTTTAATAAATCGGAATACCTGGAAATAATAGATGCGTTTTCGACAGACTGGACGATTGTAAGGGGACTAAGGCTAAAAGGGCTTATCAGCGTTAACCAGACCAGGGCCACCGGGGATAACTTTGTATCGCCGTTTGCTAACGCGTTTTATTTCTATCCCACTGACGCCCTGAATAAACGGGGCAGTTATGACTACAATAACAATACCCAGACCAGTGTCGATGGCACCCTGACCTTAAGCTTTAACAGAAGGATTAATAAAAATTTCATCAATCTGGTCATCGGCTCCAACATGCGGACCTACCTGTCGGATCTCAAGGCAATATCTGCCATTGGTTTCACCAATGATCATTTTTCCGATATCGGGTTCGCAAACAGCTATGCCACGGGATCCACGCCATACAGTGATGTCCAACAGGAACGGCTTATAGGTGCCTTTACCTCGCTTAATTATTCCTATAACGACAAATACTTATTGGATTTCACTTTCAGGGAAGACGGGGCTTCTAAATTTGGTGCGAACAAAAGAGTGGCCCCATTCACTGCCCTGGGACTGGGATGGAATATCTATAAAGAGGATTTTATGCAAGGCTCCATCTTCAGCAGACTTAAAATAAGAGCCAGCACCGGTCTTACCGGTTCCGTATCTTTTTCGCCGTATATGGCCAGGGCTACTTATAATTATTACCTGAACAACTGGTATGCTACCGGCGCAGGGGCCATCGTTAATGATTATGGAAATAAGAACCTTCAGTGGCAGAAAACCCGGGATTATGATCTGGGCATGGAAATAGGTTTCCTGGATGACAGGCTCCTGATCATGCCGAGATATTATTATAAGCTGACACATGGATTAATTGCGGATGTTACCTTACCACCTTCTACGGGTTTCTCCACCTATAAAGATAATATTGGCGACATGCGAAATGCAGGATGGGAGCTTAACTTCCAGTATAATGTGATCCGTGCAAAAAACTTCAACCTCAATTTGACGGCCAACCTTGTGAGCAACAAAAATACCATCGTCAGGATATCGGACGCCTTAAAAGCATATAATACCAGAGTGGATTCAGCGCAAAAGGATCCCGGAAATATAGGAGCTCCTCTGCTCCACTACCAGGAAGGACAGTCATTGAATACTATTTATGCGGTCAGGTCGCTGGGGATTGACCCCGAGGATGGCAAGGAAATTTATGTTAAAAAGGATGGAACCCTCACCTACGATTGGAATGCCCAGGATATTGTTCCTGTCGGAAATGCAGAGCCTAAGGTGGAAGGCTATTTTGGAGCAAGCATCCGTTATAAGCAGTTTAACCTGAATTTTAATTTCTACACCCGCCTTGGCGGCCAGCAATACAATCAGACACTTGTGGACAGGGTAGAGAATGCCGACCCGAGGTATAATGTGGATAGCAGGGTTTTCGATGATAAATGGAAGGCGCCGGGCGACCTTACTTTTTATAAAAATATAGCTGATCTTGGCCAGACCCAGGTATCTTCCCGTTTTGTGCAATCTGATAACGAATTGGAACTGCAATCACTCTATTTATCCTATGATGCAAAGAAGTCTTTTTACTCAAAATTTGGAATGGAAAGCCTGCGCTTTGCCTTTACCATGAATGATGCCTGGCGCTGGTCGTCCATCCGGCAGGAACGAGGTATTGATTATCCGTATGCCCGTAGTTTTACGTTTTCCTTAATGACGAATTTTTAAGCTAAGCAGGTGGATCTGTTTTTAATAATTATAAAACATGAAAAAATATTTCTTTATTGTTATAATAGGCCTTCTGGCTTTAGGGTCCTGTAAAAAATGGCTTGACATCACTCCAAAATCTCAGGTCGCCTCTGACGATCTTTTTCAGACAGAGGAAGGATTTGAAGAAGCGCTCAACGGGGTCTATATGCGGTGTGGACAACCCGACCTATACGGTGGTGAGCTAACCTTTGGCTTTCTGGATGTGATGGCACAAAACTATACGCTATCGACAATAATTGATCCTTTACATTACCTTCAGACCCAAAAATTTAATTTTAAAGATGCTTATTTCATCAGCAGAAAAAATAACATATGGGATGGTATCTATAATGCTATTGTAAACGTCAACCTGATCCTCGCCCATATTGATCAGCAGAAACATATTTTTACAGGTAATAATTATTCACTGATCAAAGGAGAGGCACTCGCCCTCCGGGGATACTTACATTTTGATATTTTCCGGATGTTTGGATCCGGACCTGACAATGCAGGGAAAAAAGTGGGTATCCCTTATGTAACTACTTATTCTAACAAAGTCACAGTCACTTCCTCTCCCGGCGATGTTATAAAGAAAGTACTTGAAGACCTCAACGCCGCCAAAGAAATGTTAGAATCGGTAGATCCTATCCGGACCAGCAGTTATATAGTCGGCTATCCTGGCGGCGACTCTTCGACGGAAAACGCATCACCAGCTCTCTTCCTGCAAAACAGGAGAAACCGCCTGAATTATTATGCAGTATGCGGTGAATTAGCCAGGGTGTATTTATATGAAGGCGATAAAACCGATGCCCTGTCCAATGCATCAGAGGTCATCGATTCTCACAAGTTTCCTTGGACCAACCAGGCCGATTTTATCAATATTGACCCGGCGACACAAGACCGGGTACTGTATAAAGAGTTGATCTTCGGTTGGTATATTCCCTGGGAAGCCCAGGATTTGAAGAACCGCTTTCAGTCTGGTACGGCCGGTTTATACGCGTCACCTTCGGATATACAAACCATTTATGAAACCAACGGAACAGGCGGTGAGGACCTTCGGTATAAAGAATGGTTCCAGGTGGGGATTGATGGAAATATGCTGTTTCAGAAATATAAAAGAAATCCGAACGGCACAGAAGACGATCCTGCTGCAAACCTATATCCCCTGACAGCCCCTGCGCTACGCCTGAGTGAAATGTATTATATAGCAGCCGAATGCAGTTATGATGCTAACCCCGCCAAAGCGCTGGATTATCTCAACGAGGTCCGCAGGCACCGGGGCATGGGACAGCCCTTAAATGTGTCTGATAAGAATGAATTTATCAATGAATTGGTAAAGGAGGCCCGGAAAGAATTATACGGAGAAGGGCAAATATTTTACATGTATAAGCGATTGAACAAAAGTATCACTGGACAATCCGGTTCTCTTATCCCCGCAGGCGATAACATATTTATCATTCCGATGCCCAACGACGAAATTGAATTTGGGAAACGATAGCATAGCATTATATAAAATAATCTCAATGAAAAGAATTTCTATTATCATGACAGGCATTACCCTACTATGCTCCTGTCATAAAGCTGATCTGTCATTGTACCACAGTCCCGACAACGTCTATTTTGATTTCACAGGCAGTCAGCGCGACAGTTTGCTCTATACTTTTGCATACGAACCTGCCCGGGCGGCTGATACCATCTATCTCCCGGTGAGGCTTTCGGGCATAAGGGTGCAAAAGGCCAGAAAAATTATTATCAGGATAGAACCCGATTCGACGACTGCCATTGTAAACAAGGATTATGCTCCGTTGAAAGACTTTTATACCCTGGCACCGGACTCGGGAACCTGCTACGTCCCGCTGATCATTTACAATACGGATCCACTGTTGCAAACGAAATCAGTACAAATAAAATTTAAATTATACCCCACACCGGACCTTGATACCGCTTTATCCAAATTGATCACCGGCCGGTTGGTATTTTCTGCTAAGCTAGAAAGGCCGGACTGGTGGGGGATGTGGATGGGAGATTATTACTCGCAGGTAAAACATCAACTTTTTATTATTGTAACAGGCCAGACATCGTTGACCATGAGTGGTCTGGATGCACCTAAGAACCTGTATTTCGTAAGCTTACTGACCAGCTTCTTAAATGATCCGTTTAAATGGATGGGCAAAAACCCGGACAGGGGGTACAAGCTCGTAAAGCTTAGTGATGGTCATTATTCTTTTTACAACACTTCAAATCCCGGAAAAAAAATAGAATATCAATACGATGCCCAGGCCGGCAAATATTTTTTTATAGATGAAAATGGTCTTGAAGTAAATTAATTATGTCATTAAGATGATTACCATGCAACACGAACGAACCATCCCTCGCTTGTTTTTATTAGTGATAACAGCTATGGCAATATTGCTGGTCAGCAGCTGTTATAAGGATAAAGGCAATTACATTTACAAAGTGCCGGCAGCCCCCGTCGTTACCGGTTTGGATAGTACATACAATGTATACGTTGGTGACAGCCTGGTGATAAAGCCTGTTGTCTCCCTACCCGGATCCGGGGCGCAGCTGACATATTTATGGACCATCCACGTACCGCCGGTAAATCCCGGTGATACAAATCTGGTGTATAGCGGCAGGGAGTTGCACATTGTATTTGGCCTGGGGCCGAAGCAATTTACGGCTCGCTATACCATTACCAATATGGATAATGGAATGAAGTATTTCCGGGATTTTAGGATCAATGGCGAGACCGCCTTTTCAACCGGCACTACAGTTCTTACAAACGAAAATGGCGTTGCAATGCTGTCTTTTATCAAGCCGGATGACTCCGTGCAGCCACGCATATACGAGGCTGTCAACCCCGGAGAAGCACTCCCCGGAGACCCCAATCAGCTCTTGGCCGTACCGGTGGCTTACCAGACACCTATTGCCAGTTATTGGGTATTTGGGAAAAGCGGCATAAATACAGGCGTTCAGATTGATGCCAATACATTTAAAAAGATCAAATATCTTTCCGATAATTATTTTGATGCGCCGGATACCATGCTTCAGCCGGAAAGGATATTTGTCAATCCCTTAGGCGTGATCACCGGAGTGATTAACGGTATATTATTTTCAGGTACCACTTCTACCTGGAATATGGCTCCTACTTACGGGATGTTTGGCCAGGGAGCAACCGGCGATTACAAATTGTCGCCGGAAATTGTTTTTAATTATACAGGTACTTTTGGGCCGGGCAATTACATAGGTTTTGACCTGATCAAAAAGCAATTTGTACGCTTCAACCTATATGGCGCTGTTACCTACTTTGGCCCGAACTATAATGTGATTGGAAATGCATTTGATGCTAAACACATCGATATGACCCTGGTGCATTTACAACAGATCAACGGGGGGCTTTGCTATGCCTATTTCAGGGCTGAACATGACAGCCTTTTTGAATTGGAATTCAATGCAGAATTCAACGGACCTTTTCAAATCACTGCGATGCAAAAACGTCCGTTTGCCCGGCCTGAATTGATTACCGACACTACCAAATGGCAGGCAACACAGAACGGGATCATCTATTTCACCTACCAGGATAAAATATATCGTTACAATCCGACGAACCAGGATTTCAAAATATTAGACGCAGATTTCGGGGGAAAACAGGTCACAATGATTAAGGTAATCGATCAAAACACACTGCTGGCCGGAGTAGATGGCAGCCTTTATTACCTGGATATCAAGACGGGTAATTATGGTAATATCATCAAACAAATTAGCGGGCTACCCGGGAAAGTAACTGATGTCGCCATCCGGAGGGAATAAGGGGGAAACTTATTGCATGGACGGGGGCTGTTCCTGGACGAACCAACCGGCAGTATACTTTTTTCCGATTGATCGCCGTAAGCGAACCATACCAAATAACACGATACTATTTTAAATAACAATTAAAAAGAATACAATGAAAAATAGCGCTATCAGGTCAACAGCAACGTTGTTTGCATTTTTAATCATTTCAATGGGTGCCCTTGCACAGCATAAAATGGTATTTACCGCCTCCGGCCATATCAAAGGACTTCCTGACGGGGAATTATATCTGGCATTTGGCAGCTTTAGTCACATGAAGGCAGACACGGTAACCGTTACCAGTGGGAACTTTACTTTTCACGACTCAATAGCTGAACCTTGCTATGGTATGCTTTTTAATCACAATTATACGGTAAAGGTTGACATGTTTATTGACAGGGGAAAGATACATATCACGGGTAATATCGATTCAGCCTATGATATACGGGTATCGGGAAGCCCCGTTGTCAATGAATATGCTGCATACAATCAATCACTACTGAATACCCGCAAACCTGTCCAGGTTTTGTACGAACAATGGATGGATGCTTATAAAGCAGGGGATTCTTCAAGTGCCAAAACGTATAGATCGGCCTTCTTTACCGCCAAAAATAAACAAGGCAGGGAAGCCGCTATCATGCAGCTGGACTTTATCAGGAAACATCCTGACAGCTACGCCAGTGCATGGGAACTCCTGCATTATGTCAATGATAAAACCCTGGATACCGGCCGCAGGCTATTTGCCGCCTTATCCGACAGGGTGAAGCATTCTGAACAAGGAAAGGAAACAGGACGGCGGATCGCCACCCTGAGCCGGGTGGAAGTGGGAAATATGGCGCCTGGCTTTGAAGAGAAAGCCGTAAATGACCAACCTGTCACCCTGTTATCATACAGGGGGAAATATGTATTGCTCGAATTTTGGGCAAGCTGGTGCGGGCCTTGCCGTGCCGAGAGCCCCAACGTATTAAAGGCCTATCGCAAGTATAAAAATGATGGTTTTGATGTATTGTCTGTGTCACTGGATCACGAAAAAGACAAATGGGAGGAAGCTATTAAAAAAGATGGTCTCCTTTGGACCCAGGTATCTGACCTTAAAGGTTGGAAAAATAAGGTGGCCGTATTGTACGGCATACATGCAGTACCCGCTAATTTCCTGATTGATCCTTCAGGAAAAATTATTGCCCAAGATCTTCGTGGGGTGGACTTGGGGAATGCCTTGAAAAAGATCTTTGCAGCCAAGTGACGTTACCCTCACAGGCTATAATATCTGCGATCCTGCATAATACAATATAAGATGCTGTCTCCGGGGATTACCGAATACAAGTTCAATTCTCTTTTCCGGGAACTCATCTAACATTGTCAAAATAGCAATTTATAAACTGCAAAGCCTCGGATTGGAACAAATGAATCTGTCTTAATCAGAATTATCTAAAATCTTAGAATATCGATCCCGAAAGTTGGAGATCTCATCTGGCAACCGATCGCTAAATCGATCCATTATCCTGAAGTTGAGCGACAAGCGCTGTATATCCGTTAAATGCTTCAAAATGACGCCCTGGAAAAATTTCAAAAAGTCTTTAATGGCACTCGATTCGCGGAGCCAACTGACCATTGCGCAACCGTCAGAACTCTCCTTATCGAAACCATTTGAGCGTGTTCAACAATTAAAGCTGAATTTCGAGGTAAAGCAATCGAAGAATAACAGGTTTGTTTCCAGGGATTTTGGGGTAAGGCACAACTTTTGCCCTTGCCCAGAGGGAATGCATCTTTTACCAAAGGAAGAGAATTCAAGATAGATTCCCTTAAGGTCCCTGCCTATTAAATATAAAACTATCTCTGGAATTACCTGGCCTCCCGTTTTTAGTTGTTTCTGGGGTATGTGTAATATCCCGGCACGTTGAAAGAGAAATAAAAATGGAAGCCATGGAGAAGGGAAATGGTGAGGAAATTAACCTAGTATATCCCTGAGATGATAGCAGGTTCACCCTGAAGGCGGTTATATAAATATGGTAGTTGCGCCACTAATGAAGCCCAATGATTCGAAGACAGAATAATAGATTTGCGCGTTCACTGAACGGTTGACGGACTTCGCGCCACCGATAACCTCAATAATCCAGCTACAGAAATTATATGAAATTTTATGGCTCAAAGCTACCCTGACCTCCCTTATAATACAGCAATTGTCAACGCACTTCACTCCTAAAATCCTGATTGATTCACGCTCTTTTTTTCTTAACTAAAGGCATCGAATTCTATTGCTCCATTACAGCTAACGGGCATCATTCAATAGACAAATACTGTTTGTTAAAGATGAGCTTACACTAATGCTATGCCAGTATAGCTACCTTTCCGATCTTATATCCTTTGACAGCAAAGAACATTATGAATGAATAACAAGGAACCAATACCCAATAAGCACTTTGAGGATTATACCAATCACTTAAATATCCATAGAGTAGTGGAGTAACCCCTCCTCCCACAACACCCATAATCAACAACGCCGAACCCTGTTTCGTAAACTTCCCCAGCCCGTCCAACGTCAATGGCCAGATAGAAGGCCAAAGCAATGCATTACAAGAACCCAATAATACAATAAACCACACGGAAATCCTGCCGTGAACCAATATGGCCATAGTTGAAATAATTAACCCCATTAGAGCAGACAACATCAAAGCTTTCCTCTGGCGAATATATTTCGGGATAGCAATAGTACCACCCAGATATGTAAAGATCATAACAAGTATGATAAATGTTGCAAAAAATTTCGCATTTTTGAAACTGTATCCTAAATATTCGCCGTAATTGATAATGGAATCAACCGCAAGCACCTCAACACTCACCTCGAAAAAGATAGCTAACGCACCTAAAATAAGATACGGATATTGAAAGATGTTTGTTCTATTATCAGATAACGCACCTGGAGAAGTTGCACCATTATCTTCCTTTATATCAGGCAATGAAGAATAACGAATCAACAGACCTAGTCCGAAAAGGATAATTGTCATAATCAAATATGGGGATATTAGTCTGGAAGATAATTCATTCAGGACGGCTGTCTTATGAGATAAAATAAATGTAGGGAGCGCTCTTCTCAATTGATCTATTTCATTTGGGCTCTCAGTAATGGCACGTATGAGAATCAGTGGCGCAATAGCTCCAGCAACCTTATTGCAAATGCCCATGATGCTCATCCTTTTGGCAGCACTTTCCATAGGTCCGAGAATTGTAATATATGGATTAGAGGCAGTTTGCAGAATGGTTAGCCCGGTAGCCTGGACAAAAAGGCCGAATAAAAAAATGCTGTATGTTCTACTGAGAGCAGCTGGAATAAAGATCACAGTCCCAGCAGCCATCACCCATAGTCCAAGCATCATTCCATTTTTAAATCCCGTTTTTTGCAAAATAAAGGAAGAAGGAATTGCCATCAAAAAATAGGAAACATAAAATGCAAAAGCCACTAGCATAGATTCTGCCGTGTTCAACTCGCAAACTATCTTAAAATACGGGATTAATAACGAATTTATCCAGCTTATAAATCCGAAAATGAAAAACAAAAGCCCTATGATGGCAATCGCCCTGTAATTATTTTGTTCAGGATGTTTCGCTGTTGCCATTGTAATGCCGGGTATTGATTTTGCCTTATTGGCTGGAATCATTTTTAATGCTATTTAAATCGAAGACTATTTGCTCTACAGAATCTATCACGCAGGAAGTAATTCTCTTCCCTTTTTCTACTGATGCTTTTGTAGGATCACCATAGATTCCATTTTTCGTCATCTCTTTTATACTTCTGTAATAGCCAGCTGATGCACCCTATAACATGTCGCCTTCTGCCCATTTAAAAGTTGAAACATTTCCGCCTTCTTGTATTTGTGTTTCATCAATGAGATCATCTGCCACCAATTGAATAATTGAAGTTTCCAATTCACCGGTATGGCCAGTCCCCCCAAGGCCTGTTTCGGTAATTCCTTTTAATGCCTCTCCAACAAATATTATTTTATTAAAGCCATGGTGTAAAACTGACTCAATAATGTCTGTTATGCCCAAGCAAAATATGGGGTAACGATACATGCAACACAATAGGTACAGAACTGAAAGCCCTCAAAGAAGCATAGTCATTCAATTTCCACCATGGGCTCGGATCTTCCAGGCAAAGCACATTACCAATACTTTTAGTCCGTCATTTCTCTTCCGTGTTTCAAAAGAG
>DASULB010000066.1:0-3406 GCA_036278455.1 Chitinophagaceae bacterium | reverse complement strand
AGTCCGGCAGGCCAAGGTGATGCATTCCGGCGATCGCCATTTCGCTGTTCATAAAAAACGCGCCCGAAAGTTCAAATAATGATATCAAACCGGTGGTTATCCAATAAACGATTTTAACCGTCCGGAGGTTTTTGTTGTTTGAGGTATTCATATATTTCCGATTTTGCTAAATGATCTTTTTTTGAATTAACCATATATGTCCAAACGGATCTTTAATTTCTCCTTGTCTATAGTCATAATCATAATCCTGGGCGGGGCTTATTACAATCGCGCCTGCCTTAACGGCGTCGGCCATCACTTTGTCAACGTCATCAACGAATAATCCAACGAGTGCGGTGACGCCTTTGTTTTTTATTGGTTCTAATTCTCCTTTGTGTGGTCGCTCTTCGTGCAAGTGAAATATAGCCCCGTTAATAGACAATTCTGCAACATGCAAGGTATTGTCATCATTAGTCCAGCGTTTGATCTCTACTGCCCCCAATCCAGCAATATAAAAGTCAATATCCGTCACACCACTTTTGATAAAAAGTTGTGGCGCGAAAAAAGTCTTATGATCTGGAGTTGTCATCATGATTAGTTTTCATCATAATTCACCATCCAGTTAATGCCGAATTTATCTGTCAGGTTGCCATGCCAGGAACCCCAAAACTGCTTCTCAAAAGGATGGTTTGGTTTTCCACCTTCCGCCAGCGCATCGAAAAGTTTTTGACCCTCCTGGACACTATCGGCATGAAGGGAAATGTAACTATTATTCCCTTCCTTAAATGTGGCGTCGTTACAATTGTCACTGGCCATCAGCACCTGACCGCTGTCCAGGGGCAGTGCAATGTGCATGATCTTTTCTTCCTGGCCTTCAGGTATGGGCATGCCCTGGGCGTCTTTCATGCGCATCACCATGGCAAATTCACCGCCAAATACTGATTTGTAAAAATTGAATGCTTCTTCGGTATTACCGTTGAAATTCAGATAAGGATTGACCACTTTCATTTTATTTTGTTTTTAATGGTTAAGGAAATTTTCCTATCAATAAAGATAATCTAAAGTTATAGATAACCCGGTTCTCATTCACGGCCAAAAGCTTTCCAACTGCGTTTTATCCGGATCAACATCTTAAATACAAGCCCCCTTTGCCATCGGTTCATTTTACTTTTATGAATGGATATCATATTCATCGTGGCGGCGCCACCACTCATAAGGGGCGCTTTGTGGCCAGCCTGCCGGACTATCTTCCCACGTCTCCTGCCTGCCAAATGGGGTGAGATCCAGAAAAGTCCAGATGCTGCCCAATGTTTCTGTTCCACGTTGTGAAGTAAAATAGGTACGGAACACACGTTCCCCGTCACGGATAAAAACACTTAATCCGTGGATTTCACCTTTATCGGTCGTCATTCCAAAGTCATTGTTAAAATCGCTCTTGGAAGAAGAATACCATGGTATTTGCCAGCCCATACGCTTCTTGTACCGTTCAATATTTGCAAGCGGCGCGCGGGAAACCAGCACAAACGAAGCATTGCGCTGGTAAAGGTGAACAAGGTTGGGCACGTTGTCCGCGAACATGGAACATCCCACACACCCCGCATCCGGCCAGCCACCCACATCGGGTGCAAACATGAAATGATACAGCAGCAGTTGGCGCCGGCCCTCAAACATGTCCAATAAACTTACTGTCCCGTCGGGTCCTTCAAATGCATATTCCTTCTTTATCTCGGTCATGGGCAAACGGCGTCGTTCAGCATTGAGCGCGTCACGTTGCCGGATGAAAGCTTTTTCTTTTGCAAGAAATGCCTGGTGGGCTTTCAGCCACTTTTCCGGGGATACGATTTGCGGAAGCCCTGTATTGTTATTTTCCATAGTATAATTGATTAAGTCAGAATCCTTTATGATATCTTTTTTAAACCGTTCCGCTTCAGCCGGTAGCATACCGACAATCTGAATTTACAACTTTAAAGCTGCAAAACGTTAAAAATATTTCATGGGTTCTTTCCCAAAACCTCGTCTCACAATCCCTATCTGGCCGATATGATAAGCCTGGTGGAGATTCAAAAAAGCCCATAGATCCCCAATGGTGCTGTCCAGTACCCCATAACCCGCTACGGGTGAAGCGGAGAATTCCTGTTGCAACACTTCTTCGGAAAGGGCTTCCAGACCATCCATCACAACCGGGTATAACATATTCCATTCTGTTAGTATTTCGTCAATTGTCGGATAGGGGAAATGATCCCTGGCCTTTGACTGTCCCCTGCCGGCAAACAGTTCATCCCACTTTCTTTCCACGGTTATTCCGGCTATCATGGCAAATCCATACTGCGCATTCAATAAATGCCCTGCCAGGTACTTTGCATGATTCATGTTTGGATTGATTCTCCGGTTGGCCTCTTCATCACTGAAACCATCCAGTGCATTGCTAAACCATCTACAATGCACCTTATACTGGGCTAATAAGTGTTTTTTGCTGTTCATGATGTCTTCGCTCTACAATCATCAAAAAGGCTCTGCAAACATAAGATGCAATATCATTTTATCAGGGGTGTAAATACGGCAACTTATAGGGCTAAATACGACAAAAAAAGAGGCTCCTCTGCGAAATAGACTGTTTTTTTATGGCCCGGCCCTTTGCAGGATTAATCCCGATTGAGCAATAGCGGGTTTAAAGCCTCAAGAAAGCGGCGATGCTGGATGATAAAAGTCGCCTGAAACTGGTCCCTTGCCGCCCCATAAAAATAAGATATCCGGAAGGCTAACGTCAAATGATTCCACAATCAAAAGATGTATGATCAATAAAAGAAATCCTTATAAACGCGATCTTGATAAATGATGCATATTATATACAACGCATCATTAACATCCTGACAACCCCGGGCTGTCGAAGTTTCTGCATTCACAAAAAAAATAACGAGGAAGATTGGAATTACCGTAATGATTAAGCCGATTATTGAAACCAAAATTGCACGCCACCAGCTATAAGTCAGGCCTCCCGAATCTATGTGTGTCTCGTTATTTCTTCCCTGAAAAGCTTTTACGAGATAATAGATAATGGCAGTATAAATTAAGGAAATTAATGGCGTGGGTATTTTATCTATATTGGGAATAAAAAAAGCGCCACCAAAGATTACTATTGTTGCGATAATTGCAAATATCCATGTCTTTTTTTGCTTTACCCGGCTCATTGAAAACCTTAAAATTACTAGAAATCAAATAACCGGCAACCAATGGTCCTCCCAAATACGTCGCTACGTATATTGCCTTATTTATGTAGATTTTTCCCGTTTTACTTTGTTCGTTAGGGGTATATTCTTGTTCCATGAATGTGTTTTTATCAGAATGATTTTTCAACCCTCGCCTGATCGTCTATTGACAATCCATACATTTACGAAATAATTTAAAGCCGGCTTTCCCCAAATGTGAT
>DASULB010000065.1:0-3383 GCA_036278455.1 Chitinophagaceae bacterium | reverse complement strand
ATTTGCTGTTTTCTAAGAAGAAAAAGAAAAGGAAGAAGAAAAAGGCTCACACGGTCAGGCAACAAAGATGGGTGTCCTATTTTATCCACCGGCCCATTTTGAGCCTCGTCATCATTGCCGGTATGGTGGCTATTATCTTTCTGATTATTCCGCGCCTGCAAACCGGTTTTTTGCCGGCTATGGATGAAGGGGCCATCGTGATGGATTATACTTCTCCTCCGGGAACTTCACTGGATGAAACGGACTATATGTGCCAGCAGGTGGAAAAGATCATCATGGGCGAGCCGGAGGTGGAAAGCTACTCCCGGAGAACGGGTACGCAGATGGGCTTTTTTATTACCGAACCCAATACCGGTGATTACCTCATTGAATTAAAAAGTAAAAGAACCCGCACCACTGAACAGGTCATAGATGATATCAGAGGGAAAATAGAGGCTTCTCAGCCCGCGTTGCGGGTGGATTTCGGGCAGGTGATCAGTGACATGTTGGGTGATCTGACCAGCTCCGTACAACCCATAGAGATCAAAATATTCGGCAATGACCAGGGACGGCTGGATAGGCTTGCAAAACAGGTATCCTCTATCGTAGACAATGTTAAGGGAACCGCTGATGTATTCGACGGCATTGTGATAGCGGGCCCATCGGTACAGGTCATTCCACATCCCGATGAACTGGCGCAATATGGCCTAACACCGGCGGAGCTTCAATATCAATTGCAGACCCATCTCGGTGGAAATGTCATCGGTGAAATACTGGAACCCGAAAAGCTCACCAATATCCGTATGATCTATGCCGGCGCACTCCGCTCCAGCGTGGTATCCGAAAAGAATGAATCCATTTTTTTACCCGGAGGGGAATTGAAGCCTCTTACAGATCTGGCCGATGTACAGATAGCAGGTGGCGCCGCTGAGATTCAACGGCAGAATTTACAAAACATGGTGGTGGTCACCGCACGATTGAACAACCGTGACCTGGGAGGGGTCATGAAAGATATCCGGCAGGACGTAGGGCAAAAAGTCTTTTTGCCAAAAGGCTACCATATTGAATATGGAGGGCAATACGCGGAGCAGCAACAATCTTTCAGCGAATTACTCATGATATTGATTACTGCCTGCCTGTTGGTTTTTGGGGTTATATTATTTTTGTCCAAAGATTTCTTATCCTCATTGATCATTTTGTTGATTGCTGTGCTGGGAACCGCAGGTTGCCTGTTGGCATTGTTCATGACGGGTACCCCGTTGAACGTGAGCAGTTATACGGGTATTATTATGATCGTTGGGATTATTGGCGAAAACGCGATTTTTACACTGCTTCAGTTTTTATCCACCTTAAAAGACAGTAATACAGATAACTCGCTGGTATATGCTATTTCCACACGTCTGCGCCCCAAACTCATGACAGCCATCGGAGCCATCGTTGCATTGCTGCCCTTAGCACTGGGAATCGGTGCCGGTGCACAATTGCACCAGCCATTGGCGATAGCGGTCATCGGCGGGTTTGTCATTGCGATGCCCTTATTGTTAATTGTATTGCCTACGATGTTGCGGTTGAGGTACAAGGACTGGAACGTGGCGGTGGATGCTGGTAAAAACGCGTAATTGCTTACCGTGGATTTATGTTGTGCAGGTATTTTGACAGCAATCTCGTGTTTTCTTTTGTCCCGTGATGAAAATGCTGATCTTCATTCGACGCCGATAACAATGTAATGATGATCAGCAACTTGGGGCTATGATCCATGAGTATAAATAGCAATAGTCAGTATGTTATATAATAGGTTGTGTCGGCGTAATATGCCATCTTTCACCATTGATCAGTAAATGGAGTCAGGCTTTGACGAGCCAAAAGTTCCTTTGCCGAAG
The DNA here is from genome assembly GCA_036278455.1 of Chitinophagaceae bacterium. Classification (GTDB taxonomy): domain Bacteria; phylum Bacteroidota; class Bacteroidia; order Chitinophagales; family Chitinophagaceae; genus FW021-bin31. The sequence continues at coordinate 1,524 of DASULB010000065.1, read as the reverse complement.
CGTATCAGCCATCACTTTATGCCATAAACGCCCGAGAGTTTTATTCTATGAGTGTTCATCTTTTAAACCGGGACAAACAAGGCGTAGAAATAAAAAAATGAAAAGGGGAAGGGCGTTGCTACCGGACTGCTGAAATTTTTAATTTTGGTTGAATGATATGTTCCCACTTAATGATAAGTGGAGCAGCGTGATCGCATGAGATGCTTTAATTAGCTGATTCTAAGCGCAAAATAAATAGTTTCTCTGCTATCGTTTCTTTATGAAGGGCATTTCCTTCTGAAGGCGCCTCAAAACGCCTTGTTCCCAAATTTGCAGTTTATTAAATTTAGCTTAGTTTTGTGACCTTAACCAAAATGAAGCAGGTGATCCTTCTCTATTCAACCCCTTTACCGGGCATCTCCTCTTTTTTCAGGGATGATGTCATTCATGTAACAGGCCCTGATTTCTCGCCTGTTAACAGGCACCTGCTATTTTCCCCCCTTGCTTACCAGTTTTCACATTCCCGAGAATCTTTAACCTTTAACCATAAAAGTGCAATTCATGATCAATTCTTTTTCGGCCCCTGACCAATGATTATCTTAATGAATAATCAGGGACGTGATTATTCAAACGGATTGACCATGTTGCTGTAAGCAGATTTTCCGTAAGGATTGTTTGCTTCCTTTTTAACCTATGAAAACACCATCCAAACCTGGGTCATTAGTCTCATGTCCGGGAATTCCTGAATTTCATGCGCACGATATAAAAGCTGTCTCCTTCCGGGATGGCGGTGGCGCTATTTATCCAGTTAAAAACAAGCGAAGCTTTTTTCTACGCCCCGGTAATGCACATGCGGTCAGGTGGACTGGATCCGATATGGCATGCGCAGGTAAAATCCGCATACACTTACATCAAGGGAGGGCGGTTATCCTACATTATAATGAATTGGCTTTTAGCAGAAAGCCCGCCCACGGCCGGTATACGGACAGCTTAATTGTCACTGCAGCAGGGCTTGAAATGCCCATGCTGTCTCGGGCAATACCCCTATCGAATCCTGTTTTACAAAGTAGCAATATTTCTTAATACGCTTTTCGCGCTCTTATGAATTCGCTTAAATGAAACTCCAATGAAGACCCCTTTAAACGATATGCCAAAGATGAAACTTCGATTGTCTTTCCTGCTCCTGTTTTTGACTGTTTTTTGTACGGCGGCTTTCTCACAAATTGTATATGTTTCCCCGACGGGAAGTACCACTCCCGATGGGTCAATAGCAGACCCTTATACCCTGAGTGAGGGTATCCTGAATGCCGCGCCGGGTAATATAATCAGAATGGCAACCGGCACCTACGACGGACTCGTGGTGATCGATAAACCACTGACCATAGAGGGGGTGGACAGTTCAAATGCGAAGGTCACCTATAGCAATACTCCTGGCGGAGGTGTCACGCCGGCCCTGTTCAAGGTGGCGGCCAAAAATGTAACCATAGAAAACATCAGTTTTCACGTGGATCTCACGAAAACATCCTCGGCCATCATCACTTCGGG